>NZ_LJGW01000249.1 GCF_001751255.1 Streptomyces nanshensis | reverse complement strand
CCGGCCCGCGAACCGGCCGCACCCCGCGACACCTCACGCGACGCACCCCGCGACGGCTCCGGCGAGGGCGCCGCCCCGCGCAGTCTCATGCTGTGCGGCGCACGTCTCGCCGACGGCCGCACCGTCGACGTACGGCTGGGCGGCGGCCGGATCGAGGCCGTCGGTACGGCCGGCAGTCTCGCGCAGGGCACACCGCCCAAGGGCGCCTCCCGCGTCGACCTCGCCGGCTATCTGCTCCTGCCGGCGCCGGCCGAGGCGCACGCGCACTACGACACCGCGCTGACCGCCGTCTCCCCCAGCTCCGACGGGCCGCCCCGCAGCGCCCCCGAGGACGTACAGCGCCGTACGACGGAGGCGGCCCTGCTCCAGCTCGGCTTCGGCGCCACCGCGACCCGTACCCATGTGCACATCGGCGACGTCGCGGGGCTGCGCTCGCTGGAGGCGGTGCTTCAGGCGCGGCGGGCGCTGCGCGGACTGGTGGAGCTGAGCAGTGTCGCGGTACCGCGGCTGCTGACCGGCGTCGCGGGCGCGGACGGGCTGTCGATGCTGCGGGACGCGGTGAAGATGGGCGCGTCCGTGATCGGCGGCTGCCCGGACCTCGACCCGGATCCGTCCGGGTACGTGGACGCGGTGCTGGAGGTCGCGGCCGAACACGGCTGTCCCGTCGATCTGCACACGGACGGCGCCGACCCGGCACGGCTCTCCCGGCTGGCCGCCGCCGCGGGCGGGCTGCGTCCCGGTGTCGCCATCGGACCGTGCGCGGGGCTGGCGAGGATGCCGCACAAGGCGGCGGTCCGTACGGCGGAGCGGCTGGCGGCCGCGGGCGTCACCGTGGTGTGCCTGCCGCAGGGCGACTGCGGCGTCGTGGAGCGTCCCTCGCAGACGGCGCCGCCGCGCATCGCTCCCGTACGGCTGCTCCGGGCGGCCGGGGTCACGGTGGCGGCGGGCAGCGGAGCGCTGCGGGACGCGGCGAACACGGTCGGCCGGGGCGATCCGCTGGAGGCCGCGTATCTGCTGGCGTCGCACGGTGAGGCGAGCCCGGAGGACGCGTACGACGCGGTGTGCGCGCGGGCGCGTACGACGATGGGGCTGCCCGAGGTGCGGGTCGAGGCCGGTTTCCCGGCGGAGCTGGTGGCCGTGCGCGGGTCGGAGCTGGCGGGGGCGCTCTCGCTCGCGTACAGCCGGATCGTCGTGCACCGGGGGCGCGTTGTGTCGCGGACCAGCGCGGTGCGTGAGTTCTGCGACTTCACGGGGACGTCGGAGTTCGATCTGCCGCGGCAGTCGCAGGGCTGAACTGCCGGGCGGCGCGGGTCCGTTCGCGGCGTCGCGCCCGCCGGGCGGGGTCGGACGGCGGCTGACGGGCTCTCAGCGCGCCGCCCGCCGGTGTGACGTACGGTCGGGACCATGCGCACAGTCATCGCTGGTGGACACGGTCAGATCGCGCTGCGGCTGGAGCGTCAGCTCGCCGCACGCGGGGACGAGGTCGCGGGCCTGGTCCGCAATCCGGAGCACGCCGAGGATCTGCGGGCCGCGGGCGCCGAACCGGTCGTCTGCGACCTGGAGTCGGCCTCCGTCGAGGAGGTCGCCGCACATCTGGAGGGCGCCGACGCGGTGGTCTTCGCGGCGGGCGCGGGCCCCGGCAGCGGGGCGGCGCGCAAGGAGACCGTGGACCGGGCGGCGGCCGTCCTCTTCGCCGACGCCGCCGAACGGGCAGGCGTACGGCGCTACATCATCGTCTCGTCCATGGGCGCCGACGCCTCCCTCACCGAGCCGCCGGAGGGCATGGACCCGGTCTTCGCCACGTACCAGCGGGCCAAGGGCGAGGCCGACGACGCCGTACGGGCGCGCGACGGACTGGACTGGACGGTGCTGCGGCCGGGGCGGCTGACCAACGAGCCCGGCACCGGCAAGGTCCTGCTCGGAGAGCGGACGGGACGCGCGGAGGTGACCCGGGAGGACGTCGCCGCGGTGCTCGGCGCTCTGCTGCACGCACCGGGGACGGCCGGGCTCACGCTCGAACTGATCAACGGCTCGACGCCGGTCGAGGAGGCCGTCGGGGCGGTCGCCGGAGCCTGACGAGTCCCGGCCCGGGGAATCGGGAAC
Organism: Streptomyces nanshensis; assembly: GCF_001751255.1. Lineage (GTDB taxonomy): Bacteria > Actinomycetota > Actinomycetes > Streptomycetales > Streptomycetaceae > Streptomyces > Streptomyces nanshensis_A. Next base: position 30,814 of record NZ_LJGW01000249.1, on the reverse strand, counting down.
GGGGCCGGCGGGTTCAGGCGCCCGCGTCCGGCTCCGGCTCCGGCTGTGCGGCCGAGTCCTCGTCCGTGTCCGTGTCCGTTCCCGCCGAAGGGTCCGCCGCGGCGCGCAGCTTGGCGAGTTCGGCGTTGAACTGCGCCCCGACGAGCAGCGCCAGGTTCGACATCCACAGCCACACCAGGAAGACGACGATCCCAGCGAGCGATCCGTACAGCCGGTGGTACGTGCCCACGTGCGAGGTGTACAGGGCGAAGCCCAGTGACGACACCAGCCACAGCACCACCGCGAGCGCACCGCCCGGCGCCCGGTTCCTTACGCCCCGGGTCCCGGCGGGCCCCGTACGGAAGGCGACCAGTACGAGCACCGCCACCAAGCCCAGCAGCAGCGGCCACTTCATGGTGTGCCAGGCGCCGGCGGCGAAGTCGTCCATGCCGAGCAGGCCGCCCGCCGTCCGTGCCACCTCGCCGCTGAGCACCAGCACGAAGACGCTGGAGACGAGCAGCGCGAGCAGGGCCAGCGCGGTCAGCACGATGCGCGGAACGGTCCGCCAGACCGGACGGTGGTCCTCCACTCCGTGCATCGCGTGCAGCGCGCGGCGGAAGACGCTGAGGTAACTGGAGGCGGACCAGAGCGATCCGGCCGTGCCGAACACCGCGAGCAGCCAGGCCGCCGTGCTCTGTGCGGCCATATCCTTGAGCACGCCCGCCATCAGGTCCCCGGACTGGGCGGGCAGGACGGTGGTGACGCGGGCGATCAGTTCCCTGGTCGCGTCCGATCCCGCGAGGCCGACAGTGGAGACCGTCACGAGCAGGGCGGGGAAGATCGCGAGCACCGCGTAGTAGGTGAGGGCGGCGGCCCAGTCGGTGACGTCGTCGTTCCAGATGGAGACGGGCGTACGGCGCAGCGCGGTGCGGCACTCCGCGAGGCCGGGGAGGGGCGTGGGCGCGGCGGCGGGAGCATGCGTGGGCGAGGGGGCCAGCGCGGATTCCGGCGAGGACGGGGAGGACGGGGAGGACGGGGAGGACGGGGAGCGGGGCTGGACGGGGGCGGACGGTTCCGGCGCCGGCGAACGGCCCCCGCTCTCCCGTCCGGCCGCCTCCGCGTCTCCCCCGGTCACGCGTGTGCTCACTCGTGGCCCCCTCCGCCTTGCTCGTCGTGCTCGCCGCCCCGGCCGAACGCGTTGCCCAACACCGCTTCCCCGCGGCCCGGTTGCTGCGTCCGTGCGTTCGCGCTGCGGCGTCGGTACGGGATCGGTGCGGCTGGTACGCGTCTGGCCGGGTTCGCCGTACCGGAAACATTCTGTCCGGCCCGTGGGCACGCACCTGACGCGCACCGGGACGGCGGGCAGCGGCCCGCGGACCTTCGCGGGTGGCGCCCGGAGGCCGCCTGGCCATGTGCCCGATTGCCGCTCTGACCTGGGAAAACGGCTCCGGTCGCAGCCTCGGGAGATTCTGCCAAACTAGGACATAAGCACCTGAACAGGTGAAGGCAGAAGGCAGACCTTGCAAGAGGAGGGTCTCGACATGGCAACTCATGCTGCCGGCGGTTCGCACGCGGCGACCGCCGTCCGCAGTACCGGCAAGCCGTCCTTCAGCGGCTGGACGAAACTGGCCGGCGCGCTGATGTTCTTCGGCGGACTGCTCGCCGTTTCCTCTGGTGTCGCAGCCCTGCGCGAGGACGCCGTATTCGCGTCGACGCGAAGCTACGCGTTCGACTACAGCCTCACGGGCTGGGGATGGGTCCACCTGTTCCTGGGCGCCGCGATAGCCGTCGCAGGTATAGCCGTCATGTTGACGGGTGCGACGTGGGCCCGATGGGTCGGCATAGTCCTTGCCGGCCTCGGCATGATCGCCAGCTTCATGTGGCTGCCGTACTTCCCGCTGTGGGCGGTGATCACCCTGGCGATCGACGTGTTCATCATCTGGGCGCTGTGCGCGGGGATGGGCACCCGATCGCAGCCGTCGACCTAGCCCCCGTGAAGCGACGGCTCCGGGTCGCACGTGAACGCACGCCGGCCCGGGGCCGCCTTCTGTCCCGGGGCCTGCTGTCCCGGGCGTCCGGAACGCATCGCCGCCGGCGCCCGTGCTCCTATCCTGAGTGCCGAGCGGAACCGGTGCGGTACGGGGCCGCGGAACGCGGCTCAGGGGGAGGGCGATGGCAGCCGAGTCGGAGCGGTCGGAGCCCTACGTCCGCCTGGCCAGTCTGCGCCGACTGCACGTCGCCGTAGCGCAGTTGAGCACGGCGCGCGGTCTCGCCGACACCCTGCAGACGATCGCCGACGGCGTGGTCGAAGGGCTCGGCTTCGAGGTCGCGGCCGTTCATCTCGTACGTCCCGACGGCGACCTGGTCGTCGCGGCCGTCGCGGGCAGCGACGAGGCCGAGGTGGCGTTGGCGGGCCGTACCGCGTCGCGTGCCTCCTGGGACCAGGAGCTGTCGACGGGCGAGCCCTGGGGCGGTCTGCGGTTCATCCCGTACGCCGAGGGCCGGGCCGACGGGCTGCCCCGGTGGCACCCCGCGGGACCCGTACCGCAGGGCAAGGACGACTGGCGCCCCGGCGACCGGCTGTTCGCGCCGCTGTACGACGCGGACGGCGAACTGCTCGGCGTGCTGTCCGTCGACAGACCGCACAACGGACGGCGGCCCGGCGCCTGGGCGCGCGAAGCGCTCCAGCTCTACTCCTCGCAGGCCGCGGCCGCGCTCGGCAACGCACGGCTGCGCTCCGACATGCAGCGCGCCCTCGCCCGTCTGGAACGCAGGCAGTCGGCGCTGCGCGCCAGCGAGGAGGGCTTCCGGCGCGACTTCGAGTACGCGCCGAACGGCATGGCCGTCGCGGAGACGGGCGGCGACCAGCACGGGCAGTTCGTCCACGTCAACGACGCGCTGTGCCGTCTGCTCGGCCGCTCCGCCGCGGATGTGCGCCGCCGTTCCTTCTCCGACATCGTCCATCCCGAGGACCTCGGGACGCTGCTGCGTACCTCCGCCGAGGGCGGCCGTGCAGAGGTGCGCCTCGCCCGCCACGACGGCTCGTACCTCTGGGTCTCGCTGCGCAACTCCGTCGTGGCCGACACCGCCGACGGACCGCGCTTCCTGCTCACCCACGTCGAGGACATCGACGAACGCAAGCGCCACGGACTGGAGTTGGCGCACCGCGCCGACCACGACGCCCTGACCGGGCTGCCCAACGGCGCCGAGCTGCGGGCCCGTCTGAGCGCGAAGATCTGTCCGTCGGCCGAGGACGAGAGCGGCGCGGACGGCTTCGATGCGGCGGGCATGCCGTCGGCCTTCGGGGCGGCCGGCGGGCATGTGCACCTCGTCGCCCCGGAGGAAGGCGGCGGAACTCGCGGGCTCGCCGTCCTCTTCTGCGACCTCGACGGCATGCACGCGGTCAACGAACGCTACGGGTTCCGGGCCGGGGACGCCGTACTCGTCGAGCTCGCACGGCGGCTTTCGGACGCGGTCGGCGACGGCGACGGCGACACGGTCGCGCGGTTCGGCGGCGACGAGTTCGTCGTACTCGCCGACGGCCTGCGGCCCGCCGACGCACAGGAGTTGGCCGTACGGCTGCGGAACGCGATCGCCCTGCCCGTCGAGGTGGACGGCGACGTCACGGTGACGGTGGACTCCAGCCTCGGCGTGGCCTGGGCGGCGTGCGGCGACTCCGTCGAGGACGTGCTCAAGACGGCGGACCTGCGGATGTACGAGGAGAAGCGGTCACGGGAGCGGGCGCGCCACGTACGGACGGCGAGCGAGCCCGCCGACCCGGAACGCCGGATCGTCGCCATGCCGCCGCGGCACGACGCGGTGGTCTGGGCGCCCCACCGTCCCGCCGTGCAGCGGGAGTTCGTACGGACGTGGCCGACGGACGGCGCCGCGCCTCCCGCCCGCCCGCGCGCCGTCGAGGTCGGTTCGGCCGCGGCGCTCTCGCGTCTGGCAGCCGACCCGCACCACATCCACCGGGTCGTCTGCCGGGGCGATGTGGCGGATCTCAGCGCTCTCGGCCGGCTTCCGTCCCTCCGGTCGCTGGTGATCGACGGCAACGCGGTGCTCCTCGGCCTCGACGCGCTGGACGGCTGCCGCCGGCTGCGGTCGCTCACGGTCTCCGGCTGCGGGCGGCTGACCGACTGGTCCGCCGTGGCACGGTCCGGGGTCGTCTTTCTGACGGTCTCCTGCGCGGCGTCGGCGGTCCCCGAGCTGTCGTCGGGGCTCGTGGGCGCGCCCCGGCTGCGGGAGTTGCGGCTGCTGACGACCGGCGAGGACGGCAGGGACGGCGAGAGGGAGTCCACCGGCCGGGAGAGCGCCCTCGACCTCGGCGCGCTGCACACCATGCCCCGGCTGAGGATCACCCTCGACTCCGGTGCGGCTACCGGCTGAACTCCTCGTGCGTACGGAGCATGTCCATCTCCGGCTCCCACGACAGCGGCTCCAGCAGCGCATGCCCGGCCGCGCCCGCGCCCACCTGGTCGTGCGCGAAGAGGAAGAGCAGTTGGGGAAACTCCGCCAGCAGCCGCCGCACCAGTTCGTCGTCGGGCCGTACGTTCAGCAGGATCGTCACGGGTCCGCCGCGCTCGTCCTCCGCCTGTGCCAGGGCACGGCGCAGGACGTCCTTGTCGTGGACGCCGTAGCACAGGTGCTCCGCGAGATAGTCGCCCACGTCCTCGACCAGGCTGTCGACGAAGTCCAACTCGGGGCTGGGCACCGCCACATGGCACCGCCACGGCTGCGGATCCTCGCTCGCGCGCCGCACGTACATCTGCGCCGTGCGGACCTTGCGCGCCTCCAGCAGGGCGATCCGCCCGCTCGGCACGGTGTCGCTCAGCGTCCGGAGCTGTTCCGCCGCGCGTCCCGGCACCCTGGCGAACGGCACCACGACGTCGACGACGTCCCGCCGGTGCTCCCTGTCCGTCAGCAGCGGCAGAAGTCTCGTGAGCGCCTTGCGCATCGCGCAGTACGCGCCGATGCCGTCCACGGGGCGTTCGCTCAACAGGCCGGTCGAGACGACGTAGTCGGTGTGGTCCCTGGCGTACGCGATGACGTCGACGCCGAGTTCCTGCGCGACCTGCCGCAGCGCGTGGTCGGACAGGCCCTCGATCCGGCTCGCGACGTACTCGGTCACCCTCGGGTGCGGCAGCGCCCCGTGCCGTTCCACCAACGGCCGTACGATCCCGGCCACTTCGGGCGGCGGGACGGCGGGCCCGGCCGCCGGGGACCAGTCGACCATGTCCAGCCTGCCGAGGCCGATCCCGTCCAGCCGGCTGCCCTGGAGATCGGCACGCCGGACGCCGGGCAGCACGACCGGCAGCAGCAGGAAGCGCTGCTGGTTCGCCTCCCGCAGCGCGTTCGCGAGAAGCGCCTCCTCCATGACGTGGTACGAGTCGAGCGCGTGGCGCGACAGCAGGACCACGGCGCCCTGGCTGCGGAGGAGTTCGACCATCAGCTTCCGGTGCCATTCGTCGCCCCCGCGCAGGACGTCGCGGTCGACCACGGTGTCGCAGCCCAGCTCCTCCAAGTGCGCGGCGAGGGCGTCGCGGTAGGCGGCGCACTCGCAGCCTTCGTCGCCGCACTTGCCGGAGCTGTGGCTGATGAAGATCTTGGGGCGGGCCATCGAGGACACTCCTGCGGACATCACGGGGACACCTGTTCTGCGAGCAGTCCGAACCAGCGGACGGACGCGGGCCGCAGCCGGACGCGCACCACCATGCCGCCGGCGTCGAGAGCCGAACCGTCGAACAGGTCCAGCAGGCCTGCCGGTTGGCCCAGCACGGCGGAGTCGATCTCGGCGTCGGCCGGGTACGGGGCGAAGTTGACCAGGCACAGCACCGATTCGTCTCCGTGGCGGCGCAGCAGCGCGAGCACGCGGGGTGCGGGGAGGTCGAGCAGCCGGCATTCGCCGCGGGAGAGGGCCAGTTGGTTGCGGCGTACGTCGAGCATCGTGCCGAGCGGGACCGGGTCCGGCCCTCCCGCCGGCGGCGCCGTGAACGGCAGAACGGGACTGCCCGGCAGGGACAACAGGACGGCAGCGGCGAGCCGTTCGGTCTCCCGGGGCCGCGGGGCGCCGAGTTCGAGCGTCCAGCGGTCCGAACTCCCCGTCGGGGAGGTACGGGTGGCGGTCCGCTCGATCCAGAGCTTCAGCGTGGACATCCGTGCCGGGAAGCCGCCGTCCCCAAGGCCGTCGTCGTCCCCGAGACCGTTGCCGTACCCGGTGCCGGTGCCGGTGCCGTACCCGTGGCCGTCGTCGTCGAGCACCGAGAGAAGGGACCGGCTCAGCATCAGCGCCGGCGGGGTCCGGGCGGTGTCGGGCGGCTCCGCCGTGGCGTGTGCCGAGGATCCGTACAGCAGCAGGCGGTCGTCATAACCCTCGATGAGGTGACGTACGTCGTCCAGGAGGTCGTCGTCCACGGTCTCGGCACCGACGAGCCGGAGCCCGTCGAAGCCCTGGTCCAGCAGCGTGCACGACGTCTCCAGCACGTCCGCCTCACCGCCGAGCGACACGTCGAGGTCGGCGACGACGCGTACGCCCCGGCTGTGGGCGGCGGCAGGCCAGGACGCCGACTCCCCCTCGGCGCCCGCTCCGTAGGAGTGCGCCGGTACGGCGAGACAGTCGACGCCGGGGAGCTGGGACACGGTCGCGATCTGCTCGCCGTCCGCCGCGACGAGCGCACAGCCGCGGCCCCAGGCCGGGACGCCGTCGTCGTCCGGGCGGTACTCGGGGTCCGGTGTGACGCGGTAGCGCCGGCCGTCCTCCGTGCTCAGCTCCAGCGGGCCGCCCGTGCCCGCGACCACCCAGCTTCCGGCGGCGCCCGCGAACACCCGGGTGGCACAGAAGCGGAGGCGGGTCTCGCGCGGGTCCGCGCCCGTGAGCAGCGGCCATTCGATCAGCAGCGCGTCGTTGCCCACCGCCGCCACCCGCTGCCCGTCGGCGCTGACGGCCAACGAGGAGACCTGCCACGGGGCTTGGCCGATGTCGCGGACCGGGGTCGTACCGCGGTCGCCGTCAGCGGGACCGGAGCCGAGGCCGGAGCCGGAGTCGGGGCCGGGGCCGGGGCCGGACGGCACGGCGCGCACCCTGCCGTCGGCTCCCGCCTGTACGACCGTGCGCCCGTCCGCCGTACGGGCCGTCGCGGTGGTGCGGTTCCACACGGCCTGTCCCGTGGACGTGGTGAACTGCCCCTGCTCGTCGCCGAATACGTCCCCGGACCCTCCGGAACGGCTGAACTCGCCGCCGGCGCGCACCGGTTCGCGGTACGTCCGACCGTCCTGGACGTACGAGAGGACGGTGCCGTCGGCGGACAGCGCGACGCGCGTACGGTCCGCGGGCCCCGGTCCCGGTCCCGGTCCACGCTCCGGCCCCGACCCGATCCTGGGCTCGGGCGGCACGCGGCGTGTCTCCGTGCCGTCGCGGGCGTACAGGACGACCGTGCCGTCCGCGAGCAGCACCGCGCAGTGCGCCGCGGACGGGTCGGCGCCGGGCCGGTCGGCGACGGCGACGTCCAGCGCGGCGCCCGGATGCGCCAGGCTCATCTCCAACTCCCCTGCGGGGCCGATCCGTTGCACCACGGTGAAGGGCAGACGCAGGCTCCGCCCCGCGTCCAGCTCCAGACGTACGGGTTCGGGCCAGCCCGCCAGCGGGCTCGTCACATCGAGGCGCACCCGGTGTCTGGTGCCCCCGGCGTGGATCCGCTTGGCACCGGCCGCGGGCGGTCTGCTGAGGACGATGCCGTCCGACTGCGCCACCGCGCCGACGGCCACGGGGCGCTGCACCAGAGCGCGTGCCGCGCTCACGCCGGGCGCCGGCCGCTCCACGTCGAGGGGGTCGGGCGGCGGTTCGAGGCCGAGGCGTTCGCAGGAGGCGACCTGCACATGCAGGACGTCGTCGTGGAGCAGGACCCTCTCCGGGAGACGGGCGACGTAGTGCAGCGCCCAGCGGCCCAGATCGTCCGCGGCCCTGTCGTCGTCCTCGGTCTCCCCCGTTGCCTCTGACCGCTCGGGCCCGTCCGGTCCCGGGGCCGCGAGGGCGCGCAGGACCTGACGCGCGGAGCGCGCGACGTCCGTCCGCGCTGTCGGGGAGCCGCTCAGATCCGACCACAGCAGCTCTTCGCAGAACCGTACGATGCGCGGGGCGCGGGCGTGCTCCTCGGCGGTGAAGTCCCGGATCCTGCGCAGCAGTCGGGGCGACCGCGTCATGAGGCGGGAACGCAGCGCCTCGGCCGCCTCCCTGTCCAGCAGCAGGGCACGGCCGCCCACGGCCTCCACGAGCGGGGAGAAGCAGAGGTCCGCCTCCAGACCGGCGGTCGACGAGGGCAGGAAGCGCAGCCGTGCGCGCCGGAGGAACGTCCAGTCGAGATGGGCCGCGAGGGAGACGCACTCGGCCAGGGCGACGAGTTGGGGCCGGTGATCCCCCAACTGCTCGATCATCGCGGCCACATGGCGGCCGGTCGTACCGGGGCCGCCCGCAGCAGGGCCGGGCATGCGGTATTCGGTCATGACCGCGCTTCCGTCGCCTGACGGATCCTCCGCAGCGCCTCCTGCGCGTACCGCAGCGAGATGCGCCGGTCGAACGGGATCAGCGCCACCCTGTCCCGTAACGACCGCGGATAGTCGTCCGCGGGGAACGGCGTGATGCACACCGCCGGGCAGCCGGAACGCAGCAGCCGGTGGATGAACTCCCGCCAGTCCGCGACCGGTACGGCCGGCTCGTCCGCGAACGGCCGCCGCGCGCGGCCCAGATCGGAGACGAGCACCACGGGGGTGCCGGGGGCGGGCGGCCGGTAGGGCTGCGGGGCGGCGGGGTCGCCGCGTACGACGCCGCGCAGCGGGGTGCCCCGGAAGCGCAGCACCTCGACGCGGTCGCGTCCGGCGATGCTGCCCGCCAGTTCGCGCAGCCACCGGCGGTCCTCCTGGAAGGGCGTCATGCCCGCACCGTGGTCGAGCAGGAGCTGCACTCCGCGGCGGGTGCTGGGACGGCTCTGCCACGGGACGGTCCGCAGACTCTCGTGACGGGCCGTCTTCCGGCTGAGCGTGCGCGCGTCGAGCCGGCGGCTCGCGACGGGAGTGGACACGGTCGCGAACATCACGCCGCGCGCCCAGTCCGGTTTCCAGGGCGGCTCGTACGGCGGGAGGGCGACGGGGCCGCCGGGCTGGTCGGCGGCCCGATAGCCGAGGGGATCGGCGGAGGGGCCGCCGGACTGGTCGGCCGAGGGCGCGGCGTCCGCGAGGAGTGCCCTGCCGCGGTCCTCCGGGAGCGGCCCGGTGGGGGTCACGGAGAAGTCCAGGGCGCGGTCGAGGAGCCGGGGTACGTGAACTCCCGCCGCGGGGGCGGGAATCGACGGCGTGGACGGGGCCGCCGGAGCCGCCGGGGCCGTCGAGGCGGTGCCGGGCCGGGGTGCTGCCGGGGCCTCCGCCCCGGAACCGGGGTGCGCGCCCGCGTACGTACGCTCCCCGCCGGAGCCGCCCGGACCACGGGAGCCGGAGCCGGATTCGGCCCCGGGTACGGGTACGGGTACGGCATCGGCCCCGGAGAGCGCATCGGCCCTGCCCTCGACCGCATCGACGACGGACGCCGGGGCCGGGGCCGGGATCCCGTACTCCCGGCCGAGCCCCAGCAACTCCGCCATGGCCCGCGAGGTTTCCCGGTCCCCGGGACGCAGAAGCGCGAACGCCTTGGCCAGGTCTCCGAGGAAGACCTCTCCGCGGGCGCTCATGCGGAACGTTCCGCGACGTCGCGCCGCTTGCGGAGCGTGACGTTCTCCAACTCCCTCCACTCCGGGGTGCCCGGGACCACCTGGAGCTGGTGGCTGGCCTTGAGCGCGTCCAGATACTCCGCCGTACTGGGCGCGGCGGCCGGGTCGTCCCGCTGGTCCCGAACGGCCAGGAGGTGATCGGCGATCGCGTGCGCGAGGTCGTCGTCGAAGTGCGCGCCGAGGTGCTGCCGCGCCACCCGCAGCAGATGCTCCTTGTTCGGAGCGCCCAGCTCGAAGACGATGCAGCGGCGCAGAAACGGACGGGGCAGCTCCCGCTCGTCGTTGGTCGTGATGACGACCAGCGGGGCCTCCTGCTCGCTGACGGTGATCGGCTGCCCGTCGTCCCAGGGGTGCGGGAAGGAGAGCGAACCCAGCGGCCCCAGCAGGCTGTTCGGCAGATCGGGGTCGGCCTTGTCGATCTCGTCGATCAGTACGACGGACCGCTTCCCGCTCTCCCGCTCGAAGGCCCGCCACAGCGGCCCCTTCGTGTAATAGCAGCCGATGTCGTCCTGGAGTCTGCTCGCCTGCGCGTCGTTGAGGCGCTTGAGGGCGTCGAACCGCCAGAGCAGATCCTCGGGTTCGGTCCGGGCGGTCACCACATGCGCGTAGTGGCTCCAGCCCAGGATCCGCGCGACGTTGGGAGCCAGCGTGGACTTGCCCGCTCCCGGCGGACCGAAGAGCAGCAGCGGACGCCCGGTCTTGAGCGCGACGTTGACCGCGAGCACGAGACGGTCGTCGTCGAAGACGTAGACCTCGTCGTCGGCGGCGTAGCCGGATCCGCCCTCCTCCGGCGACGGTCGGCTGCCCGGCCCCGCGGACGGTACGTCCTGGGGGTCGAACTCCTTCTCGTACTGGAGCACGCGTCCTCCGGCTCACGGTCACGGTCACGGTCACGTTCACGTTCATCAGGGGCGTCGACGCGATCAGGCATCGACGCGACCGGGCGTCGATACGGTCAGGCTCGACGGGGTACGGCGTCCCACGGCCGGCACCCGGCCGTCCACAGGCGCTCGCTGGTACTCACTGGTACTCACCGATGCTCACAGACGCCGATCGCCTCGCCATTCTGTACCTTCGGCAGGCAGGTCAGGGCGGAGTCGGACACAATCGCACCCGTGAGTCAACACGGGGGCGGTACAACGCTGTTGGAGATATGGGATCAGCAGAGCGTCTGGTCCCAGGCGGCCGACCGGCGCAAGTCGGCGATCGGACGGGCACGGGCGCTGGCCCTCACCCTGGGCATCGCCGCGGCGGTCCTCGGGACGGCGGCCTCCCAGACCATGGACGCGTACGGGGCCGCCGGCAAGACCCTCGCGTTCGCCGCGGCGCTCGCGGCGGGACTGGTCCCTCTCGCGGCAGGGCGGGCGGGCCCCGCGGCCATACGGGACTGGACGCTGCTGCGCTCCGTGAGCGAGGCGATCAAGAACGAGGCGTACGTCTTCCTCGCCGGAGTGGCCCCCTACCGTGGCCCCGCGGCCTCCGCCGTACTCCGCGACCGCGTCGACCGCCTCCGCGCCGACGCGGCGGACCTCCTCCCCCACACCGAGGGAATCACCCCCGTCCCGCGAACGCCCCCCGAAGTGACCGACGTCGACTCGTACATAGAGCGCCGGGTACGCCAGCAGATCGACGGCTACTACCGCCCGAAGTCGGCCGCCATGGGCCGCCGCCTCACCCTGGTCCGCCGGGCGGAACTCCTCCTGGGATGCGCGGGCGCGGTCCTGGGCGCGGTGTCGGGTGCGTACGAAGTGGAAGCGGCAGCGGCCTGGGTGGCGGTCGCCACCCTGATCGGCGCGGCGGTGAGCACCCACGCGGTCACATCGAGATACGCCTACCAACAGATCGAATACGCCCGCACCGCGGACGAGTTGGACCGCCTGATCACGTCCTGGCGCTCGGAGCCTACGAGTTCGCCGGAGGCAGCGGACGCGTTCGTGGACCGCTGCGAGCGGGTCGTCTCCGTACTGAACGACAGTTGGATGATCAAGTGGACGACGGAGTAGGGGGCGGTGGCGGCTCGCCCGCCGGGGCTCCGGTGAACGGGGCTCAGTGCCGGGCAGCGGGTGCCCGCAAACGCCACAGAGGCCAGTGATCGACTTCGTCGCTGATCACTGGCCTCTGCTGGGCTGTGGCGGCGCTAGGATTCGAACCTAGGAAGGCTGAGCCGGCAGATTTACAGTCTCCAAGCTGGATGCGGCCTGAGCTGCGATGATCTGGTCGGTCCTCGACCTGCCCCACAGGGGCGCCAGGTAATCGAGCAGATTTACAGCGGGCCGCCTCCTCTGACTCACCCCCAGCCATGACGTGCGGCTTTCGACCCGCGTGCAGCGTTTCGACCACGTTGGAGAACATGGGAAGCGCTCCCCATGACTCCCGGATCCCTCGCGATGACCACCGTCCATGGAGGGGTTCACCGGTGCCCTCAGAGTCCGACTTGAAAGCCCCCTTCGACTCCAGACGCCTTGCCCCGCTAGGCAACTTCACAGGTTGGATAGCTGGGCCTACGGCCTCTTCCACCCCCAGCGGTAAGGACCTAGCCTTGTCAAGTTGTCTAGGGGTGAGGGCAGTTGCCTATGGTGGGGTTACTCGACGGCACCGGAGCGGAGGAGCCGCGCAGGAGCAACATCGAACCTGTCGACCCAAAGACGTTCACGGGGATGATGGAGCAGCTGCAAGAGGGGTACATCGCGAGCGTAGCGGCGACAGTCGGTTGCACGATACAGACGATCACCAAGGACTACTCGGGGACTGACCTCCATCTGATCCGTCCCCCGCGTACAGCGCTCGAAGAAGAGACAATGGTGTACGCCCAGCTCAAGAGCACCACGACGATATACCCGGACGCTGGCAAGGACTTCTTCAGCTATCAGTTCACGAAGCGCCAGTACTTCGATCACATGGTGAAGCCGAGGAAGCTCATAAAAGCGATCCTGATCGTCATGACGATGTCGCCGCGGCAAGCCGATTGGACCACCGCAGATCATGAGGGTCTGCTGACTAGACGCAGTTGCTACTGGGCATGTTTAGAGGGGGTTGAGGCTCCGTCACATGTTCAGAAGCCGACGGTTCGCATCCCAACAAAGAACCTTTTGGACGCGCGATCGTTAAGTTCCATCCTTGACAGGATCGAAAGGGGCGAGTCGTTACATGAATAACGTGACGATCCCGGCCCACGTCGATCCTGGACGCTTGGGAGCACTCCTAACGGAAGCCGGTTGGCAGCAAGTGGGTGGGCGTCGAGGTCTCTACAATCGTTATGTCCCCCCGGGAGGGGACGCATCACTCTTTGGGAAGTCGAGTCTCGTCATCCCCCTGGACGACACAGCCCCTGAATTCTCTGATCTGTTACAAACGGCCCTGCTTCAGATCTCTCAGCATCGAGAACTTTGGACACGTTCTATCTATCCCCGCCTTGCCGTGGAGGCATCAGACGAGTTCAAGTTCCGCAAGGAATCCCTTGCCCCCAGCGGACTTATCGAATGGCGCAGAGGCGAAAGATTGATCGAGTCGGCCCGGAAAGCATTAATTGCTGGCGCCAAGTCTTACATCAGCCCAGAGCGTCACTTTGTGAACCGCAATGGCAGATTCGCTGGCAGGTATCTCGATCAGGTACTCATGGGGCAGACTGCCCCAGGCAGTTACATTGTCACTGCGTACGCCCCACCCAATGGCCATGTCTCACTGAGCTCCGGTGCGGAGTCTGCTACATCTAGTGCTCTTCCTGAGGTCGGCACAGCCCCAGTTCGAGCCGTAAGTCAGGCAGTCATTAAGGCTGTAGAGGCCACCGTCGAGGCACTAGAACACTATCGAATCAGCGATTCCCTGTCGGCGTTCGAAGATGGCGTGAATCGTGGAGTCTCTTACGAGATGACCAACGCGATCTTAGGCGTTGCCAGCAATGCCGAGGGGGCTGATATCACGATCGACTGGGACTCCAGCATCCCCGCTCCTACCTCACTGCCTTCACACTTCGAATTCTCCCGTGAAGATGTGGAGCCTTTAAGTAAGGCTGCAATCAAACTAGCCGAAGATCAAAGTACTCAGGTAGCCACTATGGTCGGAAGGGTTCATCTACTTACTAGAAAGAATGTGGGCAGCCCTGGCGTTTTCGGGATCGAATCCCTGCTTCCCGGCTCCCCTCGCAAAGTACGAGTCCGACTCAGGAATGAAGAAGATTACCATGAAGCTATCCGTGCTCACGAAGAGGAACTTGCACTCCAGGTGAGCGGAACTCTCGAAAAGGAAGGAAACTTGAGCTGGCTTTACAATGCCACGGTGATTCAAACAATGGGTTCGATCGGGGACTTCGGCGCTCGATCATCCCGCAGAGGCATGAACGTGTCGGAGGGGCAGATCGATCTATTTGAACGTGAGGACAGGGAATAGACCCTACGGAAAGTTCTCAACGTGCTGCTAGGAAACCGTTCCAATCGCCGCCCCTGAGCTCTTCTCCGGGTTGTCGACCTCTGTTCTTCGCCACCACACCCTTGGGCCGTTCATTGCCGCTGCAGTACTCGACCGAGTCCCGCGATGACCGTGGTGGTGAGAACCCAGCCAGCGACCATGAGGAGAATAAAAACAGCCTTATCCCTGCCAGTGGGGTCCCACACGGTGTCGTGTCCCAAGCTGATGAAGGGAATGAGCACATCCAGGCTGTAGAGAAACGGATCCCACGTCGGTGCTTCATCTGGCTTGATGGCAGCGAGTGGTCCAGAAGCCTGGAAGTAGGCCGTGGCCGTGAATAGCAACGCTGAGAGCCAGATCAGGGCGCGACTGGGTACGTAGCCGAATCCGACCACGACGTCCTGCATTGTGCCCCACCACGCTCCCAAACGTCCCCTTGCCTGGTGACGCAGACGCTCCTTCTCACGCAGGACAGCTCGGGCATCTTGCTCGCGACCCTCATTGCCAAGTACCGCGGCAAGCTGCTCGTACGGCCCACGAGCGAAGGGGCGGTCCACGGCGGGTTGCAGGGCTCCATCCAAGACTGCATATGTGCGCAGCCATATCAGGCGGTCCCTCACCGTCGAACGCGGGCCACCGCCGATGCGCTCACTGAGCCGATCGTAGGTGAACCCTCCCAGGTCAACGGTGCATCTTCCTGGCCAGTTGGCAACGTCATCGATTAATCGCCCGAAGTGTGCGTCTCGGAGAGATACGGCGCCCGAGGAGGCTTCGTTGAGGTGCAGCGTGACGCGTGACGCTTGAACCTCTATGAGTGAGAGGGCCCAGTCCTCCGGACAGTAGGCGGTCACATCGACGAGAGACAGGACGTCGCCGATGCGTGCGCCGATCATATTGATCTTCCCGTTCACCACTAGGCCACGGGCCAGCAGTGCTCCCTGCACCTGAATGCCCTTCAACCGCAGCTTCCCGTGAACTATGCAATCACGGCGCATGTGCAAGCTACCGTCGATGGCTGCGCGACCCAATGTGAGTGCTCCATCGATAGTGCATCCGTCGAATTCGACTGTGCCAGCGACTTGGGCGTTGAAGAGCTGAACTTCCCCCGCGATATGCGTGTCAGGGAAACCGAGCCACTGAGCGACGTGCACGGATACGCCCCTCAGGCCGGGCAATTGACACGCCTCCATATGCATATTGACGAGGCGGGCGCCATCCAAGACGACCTGTTCCTCGAAGGCACAGTGATGGAACCCGACAGGGATCTCGATGAGAGCAGCCGAGAGGTTCAGCGCGCCAGTGACATCGGCCCCGTACAGGCATAGGTGGTTGGCGTGCCCAGGCTCTGGTTCGGGTCCAGCTAGGAGCAGTTGTGCGATCGATGACGCTCGAATCTTCCTGTCGCTCCACATACGAAGGTCGAGTCGCTCGCCACGACGGAAGGCGTGCCACATGGCGCGCTCTGCCGAACTCCACCTCGCAGGCGCGTCCGCCATGTTCTCCCCCGCCTTCACCAACGTTGCAAACCCCAGGGTAGGAACCGATGAGCCGGGACGTGAAGGGTAGGGTCCGTGCGAAGTTGGACAATCGGCCGCTGTGCAGTGGTTCTTGCAGATACGTTGAGACCTGAGCAGCTTGGATTCAGTCCTGCTCCTCACTGCCGACCCTGGCCTCTGTCAACGGACCTGGACGGGCCCATGCGATCCCCAACGGAATTCCAGGTTATCCCAGAGCGGCCAGCGCCTCCGCCCATCCGAACGCTCTCGCGTCGCCTTGCTTCGGCGGATGTGGCTCGCCCGACGTGAACACCACCTGCACGCCCTGCTCCCGTAGTGTCTCCACGGCCTGGCCGACGGCGGGTTGGGCGCCGAGGGCGGTGCTCCAGAATGGCGCGACCGCTACAGGGACCCCGAGGTGCACCGCCTCGGCGGAGATGCCGAGCGCGACGGTGTCGGTGATGCCGGCGGCCCACTTGCACGCCGATGTCGTGGTCAGGGGGGCGACCAGCATGGCGTCCGCCTTCGGCAGGCCGCCCGACTCCCCGGGCAACGTGTACCGGGACCGCACCGGATACCCGGTCAGCGCCTCCAACTCCGGAGTGTTGTCCGCGCACCATGTCGCCGCGGTCGGCGAGAGGATCAGGCACACGTCCCAGCCGGCGGCCTGCGCGGCGCGTACGCCGTCGGCGACGTACTGGGCGGGACCGGCGGCGGTCGCCATGAGATAGAGAACGCGTGTGGTCACGCCATGACTCCACAGCGCCGTGCGAGCCCGGTCAACTCGGGGCCGGGAGAGGGAACCAGTTCCACGAGTTCGCCGACGAAGGAGGCGACAGCGGGGCGTCGAACCTCCTCCGGTGCAAGCCGCTCGGCCTCCAACAGGTCCCTGACGGCGGCTTCGCGATTGCGCGTCAAGGCATGGGCACGGGCCGTCGTAACGAGGTGACGCGCCTGCCGCTCCTTGCTCAGCGGCTTCACGGCTTCCGGAGCGATGCGCTGCGCGGCCTCGACGGCGGACCAGGCGTCATCTAGACGCAGCAGGACGTCGACTTCGTGGAGGGCGACGTTCGTGGCGCCGAAGCCGGTGACGTCCGTACGGACGGGGCCCTGACGCTCGGCGACCTCACCGGCCTCGGCAAGACGCTCTTCCGCGATGGCCACGGTCTGGGGTGAGCGGTCGTTGTTGCTGAATCCGACGGCGGCGACGAGGTAGAGCATGCCGAGGGTCGACAGGCCGGCGGTTCCGGCTTGTTCGAGTTCCGGGCGGAGGGTGTTGGCGGTGGCCGTGGCGTACTCCGCGGCGGCCGTGTGCCGCTGCTGGTGTATCAAGCCGCGTGCGACACGGCGGGCAGCCGAACCGATCATGACCGGATCACCGCATGCGCTGGCAGCGGCCAGTGCCCGGTCAGCGGCCAGTACGCCTGGGACGTGGGCAACGGCTCCGAACTTGAACAGCAAGCTCGCCGCGAGTTGATAGGCGCGGGAAAGCAGCAGCCCTCCTTCGGGGCTCTCGTCGGCGGTGCTGCGAGCGTCCGCGATGACGCCGGGCAGATCGCGCGCTGCGGCGACGTAGTGCGCGCTCGCCCACGCCTGGTAGCAGTACTCGACGCGGCGGCGGAGTTCGGCGATGCGCACCACGGTGCCGGACGCCGGAGCATGGAGGGAATCGGCGAGTGCGGCCACGGCCGGCGGAAGAGCGGCCGCGGGGCGGGAGTTGGCGGTGTCAGCCACGAGTCGTTCCAGGGGGATGCGGAGCACTTCGGCCGCCCGTGCAAGTACGGACAGCCGTGGGTCGGACTGCCGTTGCCCGCCTTCGAGGTCCTGGACCCAGCGACGGGACTGCCCCATGAGCCGTCCGAAGTCGGCCTGAGTCAGTCCGCGGAGTTCACGCCAGTAGGCGATGCGACGGCCAACGCCAGTGTCCATCCCAACTCCCCTGCCGATGCACGCACTTTGCGTGCCCATCTTCGTTCTACCCAGCCCTACGGTGCTTCGCAAATACGCAAAGTAATCAAGGGGTAGCTATGGGATCGATCCCGACGGTGCCAGCCTGGCGACCGCCGGCCGGAAGCGCGTATGCGTGTCTGCCGTTCAAGCAACCCCTTCTCGGGTGCAGCGAGGTTTCGGCGTGGCTGGGGCAACAGGTCGAGGCGATGCCGGGGCAGGCGGCGGAGTCCGGGGAGGCGCCGTCGTGAAGTGCGTCCGCTGCCCGCGCATAGGCACGGTGCTCGTCTATCAGGTCGACACCGGGAACATGCAGGGCCTCGACTCGGGCCCGCGTACCGCGCGACATCTACGCCTGCGACGAGCACGCCGTCGAGATCGGCCGTGAGCCGGGCGCTTGGCCCTGGCTCACCGCCTTAACCGAGGGGGCGCGGTGAAAGCGGTGCTCCTGATGCTGCTCCTCTGGGCCGCTACCGCCGCGGTCTCCGTACCGCACCGTGCAACGAGACGGCTTCTCCGCGAGCTCGAACAACTCGCGTACGACGAGGAGTTGTTCGGGCGTCCACCCCCAGTAGACCCCCGTCCCGGGGACGTTCGGTGCGCAAGGCCCCGGGACGGGTCCAACGTCCACGAGAGCAGCCACCGTGCGTGGCCGGCCCCAAGACGACGTGCTCAATGTCGTCGCCGCATGGGCCAGGCCGCAGCGAACGCGGAACCGCATGCGAGGAGGACCGATGGCTGACACCCCGATATGCCGATGCGGGACGCCGACGAGAGAACTCGGCAGCGGCGTCTACCGCTGCCCGAGATGCAAGCGGGCCACGACACGGAAGTGACCGGCCGCTCCCCACCGCCGCAGACCTACTCCGAAAGAACGTATGCCGACCTCAGCGAAACAACACCCCGCCGACAAGACGGCCCAACGCCCGCAGGTGGTCCCGTACATCGCGCAGTGGAGCGCGGAAGGCAGCGCGCCGCGTCCCCAGGTGGTCACGCGCAGAGGCCGGATCGCCTTCGTCGACGAACGCCGCTACGACCGGGACGCCGACGGCATCCTGTGGACGCGCGTTCCGTTCCAACCGGGCAAGGGGACACCGCAGTTCGGCCATGTCCATGCCCTCCGGCAGCGCAACGCCATGGAACGCCTGCTCTGCCACGTGTGCGGCCGCCCGGCCGACAGCAACTCCGACGGCGTCCTCTGGCTCCTCACCGAAGAACCGCGCTGCCCGCCCGAGGGCGGGAGCGGGGACGTCGTCACCGAGCACCCGCCGCTGTGCCTGCCCTGCGCGCACATCGCCATCGCCGCATGCCCTCGACTGCGGCACGACTTCACCGCCGTACGTGTCCGGGCCTTCGAACGCGCCGGGGTCCGCGGAGCCCTCTATCAACGTGCCACCCCGCACCCGGTCCCCATCGACGTGGTCTCCGTCGCCTTCGACAACCCCGCCATCGGCTGGGTCCGCGCCGGAAAGCTCCTCCTCCGGCTGACCGACTACCAACCCGTCGACCTCTACGCAGAGGACCACGTGCCGACAGACGAGCGCAGCCTTCTACGACCTTAAGAACGCGCTTCTCCGTCACGCTGCCCCGGCGGGAGCAACAGATCCCTTTCGGGATGGCTTTCGCCTCGCACCGAACCGCTCACGCTGCGGCTCCGTTGCGGCGTGATCGGTGAGGGCTCGCGTGCCAGGTACTGCAACGTCACCGCAGTTTCCGAAGTGCGGCCCCAACGCAGCCGTCAGCACCGAGAGGAACAGCGACAGATCGCGCGTCCCATCCGCGGCCCGTTGCGCAACTGACGCCCTATCCGAAGCAGCCCACAGGACCGCAAAGCAGGGCCGCCATCCTGCCCCACACCCGCCCCACACAAGCTGGTCAGCACGCGAATCAGTGTGAGACGAAGCGGGACATACACCGCAATAAGTACGAGCACAGGAAGCCGACACAACAGAGGCCCGTCACCGGCAACTTCACTGGTGACGGGCCTCTCGCTGTCTGTGGCGGCGCTAGGATTCGAACCTAGGAAGGCTGAGCCGGCAGATTTACAGTCTGCTCCCTTTGGCCGCTCGGGCACACCGCCTGGGATTGCTGCCCGGCCCGCCCTGGGGCGGTGCTCCGTGGCAACGCTGTAAACCATACCCGATGACCGGGGGTGCTTCGCCACCCGGTTGATCAGGGGTGCGGGGGTCGCTCAGTGGCTAGGCTGACCCGGCGGTTCGCGTCGCGGGCCGCTTCCGTGACGGATCTACGACGAGGAGCCAACTCACCATGGCCGACTCCAGTTTCGACATCGTCTCGAAGGTCGAGCGGCAGGAGGTCGACAACGCCGTCAACCAGGCCGCCAAGGAGATCTCGCAGCGCTACGACTTCCGCGGTGTGGACGCCTCGGTCGCGTGGTCGGGCGAGAAGATCGAGATGCGGGCCAACGCCGAGGAGCGGGTGAAGGCCGTCCTGGACATCTTCCAGTCAAAGCTGATCAAGCGCGGCATCTCGCTCAAGGCCCTGGACGCGGGCGAACCGCAGGCGTCCGGCAAGGAGTACAAGATCTTCGCGTCGTTGAAGGAGGGCATCGAGCAGGACGACGCGAAGAAGATCGCGAAGGTCATCCGCGACGAGGGGCCCAAGGGCGTCAAGGCGCAGGTGCAGGGCGACGAGCTGCGGGTGTCGTCGAAGAGCCGCGATCATCTCCAGGAGATCATCGCGCTGTTGAAGGGCAAGGACTTCGACTTCCCGATCCAGTTCGTCAACTACCGCTGACCGGGCGGGAGTCCGGTGCCCGGTGACGTGAACGGGGCGCCGGCCGCCGCCCCGGCACCCGCGCCGCCCGTCCAGATGCGCCGTCGGCCTAAGCGCGCCGCCCCGCCATGCGCTCCAGGCGTGCGATGCGCTGGGCCATCGGCGGGTGCGTGGAGAAGAGGCGGGCCGCGCCCGCGCCGCGGAACGGGTTCGCGATCATCATGTGGCTCGCCGTCTCCAGGCGCGGCTCCGGCGGCAGCGGCAACTGCCGTGTCCCCGCTTCGAGTTTGCGCAGCGCGGAGGCGAGGGCGAGCGGGTCGCCGGTGAGCTGGGCACCGGAGGCGTCGGCCTCGTACTCGCGGGAGCGGGAGACGGCGAGCTGGATGACGGTGGCCGCCAGCGGCCCCAGGATCATGATCATCAGCATGCCGATGAGGCCGGGGCCCTCGTCGTCGTCGCTGCGCCCGAACGGGATCAGCCAGGCGAAGTTGACGAGGAACATCACGACGGAGGCGAGCGCGCCCGCGACCGAGGAGATGAGGATGTCGCGGTTGTAGACGTGGCTCAGTTCGTGGCCGATGACGCCGCGCAGTTCGCGTTCGTCGAGCAGGCGCAGGATGCCGTCCGTACAACAGACGGCGGCGTTGCGGGGGTTGCGGCCGGTGGCGAAGGCGTTCGGCGCCTGGGTGGGCGAGATGTAGAGGCGGGGCATGGGCTGCCGTGCGGCCGTGGACAGTTCGCGCACCATCCGGTAGAGCCCGGGGGCCTCGAACTCGCTGACGGGGCGGGCGCGCATCGCGCTGAGGGCGATGCGGTCGCTGCGCCAGTACGCGTAGCCGTTGGTGCCGAGGGCGACGAGCAGGGCGATGAACAGGCCCGTACGTCCGAAGAAGCTGCCGATGACGATGATGAGTGCCGACAGTCCCCCGAGGAGCAGGGCTGTCCTCAGCCCGTTGTGCCGGTGCACAGTACGCCCTCCAGTGGTGCAGCAGGGGAACCCTGAGCCGCGTGGTCGTGCCACGGTTCGCTGGAACCTCTCCGCCCTGGTCAACGCGGGGAGCCGGACAACAGTTCCCTGCCTGGGGCGATGTGCTCCGTACGGGCTGTGTGCGGGCTGTATACGAACCTCGTACGGGCCGGGGAGCCCTAGCGCAGGCCGCCCGCGGTGAGCGTCAGCACCAGTTCCGGATCGAGGGAGAGGGCGATGCCGGCCGCCGCGGTGAGGGCGATGCCCGCGGCGAGCGGCGGGGCGATCCGGGGGCGGGCGGGGGCGGACGCCGGCGCTCCGGCTCCGGTGGCCGCGGCGGCCCCGGCGGCCCCGGAGGTCTCCGGGAGCGGCGCACGGAAGACGAGCGCCGTCCAGCGCAGGTAGTAGAAGAGCGCGACGACGACGTTCACGGCCATGATCACCGCGAGCCAGCCGAGGCCGTTGCCGACCGCCGTGGAGAAGATCGCCACCTTCGCGAAGAGCCCGATCACGCCGGGCGGCAGTCCGGCCAGGCAGAGCAGGAAGAAGGCGAGCGCGAGGGCGGCCACCGGATGGGCGGCGTACAGGCCGCGGTAGTCGCTGAGGCGGTTGGCGGCGCTGCTGCGGCTGATGTGGGCGACGACGGCGAAGGCGCCGAGGTTCACCGCCCCGTACATCAGCAGATACGCCACGGTGGCGCCGACGGTGGAGAGGGCGGCGCCCGCGGGGTCGGTGCCGCCCATGTCCGGTGCGGCGGCGGCCAGGGGCACCAGCAGATATCCCGCCTGTCCGACGGAGGACCAGGCCAGCAGGCGTACGGCGCCGTGCGCGCGGTCGGTGCGCTGGCGCAGGGCGGCGGCGTTCCCGGCGGTCATGGTGACGGCGGCGAGCACCGCGAGGGCCGTGCCCCACAGTTCGGCGCGGGAGGAGAACGCCTGGACGAGGAGGAGCAGAAGCCCGGAGATCCCGGCCGTCTTGCCGACGACGGAGAGAAAGGCGGCGACGGGTACGGGCGCGCCGACATAGGTGTCCGGCACCCAGAAGTGGAAGGGGACGACGGACGCCTTGAACGCGAAGCCGACGAGCGTGAGCGCGAGGCCCGCGCCGCCGAGCGCCTCGAGTTGGGGGTCGGCGCGGGTGAGGCCCTCGTCGATCCCACGGAAGTAGAGCGTGCCGGTGACCGCGTAGAGGAAGCTCACGCCGAGCAGCGTGACGGCGGTGGCGGTCACGGAGGAGAGGAAGAACTTCAGCGCGGCTTCGGCGGAGCCGCGGCTTCCGTGCCGCATGCCGACGAGCGCGAAGGCGGGCAGCGACGCGGTCTCCAGCGCGATGACGAGCGTGACGAGGTCGCGCGAGGCGGGGACGAGGGCGGCTCCGGCGGTGGCCGACAGCAGCAGGAACCAGTACTCGCCGGCGGGCAGCCGCAGATCGCGCACCGCGGGCATCGACAGCAGCACGGTGATGAACCCCGCGCCCAGCACCAGGAATTGGAGCACCAACGCGAGGGTGTCGGCGGAGTAGCTGCACGTATGGGAGCGGTCGGGCAGGCAGAACGTCGCCAGGTCCCTCGTACGGAGGAGAAGCAGCGGCAGCGCCGAGATCAGCAGCGCGACGGCGGAGGCCGGGCCCAGCAGCCGCTTGCCGCGCTCGGGCAGGAAGAGATCGGCGACGAGGACGGCGAGACCGGCGACGGCGGCGATCGTCGGCGGGGAGATCGCGAGCCAGTCGACGGACTGGACGGCCGACTCCGCGAGGAGCAGCGGCTGCGGCACGGGCGCGGCGGCGGGGACCGTGAGGGCCTGGGCGAGGAGGGTCATCGGGCCGCTCCCGTCAGGAGGTTCTGCACGGCGGGGTCGGTCAGTCCCAGCAGGAGCGCGGGCCACAGTCCCGCGGCGACGGTCAGGACGACGAGGGGGGTCCAGGCCGCGTACTCGTAGCCGCGTACGTCGGGGACGCCGGCGGTCGCGGGCGGTGGCGGCGCCGGTTCGTGCGCGGGGGCGCCGGGCGGACCGGCGGGCGCGGACGACGTTCCGGACCCGGACGCGGAGTCGGCGGCGGAGGCGGAGTCGGCGGCGGAGACGGACCGGGACGCGGCGGCGGGCGCCGTGGCCGGTTCCGGATCGCGCAGTTCCACGCGCTCGTGGTGCTCCGCCGCTCCGCGCTCCTCCAGCGGATCGCCCATGCACACCCGCCGTACGACGACGAGCAGATACGCGGCGGTGAGCAGCGTGCCGAGGGCGCCGACCGCCATGAACGTCACGAACGCGGGGCGGCTGAGCCCGCCGGCCGGGTCGTACGCGCCGAGCAGCGCCAGCATCTCCCCCCAGAATCCCGCGAGTCCGGGCAGTCCGAGCGAGGCGACCGCGCCGAAGGCGAGGAGGCCGCCGAAGCGGGGCGCGGTGCCGTAGAGCGCGCCGCCCGTGGCGCCCGCGAGGGTGTCGAGATCGGTGCTGCCGGTGCGCTGCTTGAGGGCGCCGACGAGGAAGAAGAGCAGACCGGTGATGAGGCCGTGCGCGACGTTCGCGAACAGGGCGCCGTTGACGCCCGTCGGAGTCATCGTGGCGATGCCCAGCAGCACGAAGCCCATGTGTCCCACGGACGAGTACGCGATGAGCCGCTTGAGGTCGCCGCCCGCTCCGCGGCGGGCGAGCGCGAGACAGGCCAGCGATCCGTAGACGATCCCGGCGACGGCGAAGGCGCCGAGATACGGGGCGAAGACGCGCATCCCCTCGGGCGCCACGGGCAGCACGATGCGTACGAAGCCGTAGGTGCCCATCTTCAGCAGGACGCCGGCCAGCAGCACGGAGCCGACCGTCGGGGCCGCGGTGTGCGCGTCGGGCAGCCAACTGTGCAGCGGCCACATCGGGGCCTTCACGGCGAGCCCGGCGCTGATGGCGAGGACGGCGGTGATCTGCACCGTACGGCTCAGACCTGAGTGACTGTCAGTGGCGAGTGCCACGATGTCGAACGTGCCGCCCTTGAAGCCGAGAAGGAGCAGGCCGAGCAGCATCACGACGGAACCGAGCAGGGTGTAGAGGATGAACTTCCAGGCAGCCGGGCCGCGTCCGGGACCGCCCCAGCGGGCGATGAGGAAGTACATGGGGACGAGGACGGTCTCGAAGGCGAGGAAGAAGAACAGCAGATCGAGAGCGGCGAAGGTGGCGAGCGTGCCGGTCTCCAGAAGCAGCAGCAGCGCGACGAAGGCCTGGGGGCTGCCGGCGCGGCGTATGGCGGTGCCGCCGTCCGCGGGCTCGGGGGCGTCCGAAGTGCCCGCGCTCTGCGGTGCGTCGGCCGCGTCGCCGGTGTCCGTTCCCGTGGCCGCGCCGGTGCCTGAGCCCGTGGCCGTGCCGGTGCACATACCCGAGCCGTAGCTGTAGAGCGCGCAGAGGAAGGTGAGCAGCGCCGTCAGGACGAGCAGCGGCAACGAGACGCCGTCGACGCCGAGATGGAGGTGAATGCCGAGGGAGGGGATCCACTCGACGTCGGACTCGGCCTGCATGGCGCCGGATCGCCCGGTGTCGAAGCCGAGCGCGAGGACGACGGACGCGGCGAAGACCACGCCGGTGACGGTGACGCCGTGCCGGAGCACGGCCTGCCGGGGGCTGCGGCCCTTGAGCCCGGGGGGCGCCGGCAGCAGCGCGGCGATCGAGCCGAGAAGGGGGAGGACGAGCACGGCGACGAGGAGCGCGCGCATGACGGCGGGGTCGAGGGAGATCACGGTCAGGCCCCTCCGGTTCCGGCGGCGACGAGGACGACGGCCACGGTGAGCAGAAGGGAGCCCACGACGAGCGCGCCGAGATAGGTCTGCGTGTTGCCCGTCTGCGTACGGCGCACGAGCGTGCCCAGCAGCGTGGGTCCGAGGGCCGCGCCGCGTACGTACGTCTCGACGACCTCACGGTCGAGGAAGCGCACGAGGCGGGCGGCGGCGTGCACGGGACGTACGAACAGGGCGCGGTAGAGGGCGTCCAGCCGGAAGCCGTGCGCGGCGGCGCCGTGCAGCGGGCCGAGCAGCAGCCGCCCGGGGTCGGCCGGATCGGGGGCCGAGGCGATGTCGCCGTAGGCGGGTTCGTGGGTGGCGATGGCCTCGGCCTCCGAGAGGGCGGGGTCGCCCTGGGGGTGCGCCGCGACGGCGCCCATGGGCGCGCGGGAGGCGGCGAGCGCGGTGGTGTGGCGCCACGCGGCGTAGGTGACGAGCACGCCGACGAGGGCGATGCCGGTGGCGAGTACGGAGGTGACGAGGGAGGGGGCGAGGGAGCCGCTGTCGAACCAGGACGACAGCGCGCCGAAGGCGAGACCGAGCGCGAGGGAGGGCAGGGCGAGCACCCACAACACGACGTTCATGACGGCCGGTTCGCGTCCGTGTTCGCGGGCCGAGGCGCGCGGGCCCTCGCCGCGGAAGGCGAGGAGCCAGAGCCGGGTGGCGTACGCGGCGGTGAGCAGCGCACCGAGCAGTCCGGCGACGAGCACGATCCAGCCGGCCGCCGGGACGGTGCCGGTGCCGGTGCCGGTGCCGTGCTGCGCGCCGGCGAAGGCGGCGTGCTCCGCGGCGCCGAGGACCGCCTCCTTGGAGAAGAAGCCGCTGAAGGGGGGCAGCGCGGCGAGGGCGAGCAGGCCGACCGTCATCGTCCAGTACGCGTCGGGGGCGATCTTGGTGAGGCCGCCCATACGGGCCATCGCGGCGAGGGAGTTGGTGCCCGCGGCGTGGATGACGACGCCCGCGGCGAGGAAGAGAAGGGCCTTGAAGGCACCGTGTGTGAGGAGGTGGAAGACGGCGGCGCCCGGGTCGGCGACGGCCAGCGCCCCTGCCATATAGGCGAGTTGGCCGATGGTGGAGTAGGCGAGCACGCGTTTGATGTCGTCCTGCGCGAGCGCGCACAGCGCCGAGCCGACGATGGTCACGGCGGCCATGGCGGCGAGCACGACGAGCGCGGCGGTCGAGGCGGCGAAGACCGGCAGCAGCCGGGCGACGACATAGACGCCCGCGGCGACCATCGTCGCGGCGTGGATCAGCGCGGAGACGGGGGTGGGACCGGCCATCGCGTCGGGCAGCCAGGTGTGCAGCGGGAACTGCGCGGACTTGCCCGCGATCCCGGCGAGCAGCAGCAGCGCGACGACGGTGGGGTGCGTCAGCTCGAACTGGGAGAGCTGCGAGGTCAGCCGGCCGGTGATGCCGCTGATGCGGAACGTCCCCGCGTCGGTGGCGAGCACGAAGATGCCGATGAGGAAGGGGACGTCGCCGAGCTTGGTGACGAGGAACGCCTTGAGGGACGCGGCCCGCGCGGCCTGCGTCTCCCAGTAGTGCCCGACGAGGAAGTACGAGCAGATGCCCATGACCTCCCAGCCGACGAGCAGCACGATGAGGTCGTCCGCGTAGACGACGAGCAGCATCGCGGCGGTGAAGAGGGAGACGAAGGCGGCGTAACTGGCGTAGCGCGGGTCCTCGCGGAGGTAGCCCGTCGAGTAGAGCTGTACGCACGAGGCGACGACGCCGACGAGTACGGCCACCAGGACGGCGAACCCGTCGAGGTTCAGGGCGAGTTGGACCGGCAGGGCCGCGTCGCCGGTGGGGGTCAGCTCGGCCGCCGCCCGGACCGGTTCGCCGCCGCCCTGGCGTACGGCGACGGTGATCGCGAAGACGGTGGAGAGAAGAGTGGGCAGAACGGCCAGCGGGCGGGCGAAGCCGGGCGCGCTGCGGCCGGTGAGCAGCCCGGCGACGGCGCCCAGGAAGGGCAGAAGGGGGACGAGGGCCGCGAGGGTCGTCGTGCTCACGCTTTCTGCCTCCCGCTGTCGGTGGTTGCGGCCGCACCCGCCCTGCCCTGCCCGGGAGTTGTGGGCGGCCCGGGCCCGTCCTCGCGGAGGTCTCTGAGCCGGTCGACGTCGGAGCTGCCGCGGCTGCGGTAGACCAGCAGCACGATGGCAAGCCCGATGCCGATCTCGGCGGCGGCGACGGCGATGGTGAAGAGCGCGAGCGCCTGGCCGGTGTGCAGTTCCTCGCGCAGCCAGACGTCGAAGGCGACGAGGTTGAGGTTGACGGCGTTGAGCATCAACTCGACCGACATCAGCATCAGGATGGCGTTGCGGCGGGCGAGGACGCCGTAGAGGCCGGTGGAGAAGAGAAGGGCCGCGAGCACGGCCGGGTATGCGAGGTGCATCAGCTCCGCCCCTCCCCGTCCGCCGCCGGATCGGCGTCCTCCGCGTCGTCCGTACCGCCGTCCATGGCGCCGCCCGTACCGCCGTCCGTCGGCGTCGGCGAACCGGCCGCCGGGGCCGAGGAGTTCGCCGGATCCGCGCGGCGGGAGAGGACGATGGCGCCGACGAGCGCCGCGAGCAGCAGGACGGACAGCGCCTCGAAGGGCAGCACCCAGCCCCGGAAGAGCGCCTCGCCCGTGACCCGTGTGGATCCCTTCGCGGATGTGCCCAGGCCGATCCAGGTCGTACGGAACGCGTCCACGACGAGGGTGACGAGCGTGCCCGCGGAGATTACGGCGACGGCGAGCGCGACCGGCCGGTTGCCCGAGTCCGCGTCGGGCGAGGGACCGATCGGCGCCTTGGTGAGCATCAGCCCGAAGAGCAGCAGGACGACGACGGACCCCACGTAGATCAGCACCTGCACCCAGGCGATGAACTCGGCCGTCAGCAGCAGATATTCGACGGCCACGCCGCCCAGCGCGGCCACGAGCCACAGCGCGGCGTGCACGAGCTGCTTCGTGGTGACCGTGACCAGCGCGGCGCCGAAGGTGGCCAGCCCCACGAGTACGAAGACGATCTCGACCCCGGTGGGCGAGAGGAAGCCGGGGTGGGCGCCGGCTGCGGCGAGGTTCACGAAGCGCCCCCCTGGCCGCCGTTGCCCTGTTCCCGGTCCGTGCCTGGCGCCTCCGACGCGGCCCCGGCGCCCGGTTCAGCGTCGGCTTCCGCTTCCGCCTCCGCCTCCGCCTGCTGTGCCGCGAGCTTGTCCGCCGTCTTACGGGCGGCGCCGACCTCCTTGGGCTCCTCGGCGGCCGGGTCGAGCGGTGGCGGTTCCGGCACCGTCCACATCCACTCCCGGAGCTTGTCCCGTTCGTGTGTCAGATCGCGGATGTCGGTCTCGGCGTACTCGAACTCCGGTGACCAGAACAGCGCGTCGAATGGGCAGACGTCGATGCAGATGCCGCAGTACATGCACAGGGAGAAGTCGATGGCGAAGCGGTCCAGCACGTTCCGGCTGCGCTCGCGCCCGCCGGGCGCCGCGGGCGGCACCGTCTCCTTGTGCGAGTCGATGTAGATGCACCAGTCGGGACACTCGCGGGCGCAGAGCATGCAGACCGTGCAGTTCTCCTCGAAGAGCGCGATCACCCCCCGGCTGCGCGGCGGCAGTTGGGGCAGCGTGTCGGGATAGTGCGCGGTGACCGAGCGGCGCGTCATCGTACGAAGGGTGACGGCCAGCCCCTTGGCGAGTCCGGAGCCGGGCACGGGCATTACTGGATCACCACCTTGACGACGCCGGTGAGGGCGATCTGGAAGAGGGCGAGCGGGACGAGCACCGTCCACGCCAGACGCTGGATCTGGTCCTCGCGCAGCCGCGGATAGCTCACGCGCAGCCAGATGACGACGAAGGCCAGGACGGCGGTCTTCAGCAGCGTCCACACCCAGCCGAGGTCCGCGGCGGCCGGACCGTGCCAGCCGCCGAGGAAGAGCACGGCCGTCAGCGCGGAGAGCACGACGATGCCCGCGTACTCGGCGAGCAGGAACAGCGCGAACCGCAGCCCCGTGTACTCGGTGAAGGCGCCGAAGATGATCTCCGAGTCGGCGACCGGAGCGTCGAACGGCGGACGTTGGAGCTCGGCGAGGCCCGCGGTGAAGAAGACCAGTCCGCCGGTGATCTGCCACAGCAGCCACCACCACTGCCAGCTCTCCAGGATGCCCGGCAGCGAGAGCGTGCCCGCGGCCATCGCCACGGAGGCGGCGGCGAGCAGCATCGGCAGCTCGTACGCGAGGAGTTGGGCCGCCGTACGCAGACCGCCGAGCAACGAGAACTTGTTGGCGGAGGCCCAGCCGCCCATCAGCGAGCCCAGCACGCCGACGCCCATCACCGCGAGGACGAAGAAGACGCCCGCGTCGACGGCCTGGCCGACCGCGTCGCCGTCCCCGACCGGGATCACGATCAGTACGACGAGGTACGGCAACAGGGCGACGGCGGGCGCGAGCTGGAAGATCCGGCGGTCGGCGCCCTCCGGGACGATGTCTTCCTTCTGCGCGAACTTCACGCCGTCCGCGACGAGTTGGGCCCAGCCGTGGAAGCCGCCGGCGTACATCGGTCCGACGCGGCCCTGCATATGGGCCATCGCCTTGTGCTCGGCCTGGCCGACGATCAGCGGAAGCAGCAGGAAGGCCAGCAGCACGGCGGCCAGCCGCCACAGGACATCGGCCACATCCATCAGGCGCCGCCCTTCGGTCCGTCGCCGCCGTCCTCGCCACGCGGGGTGTCCTTGCCGCGCCCGGTGTCCTCGCCGTCGCGCTCTTCCTCGCCGTTACGCGCTTCCTCGCCGCTGGACGGGCGGGACTCACCCGTGGACGGGCGGGACTCGTGCCACGGTGCGTCAGACGCCCGGGGGCCCGAAGTCGGGGTGTCCGGGGCCGAGTTGTCGGATGTCGGAGTGTCGGAAACCGGGGTGCCGGATGTCGGGGCGCCGGAAGCCGAGGCGTTCCCGGCCGTGGCGCCGGTCTCGCCGGAACCCTCCGTGCCGCGCTGGCTGGCCGAGCCCGCGCTCGCCGACCGCGTACGCCGTGCGGGACGCGCGGGGCGCTCACCGGACGCCGCCGCTCCCGCCCCCGCACCGGCACGCCCCGCACGTCCACGCGCGGGCCGGGACGGTACGGGCGGAAGCTGGCCCTTGAGCGGGCCCCACTCGTTGGGGTCGGGGACGCCGGGCGGCAGCATCTGCCGCCGCTTCGGGGCCCCGTCGGCGGACTCGCCCGGCTCGACGGCACCCGGCCACGCCTTGGCGACCCGTGCCGCGAGGACGAAGTCCTTGCGCAGCGGGTGCCCTTCGAAGGAGTCGGGCAGCAGCAGGGGCGTGAGCGCGGGGTGGCCCGTGAAGGTCACGCCGAACATCTCGTGTGTCTCCCGCTCGTGCCAGGCCGCACCCGCGAAGACGGGCGTCGCGGTCGGCAGCGCCGGTGCCTCGTGCGGAACGGTCGTACGCAGCAGCAGACGACGCACCGCCCCGCCGCCGCCCGGTTCCTCGGCGGGCTCGGGCAGCGCGACGAGGTGCGCACACACCTGGAAGCCGGTGCCCGGCTCGTCCACGGCGCTCAGCCAGTCGAAGAAGCGGCAGCCCAGGGTGTCACGCGCCGTCTCCAGCGCGGGAGTCCACGACGCCGGAGGCACGTCGACGGTGAGCAGGCCGTACGCCTCCTCGGCCCGCGCGCCCTCGCCGAAGAGCGCCTCGGCACCGTCCGGCAGCCAGCCGGCGGGCACGGTCGCGGACTCCGGAAGGGCGGGCTCCGGGGCCTGGGCCGCGGGCTCGGCGGCTTCGCCGGCCTGCGGGGCG
>NZ_LJGW01000246.1 GCF_001751255.1 Streptomyces nanshensis | reverse complement strand
TCGCACAGCACCCGCAGCCGGGTGCCGCCGGGCCAGACCCAGCCGCCGTGTCCCGGCAGATGCGCCCAGCGCGCGCCGTCCGTGACGCGCGGACGGCCGCCCTTCGCGGCGGGCTCCGCCGGGTGCACCGCGCCGTCCACGGTGAGCGCGGCACCCGTGAAGTCCCCTCCGGGCGCGCCCAGTCGGCGGTTGTCGAAGACGGTCTCCACCTCCGTGCCGTCCTGGCAGCCGATGCCCGCGCCGAGGCAGATCACGGCGTCGTCCACGCAGAACCAGGACTTGCGGGCGGTGAGGGTGCTCTCCAGGCCCCGTACGTCCTGGCCCACCGCCGCGTACTCGCCGTCCGTCGCGCCGCCCGCCCACGCCGTGGCCGGCTTGGGCTCGCCCCACTCGCCGCCCGCGTTGTCCGGGAGGCGCTTGGCGGAGACGGTCGTGCCCGGCAGGCGGTACCAGTCGACGGTGGGCCAGAAGTCGTCCGTGTACTGGTCGAGGGTCTCCGGCGGCCCCCACCAGGAGAGCATCCCGGATCCCGTGTGCCAGCCGCGCGGGTTCTCGCCGTTGCCCGCCTCGTAGTACGCGATGCGGTCCGAGGACATGGCGATGCCGGCGCACCAGCCGGGACGCCGGTGGACCGACCGCGCCATGGCGGGGAAGAGGCGGTGCCCGACGGGCTCGGCGGCGCTCTCGCCCTCCTCCTGTGCGACCGCGTGCAGCCGCGCGAGGTCCGCGACGTCGAACTGGGTGTCGGTGAGCACGGGCAGCGCGGTGTCCCGCTCGATCCAGCCGCGCACCATCGCGTTCCAGCGGCGCCGCTCGGCCTCGCTCGCTCCGCCGCCCAACAGGGCGACGGCGGCGAGGAGTTGGTGCCCCCGCGTGTGGTCGCTCTGGTGGATGCGCCGGGTGTCCTGCTTGAGCACGCCGCGCGAGACAGCCCGTCCGCTGACGCTGTCCATCATCAGCCCGTCGTGGAGCAGCGGCGCGTACGCGTTCTCGACGCTGTCGAGGACGATCTGCCGGGCGGGATCGGTGACCTGCCAACTCGTGCCGTCCAGCAGCGTGAAGAGCCTGCCGAGCCCGTCGAGGAGCACATAGCCGTACGTACCGGAGTAGGCGACCCAGGTGTGCTGGACGAACGAGCCGTCGGCGTAGAGCCCGTCCCCCTCGGTGACGTACGGGAAGACGGGCGAGAGCGAGGCGGTGGCCAGCGCGATCTTCTCCGGGGCCTCGCCGAGGATGCCGCGCACCGCGTAGACGCGGCAGAAGTCGACCCTGTTGGCGCCCGTGGAGTGGCCGCTGTAGTCGTCGAAGACGGACTCGGGGAGGAAGTGGTCGACGGCGGCGAGCCAGTCGGCGCGCTGCTGCGCCGGGATCTCGTCGTAGAGCATCGCGACGGTGTCCAGCAGCAGTCGCGGGGTGCCGATCTGCCACTCCCACCAGTTGCCGTACGGCTCCTGCCCGGCGTGGTAGACGCGTTCGTGGACGTGGGCCAGACCCGCCAGAACGGCGTCGCGCAGCCCGGTGTCGCCGGTCTGGCCGGTGCCGTCCTGGACATAGCCCTGGGTCATGGTCGCGAGCCGCTGGTAGGACTGCGTGATCCCGGAGGGCGGGTCGAAGGGGTAGCCGGGGAAGAGGGAGCCGCTCTCGGGTCGCATCTCCGCCCGCAGCGCCGCCGCCTCCTCGCCCGTCTCCGCCAGACGGGAGGCGTACGGCTCGGCCGCGGGGTCGTATCCGGTGCCGAGCAGCAGGCCGAGCCAGCGTTCGCGCAGTGCGGCGAAGTCGTCGGCGGCGGGCGGCTGTTGGGGGCCGCTGCGGGCGGAGGCCGCCGCGGGTACGGGGGTCGCCAGGGTGAGGCCGGCCGCCGCCGCGGAGGCGACGGGCAGGACGGACAGGCCGGAGAGTGCGGACAGAACGGTGCGTCTGGGCCAGATCGGCATGGGCGGCACGTGTGTACCCCTCTCGAAGGGCGCGAAGTGGCATAGACCTCTCGGGTCCCCCGACGGTCTAGCAGCCACGGGGGCGCCCGGCAATGGGGCCCGCGCGGCGGGTCGCGGACGGCGGCCGGTGGGAACCGGCCCGCACCCGGCGGGCAATTCCCTTGCGGCGCGAGGCCGTTGAGCGGAGCCTTCAGAGGGACGGGAGAGCCGTCCGCACCCACCGGCCCCGCAGGAGCACCGTCAGATGACCGACGTACCCGAGGCACCGCACACCGGCGACGCGCAGCGCGCACACGCTCCGCACCGGATGGACCCGAGTGGAGCCGGCCAGCACGCCGTCAACGAGCGACTGCGCGCCCGCGGTCCGGCCGTCCCGGTCACCCTGCCGGGAGAGGTCGAGGCGTACGCCGTCACCGGCCACGCCGAGCTGCGCGAGTTCCTCACCGATCCCCGAGTGGCCAAGCACGCCCGGCACTTCACCGCCCTCCAGGAGGGCCGCGTCCCCGAGGGCTGGCCGCTCGCGGTCTTCGCCACCGTCGAGGGCATGACCACCGCCGACGGCGCGGACCACCGGCGGCTGCGGGGGCTGGTGAGCAAGGCGTTCACGGTCCGCCGCGTGGAGAGCCTGCGTCCGCGCGTGGCCGAGCTGGCCGCGTCGCTGCTGGACGCGCTGCCGCGGGCCGCCGACGCGGACGCCACGGTCGATCTGCGGGAGCACTTCGCCTATCCCCTGCCGATGGGCGTCATCAGCGAACTGCTCGGCGTGGAGCCCGCGTTGCGCGACCGGCTGCACCACCTGTCCGGCGTGCTCGTCAGTACGAGCAGCGAGCCGGCCGAGGTGATCGCGGCCAACCGCGAGATCGTCCAGGTCCTCGCCCAGGTCGTCGCCGCCCGCCGTGCCGCACCCGGCGACGACCTCACCAGCGCGCTCGTGGCCGCCCGCGAGACGGACGGGGACCGGCTCAGCGAGACCGAACTCGTCGGCACCCTGCTGCTGATGATCGTCGCCGGACACGAGACCACGCTCAATCTGATCACCAACGCCGTACGGGCCCTGTGCGCACACCCGGCCCAACTCGCTCTGGTACGCGGCGGATCGGCCTCGTGGGACGACGTCGTCGAGGAGACGCTGCGCTACGACAGCCCCGTCAGCTACTTCCCGTTCCGCTACCCCACCGCCGACCTCGCCGTCGGCGGCACGGTCATCCCCGCCGGCACGCCCGTCCTCGCCGGCTACTCCTCCGCCGGGCGCGACCCGCGGACGTACGGCGAGGACGCGGCCGTCTTCGACGTCACCCGCGCCGACAAGCGCCATCTCTCCCTCGGGCACGGGCCGCACTTCTGTCTCGGCGCTCCGCTGGCCCGGATGGAGGCGGCCATCGCACTCGAAGCGCTCTTCGCCCGCCATCCGGACCTCGGACTCGCCGTGCCCGAGGGGGAGTTGACGCCGCTGCCGAGCTTCGTCGGGAACAGCACACGGACCCTGCCGGTACGGCTCGGCGGCTGAGGCGAGCGGCGGCGGGCACCTGTCCACACGGCCGGGCCGCCCACCTCCGCTCCGCCTCACTCGTGCGGTTCGACCCCCGCCCGCAGCAGCCCGTACGTGTAGGCGTCGTCCAGCGCCTGCCAGGACGCGGCGATGATGTTGTCCGCGACGCCGACCGTCGACCACTCCCCCGAGCCGTCGCTCATGGAGACCAGCACCCGCGTCGTGGAGTCGGTGCCGTGCCCGCCTTCGAGGATGCGGACCTTGTAGTCGACGAGCGAGAGCTTCGCCAGCTCCGGGTGCAGCCGCTCCAGTCCGCTGCGCAGCGCACGGTCGAGCGCGTTGACCGGGCCGTTCCCCTCGCCGGTGGCGACGATCCGCTCGCCCTTGGCCCACAGCTTGACCGTCGCCTCATTGGCCTGGTCACCGCCGGGGCGCTGCTCGACGATGGTCCGCCAGGACTCCAGACGGAAGAACCGCCGTGCGCGGCCGTGCACTTCGTCGCGGAGCAGCAGCTCGAACGAGGCGTCGGCCGCCTCGTACGTGTAGCCCTTCAGCTCCTGCTCCTTGACCCGCGCCACGATCCGCCCGACCAGTTCGCGGTCGCCCTCCAGGTCGTAGCCGAGCTCCTTGCCCTTCAGCTCGACGGAGGCGCGCCCGGCCATGTCGGAGACGAGCATCCGCATGGTGTTGCCGACGAGTTCGGGCTCGATGTGCTGGTACAGATCCGGGTCGACCTTGATCGCGGAGGCGTGCAGACCCGCCTTGTGCGCGAACGCCGAGGTGCCGACGTACGGCTGGTGCGTGGACGGGACGAGGTTGACGACCTCGGCGATGGCGTGCGAGATGCGCGTCATCTCCTCCAGCGCGCCCTGCGGCACCACCTGCTTCCCGTACTTGAGCTGGAGCGCGGCCGTGACGGGGAAGAGGTTGGCGTTGCCGACGCGCTCGCCGTAGCCGTTCGCCGTGCACTGGACATGGGTGGCGCCCGCGTCCACGGCGGCCAGGGTGTTGGCGACGGCGCAGCCGGTGTCGTCCTGCGCGTGGATGCCCACGCGGGCGCCGGTGTCGGCGAGCACGGTGCGTACGACCGCCTGCACCTGCGCCGGCAGCATCCCGCCGTTGGTGTCGCACAGCACGACGACGTCGGCCCCGGCCTCATGGGCGGCGGCGACGACCTGCTTCGCGTACGCGGCGTCGGCGAGATAGCCGTCGAAGAAGTGCTCGCAGTCCACGAAGACCCGGCGGCCCTGCTCCCGCAGATACGCGACGGTGTCGCGGACCATCGCGAGGTTCTCCTCCAGCGAGGTGCGCAGCGCCAACTCCACATGCCGGTCATGGGACTTGGCGACGAGCGTCACGACCGGGGCGCCCGAGTCCACCAGGGCCCTGACCTGCGCGTCGTCCGCGGCCCGCACGCCCGCCTTACGGGTCGAGCCGAAGGCCACGAGCTGTGCGTGCCGGAAGTCGATCTCGGCGCGGGCACGCTCGAAGAACTCGGTGTCGCGCGGGTTGGCCCCCGGCCAGCCGCCCTCGATGAAGCCGACGCCGAACTCGTCGAGGTGCCGGGCGATGGTCAGCTTGTCGGCGACGGTGAGGTTGATGCCCTCGCGCTGTGCTCCGTCGCGCAGGGTGGTGTCGAAGAGGTGGAAGCTGTCGTCCGGTGCGACAGGGGCGTCCGGGGCGTCGGTGCTCATGGCTGCTGTGGCTCCTGGTGGATGTGCTCCTGGGGGATACGGGGAGTTCGGTGGGGCGGGCTCCCTGCGTCCCGGTTCTCCGCTGTGGGCTCTCGTCCTGCGGGCGGCCGTTCGTACGGGCCGCCGCTGCGCCGCCGCCTCCGGCTGCGGGTGGGCCGGAAAGCAAAAAACCTCTCGCGGGTGCGAGAGGTCGGGCGCGCGGGTCGCGGAAGGGTGCCGCCGCCGCACGGGGTTCGTGCGGACAGTCGGTCACCGGGGACCGGCGCGCCTGCTGCCGATAATCATGGCGAACGAGGACACGCGGGGAGTCTTGCACAAAGCGCCCCCGGTCCCGCAAGGCGTCTCACCATGCGAAAAATCACGTGCGGGACGTGCGAGTAAGAGCGCGGAGGGGCGCGGTCCGGGAGCGGCAGGGAGCAGCGCCGAAGCGGCCGTGAACGAAGCAGCCGGGAGGGGGCGGCGGCGATGCGGCGGAGGCTCCCGGGCCTCCCCGTACCGCCGCCCGCTACCGCCCTTCTCAGGCCAGCCGCCGCATCCAGCCGTGCCGGTCCTCGCCCTGCCCGGCCTGGAGGGCGAGCAGCGCCTCGCGCAGCCGCATCGTGATCTCGCCGGGCTGCCCGTCGCCCACGCTCCACTTACCGCCGGCGTACTTCGCCTCGCCGACGGGCGTGATGACGGCGGCGGTGCCGCATGCGAAGACCTCGGTGATGCTGCCGTCCGCGTTGCCCTCGCGCCACTCGTCGACGGTCAGCCGCGCCTCCTCGGTGGCGTAGCCGAGGTCGGCGGCGAGCGTGAGCAGCGATGCGCGGGTGATGCCGGGCAGCAGGGTGCCGGTCAGCGTGGGCGTGACGATCTTCGCGTCGGCGCCCGAGCCGTACACGAAGTAGAGGTTCATGCCGCCCATCTCCTCGATGTAGCGGCGCTCCAGGGCGTCCAGCCACACGACCTGGTCGCAGCCCTGCTCGGCGGCCTCGGCCTGTGCGACGAGCGAAGCGGCGTAGTTCCCGGCGCACTTGGCCTCGCCGGTGCCGCCGGGCGCCGCCCGCACATACTCCTGGGAGAGCCAGACGGAGACCGGCTTGACCCCGCCGGGGAAGTACGAGCCGGCGGGCGAGGCAATCAGCATGAACAGATAGCGGTTCGCCGGGCGCACGCCGAGGCCGACCTCCGTGGCGAACATGAACGGCCGCAGATACAGCGACTCCTCGCCCGGCTCCGGCACCCACGCCTCGTCCTGCCGCACGAGCAGCTCGCACGCCTCGATGAACGTCTCCTCCGGCAGCTCCGGCATGGCCAGCCGGCGCGCGCTGCGCCGGAACCGCCGGGCGTTGGCGTCGGGACGGAACGCGGAGACCGATCCGTCGGGCTGCCGGTAGGCCTTGAGCCCTTCGAAGATCGACTGCGCGTAGTGCAGCGTCATGTTGGCGGGATCGAGTTGCAGCGCCGCGTACGGCTGGAGCTGTGCGTCGTGCCAGCCGCGGCCCTCGGTCCACTCGATGGTGATCATGTGGTCCGTGAAATGACGGCCGAAGCCCGGGTTGGCCAGCACCGCCTCGCGCTCCGCGGCGGGCAGCGGCTGCGAGGAGGGCTTGAGGTCGAAGTCGATTCGAGGCGTCGTCATGTGAGCGCGTCCTTCACTGTGTGTCGTGGCGGACCGCGCTCCCGTGCACCCTTCGTCGCCGTGCCGGGACGTCCGGGTTCTCCCTCGTGCGTCGGCCCCCGCGACCGATTATCACGCGCGCGGGCCCGCGGAGGGAGTCCGGGTGGGCGGCCCCTGAGTGGATGGTGGCACCCCGACCCCTCACTGGCACAGCGGCCGGGCACCGATGCCCGGCGAGATCCTGCGCCGGGTCAGCCGGATACGCGGGCGGCGAGCGCGTCGCCGGTCTGCTCCGTCGTACGGTCCGCGGGGCGTTCGGCCAGGTCGGCCGTGACCGCTTCCTCGACGCGGGCGGCCTCGGCCTCCAGGCCGAGGTGGCGCAGCATGAGCGCGACGGAGAGCACCGTCGCCGTCGGGTCGGCCTTGCCCTGGCCCGCGATGTCGGGCGCCGAGCCGTGGACGGGCTCGAACATGGACGGGAAGTCGCCGGCCGGGTTGATGTTCCCGGACGCGGCGAGCCCGATGCCTCCGCTCACGGCGGCGGCGAGGTCGGTGATGATGTCGCCGAAGAGGTTGTCGGTGACGATCACGTCGAAGCGTTCCGGGTCGGTGACGAGGAAGATCGTCGCGGCGTCGACGTGCAGATAGTCGGTGCTGACCTCCGGGTACTCCTCGCCGATCCGGTCGAAGAGGTTCTTCCACAGGTGCCCGGCGTGCACGAGCACGTTGTTCTTGTGCACGAGGGTCAGCTTCTTGCGCGGCCGCGCCTGTGCGCGCTCGTACGCGTCCCGCACGACCCGCTCGACGCCGTACGCGGTGTTCACGCTGACCTCGTTGGCCACCTCGGCGGGCGTCCCGGTACGGATGCTGCCGCCGTTGCCGACGTACGGGCCCTCGGTGCCCTCGCGTACGACGACGAAGTCGATGTCCGGGCGGCCGGCGAGCGGAGTCTCGGTGTTGGGGAAGAGCTTCGAGGGGCGCAGATTCACGAAGTGGTCGAAGGCGAACCGCAGTTTGAGCAGCAACCCGCGCTCCAGCACCCCGGAGGGGACGCTCGGGTCGCCGATGGCGCCGAGCAGGATCGCGTCGTGGCCGCGGAGCGCGGCCAGTTCGGCGTCGGGCAGGGTCTCGCCGGTGGCGTGCCAGCGGCGGGCGCCCAGGTCGTAGTCCTTCGTCTCCAGCTTCACGTCCTGGGGAAGGACGGCCGTGAGGACCTTCAGGCCCTGGGCCACGACCTCCTGGCCGATACCGTCACCGGGGATCACTGCGAGGCTGATGCTGCGAGACATGCGGCGACCCTACCTGCCGTCCCAGGAGCTGACATTCACCGTCCATATCGCGGACGTGGCCCGCTCCCGGGACCGGCTTCACGCGGTACGTGGGGCTCAGTGGCCGGTGGCGCCGCCGTTGTCCCGGCGGTCCAGGGCGCGCTGGAGGGCTGCCGCGGCGTTCCTGCGGTCGGCCTCGCGCTTGGTACGGGCGGCGTGCCGGACACGGCGGCGTGCGGTCTCATCCATGATCAGCAACTCCTTCTGCACACACAGGCTTCAAGAAGGGAAGGTGGGGGCTGGCGACGCCGGAA
Source organism: Streptomyces nanshensis (assembly GCF_001751255.1). GTDB lineage: Bacteria > Actinomycetota > Actinomycetes > Streptomycetales > Streptomycetaceae > Streptomyces > Streptomyces nanshensis_A. Next base: position 4,494 of record NZ_LJGW01000246.1, on the reverse strand, counting down.
GGGGCGGGGGCGGGACGGTGCGTCAGGGGTCACCTGAGCTCGGGCACCGGGCCTCTCCGCCGTTCGCTGGATGAGCGAGAACGTTCGGCTTCCACAAAGGTAGAACCCGATCGCCGTGATGTCTCGCCAATTAGTTGGCCTTCCTACTATCTGAGACGAACACCACTCGATTCAGGCCACCGAGGGCCGGGGAGCGCGGGGTTGGGGCGGTACGGGAGCGGACCCGTACCGGTGCGCAGAGTGCGCGGCGCCTTACAGCAGGGCCGCCAGCAGCGCGGGGAGTTCGGCGAGGCCCGTGATCCGGCGCACCTGTGCGGCGGACCGCGGTACGGGGCTGCCGGCGCGGTCGATCCAGACGCCGCACAGCCCGGCGTCGTCGGCGGCACGTGCGTCGATGTCGTACCGGTCCCCCACGTACACGACCTCTCCCGGAGGCAGCCCGAGCGCCGCGCAGCCGGCGAGGAACGCCTCGGGGGCGGGCTTGGCGTGGCCGATCTCGTCGGCGCAGAGCAGGACTTCGAAGCGGTCGCGGATGCCCAGGCGGCGCAGCTTGCGCTCCTGGTTGGCGGTGGAGGAGTTGGACAGGGCGCCGTGCCGGTAGCCGGGGGTGAGCGCGTCGAGTGCGGGGACGGCGTCCGGGAAGAGCGTCCACGCCTGCTCGTAGAGCGCGACGTAGCGGGCGAACCAGCCGTCGGCCTCGTCGTCCGTCAAAGGTGTGCCGAGGAAGCCGCGGGCCCGCTCCCTGCGGTGCTCGTGGAAGCCGAGTTCGCCGGAGAGGAAGCGGGCGAACTGCTCGTCCATGACCTCCCGCCAGCGCGCGAGGGCGGCCTCCGGGGACGCGTGGCGCTCCAGCAGCCGTTCGGCCTCCAGGTGCCGCAGCGCGCCGGACCGGTCGGAGCCGGTGTAGTCGAAGAGGGTGTCGTCGACGTCCCAGAGCACAGCGCGGATCGGCATGCGCCGGACGCTAGCAGGGCGCCGGACGACGACGTACGGGCGCGGACGCCGCGGCCCCGGCACCGTGTCAACGGGTGCCGGGCCGCGGGGAGTTCACGCGAAGGCGTCGCGTCAGCCCATGTGCGGGTACCGGTAGTCGGTCGGGGCCACCTGCGTCTCCTTGATGGCGCGCGGCGACATCCAGCGGATCAGGTTGAACTTCGAGCCCGCCTTGTCGTTGGTGCCGGAGGCACGGGCGCCGCCGAAGGGCTGCTGGCCGACGATCGACCCGGTGGGCCGGTCGTTGAGGTAGAAGTTGCCCGCGGCGAAGCGGAGCTTCTCGCTCGCCTCGGCCAGGGCGGCCCGGTCCTTGGCCAGGACGGCACCGGTCAGGGCGTAGTCCGCGACGGACTCCATCTGCTCCAGCATCGGCTCCCAGTCGCCGTCCTCGTAGACGTGCACGGCGAGGATCGGGCCGAAGTACTCCTCGGAGAAGACCTCGTTGTCCGGGTCGGTGCAGGCGATGACCGTCGGCTTCACGAACCAGCCCACGGAGTCGTCGTATGCGCCGCCGACGAGGATCTCGCAGGTCGGGTCCTGCTTCGCGCGGTCGATGGCGGCCTTGTTCTTCGCGAAGGCGCGGTCGTCGATCACGGCGCCGATGAAGTTGGACAGGTCGCTGACGTCGCCCATCGCCAACCCCTCGGTCTCGGCGACGAGTTCGTCCTTGAGCCCGCCGTCCCACAGCGAACGCGGAACGTACGCCCGGGAGGCCGCCGAGCACTTCTGCCCCTGGTACTCGAAGGCGCCGCGCACCATCGCCGTCTTCAGCACGGCCGCGTCGGCGCTGGGGTGGGCGACGATGAAGTCCTTGCCGCCGGTCTCGCCGACGATGCGCGGGTAGGAGCGGTAGCGCTCGATGTTCTCCCCGACCGTGCGCCACAGGTACTGGAAGGTCTTCGTCGAACCGGTGAAGTGCACACCGGCCAGGTCCGGGTGCGGCAGCGCGACCTCGGAGACCTCCTTGCCGTCGCCGGTGACGAGGTTGATGACGCCCTTGGGCAGGCCCGCCTCCTCCAGCATCTCCATCAGCAGCACGGCGGAGTGCGTCTGCGTCGGAGACGGCTTCCAGACCACGACGTTGCCCATCAGCGCGGGCGCGGTGGGCAGATTCCCGGCGATGGCCGTGAAGTTGAAGGGCGTGATCGCGTAGACGAAGCCCTCCAGCGGACGGTGGTCGAGACGGTTCCACACGCCCTTGGGCTGCATCGGGGGCTGCTCGGCGAGGAGTTCACGCGCGAAGTGCACGTTGAAGCGCCAGAAGTCGATCAGTTCGCAGGGCGCGTCGATCTCGGCCTGCTGGACCGTCTTGGACTGGCCCAGCATCGTCGACGCGGCGATCGTCTCGCGCCACGGACCCGACAGCAGCTCGGCGGCCTTGAGGATGATCGCGGCCCGGTCGTCGAAGGACATCGCGCGCCAGGCGGGCGCGGCGGCGAGCGCCGCGTCGACGGCGTCCTGCGCGTCCTGCCGGGTGGCGTTCGCGTAGGTGCCGATGACCTTGGCGTGCTGGTGCGGCTGTACGACGTCGACGCGCGCGCCGCCGCCCATCCGCTTCTCCCCGTTGATCGTCATCGGCAGATCCACGGGGTTCTCGGCGAGCTCCTTGAGCTTGCGCTCCAGGCGGGCACGCTCGGGGCTGCCGGGCGCATAGGTGTGCACCGGCTCGTTGTACGGGGCGGGGACCTGGGTCACAGCGTCCATGGCTGCCGTCTCTCCTTCGTACGAGGGCACTTTCAGGGTTGTTCAGCCGCGGGTGGCGAGCGAGCGGAGGAAGAATCCGAGGTTGGCCGGACGCTCCGCGAGGCGCCGCATGAAGTATCCGTACCAGTCGGTGCCGTAGGGCACGTATACGCGCATCCGGTGGCCTTCGGCCGCCAGCCGGAGCTGCTCGGCGTCGCGGATCCCGTAGAGCATCTGGAACTCGAACTCGTCGTGTTTACGGCCCAGTCGCCGGGCCAGCTCCTGCGCGATCGAGACCATCCGCGGGTCGTGTGTGCCGATCATCGGGTAGCCCCTGCCGGAGAGCAGGATCTTCAGACAGCGCACGTACGCGCGGTCCACATCGGCCTTGCGCTGGTAGGCGACGGACGCCGGTTCGTCGTACGCCCCCTTGACCAACCGTACGCGCGAGCCCTCGCCGGCGAGAGCCCCGCAGTCGTCCTCGGTCCGCAGCAGACAGGACTGGAGCACGGCCCCGGTCTGCGGGAAGGTGCGGCGCAGCTCGGCGAGGACGGCGAGGGTGGAGTCCACGGTGGTGTGGTCCTCCATGTCGAGGGTCACGGTGGTGCCGGCCTCGGCCGCGGCCTCGACGACGGGACGTACGTTGGCCAGCGCGATGTCGTGGCCGCCGTCCGGCAGCGCCTGCCCGAAGGCCGACAGCTTCACCGACATCTCCGCCCGCGGGCCGAGGCCGCCGTCGGCCAGGGCGTGGGCGAGCGCGAGATAGGCGTCGCGGTTGCGCAGCGCCTCGCTGCGGTCGGTGGTGTCCTCGCCGAGGTGATCGAGGGTGACGTCGAGGCCCCGCGCGGTGAGCGACCGTACGGTCTCCAGGCAGGGGCCGAGCTGTTCGCCCGCGACGAAGCGCCGCACGACGGGGCGCGTGACCGGCGCGGACGAGACGAGACGGCGGATGCCGTCACTGCGTGCGGCGGCGAGGAGCACTGGACCGAACACGGGCACCTCCACAGACGATCGACTTCGCGCTCCGGGCGTCGCGCGGCGGGCCGCTCCGTCCGTCGCCGCCGGTGCGGGGACGAGGACGAAGGGGGCGGGTGCCACGGCGTCGGAAGCCACCCTGAATCTAAGGATCGCGCCGGAAGGGGGCCATCGACACCTGTCACGCATCCGTGGCCGAGATCTCAGACATCTGTACGAGAATGGCGGCGGAACAACGGGACGACGGAGACTCCGGGACGGACATGCGCGAGGACTACCAGGCACTCGTCGACGAGGTCTGCGCCCTGCTGGGCACCCCCGCGACCCTCGAGGGCCGCGACTTCGCGCTGATCGCCTTCGGCGCCCACGAGGGCGACGGCGAAGGGGCCGAACCCGCGCTGGACCCGGTACGCAGACGCTCGATCCTGGGGCGGCGCTCCAGCAGCCAGGTGCGCTCCTGGTTCGAGAGCTTCGGCATCACACGGGCCACCCGGCCCGTCCGCATCGACCCGGACCCGGCGGCCGGGGTCGAGCACGGCCGGATCTGTCTGCCCGTACGCCACGGAGGCGTCGTCCACGGCTACATCTGGCTGATGGACGACGGCGCGCTCGACCTCGCCGACCCCCGGCTGGCGTCCGCGATGGCGGTGGCCTCGCGGATCGGGGCGCTGCTGGCGGCGGAGGCGCGTGCGGAGGCCCGTACGGGCGAGCTGCTGCGGGCGCTGCTCACCGAGGACGAGCGGAGCAGGAGCGAGGAGACGGCGGCCGAGCTGGCCGGGCTGCTCGGCCCGGCCGCCTCGGGGCCGCTCGCGCTGGTGGCGGTGGCTCCCTGGCGGGAGGCCG
>NZ_LJGW01000227.1:473-4171 GCF_001751255.1 Streptomyces nanshensis | reverse complement strand
GCCGCCCGCCGGGCGCGGGGTGACCGCCGCGCCGATCGCGGCGAGGGCGTCGCGCGCGTCGGCGTGGATGCCCAGCGCCGGATGGTTCGCCTCCAGCTTCCCCAGGTCGGCCTCGATATGGATGAGGCGGCCGCGCGGGGCGAACGTGTGGTAGTTGGACGAGAGTTCACCGAGGCCGGAGCCGGCGACGAGCAGGACGTCGGCGTCCGCGAGGAAGTCGGTGGTGTGCTGGTCCTCCAGCCAGGAGCCGAGCGAGAGCGGATGCTCCCCGGGGAAGGCGCCCTTGCCGCCGAAGGTCGTGGCGACGGGCGCGTCCAGCCGTTCGGCCAGCGCGAGGAGTTCGGCGTGGGCGCCCGCGCGGACGACTCCGCCGCCCGCCAGTATCGCCGGGCGCCGCGAAGCGTCGAGCAACTCGGCCGCCTGCGCTGTCAGTTCGGCCGGAGCGGGCAGGGGACGCGGACGTGCCGGGCCGTCCGGCGAGGCGAGCGAGTGAGGGAAGGGCAGATCCGTGGGCGCCAGCAGGACGTCCTGCGGGATCTCCACCCAGACCGGGCCGCACGGCGCCTCCAGGGCCGTGGCCCACGCGGCGGCGAGCGCCGAGGGGATCTGCGAGAGCGCCCGCACCGTGTGCACGGACTTCACGATGCCGCGGAACGAGGCGGACTGGTCGCGGAGTTCGTGCAGATAGCCCCTGCGGCGCCCGCCCAGTCCCGCCACGGGCACCTGGCTGCTGATGCCCAGCACGGGCGCCGACGCCGCCGCGGACTCCTGGAGCGCGGGCAGCGACATCAGCGCACCGGGACCGGTCGAGACCAGCAGCGGTGTGACGGTGCCGGTGAGCCGGGCGTGCGCGTCGGCGGCGAAGCCCGCGTTGTTCTCCGTGCGCAGCCCGACGTAGCGCAGCGGGGAGCGCCGCAGCGCGTCGAAGAGACCCAGGGCGTGCTGGCCCGGCAGCCCGAAGACCGTACGGGCGCCGAGGGCGGCGAGGGACTCGGCGACGAGGTCGCCGCCCGTACGGGGCGAAGAAGCGGACCCGGACGGGGAGTCGGGAGCGGAACCGGGGGCGGATGCGGGGGAGGGGCCGGGCTCGGGTTCGGGGGCGGGCGTGGGTGCGGGTGCCATGCGGGGGTGTTGCGCCTTTCGTCGTCGGTCGGTGTACGGCTCCGCCTGTGCGGGGCGGAAGGGAGCGAAGGGGGTGGACGCGGCCGGCTCAGACTCCGGCGGGTGTGCCGGTGCCGGGCTTCTCGCCGTCCTGCGGGGCCTCGCCCGCGAGCCGGGACCGCCAACGGGCCAGTACGGCGGGGTCGGTCGGCTTGCCGGCCAGGCTCACCGCGACATGGGCGACCAGCGACGCCAGAAGCCCGACGTAGATGGCCTCGCCGGCCAGCACGCCCTTCCAGGCCATCATCACGACGACCGTCGTACCGCCCACCGCCATGGACGCCAGCGCCCCGTTCGCGGTGCCGCGCTTCCAGACCAGGCCGCCGAGGATGGGCACCAGCAGGCCGCCCACCAGCAGGTTGTAGGCGACCGTCAGCGCCTCGACGACGTCGTTCAGCGCGATGGAGATCGCCACCACGGCGGCGCCCATGACGAGGATGAACACGCGGTTCCCGCGCACCTCGTCACCGGCCGGCTCACCCTCGGGCGCATCCTCGGGACCCGCCGTCCCGTCCGCAGCTTCGGTGGCGTCCGTACCGTGCGTGGCGTCCGTACCGTCCGAACTGGCCGCATCGGCCCGCGCGTTGCGCCGCAGCCGCTTCCAGATGTCGTTGTTGGCGACCGTCGCACACGCGATGAGCGCGCCCGACGAGGTCGACATCACCGCCGAGAGCGCCGCCGCCAGCACCAGCCCCTTCACACCGACCGGCAGCGCGTCGCCGACGATCGTCGCGAAGGCCGCGTCCGGGCTGTCGAGCTTCGGGTACAGCGCCTTGGTCGCCGTACCGATCGCCGCGCCCGCGACCGCGTACACCAGGCAGTAGACCCCGGCCGCCGAACCGCCGCTGCGGGCCACGGTGTCGCTGCGCGCGGTGAACACGCGCTGCCAGATGTCCTGCCCGATCAGCATGCCGAAGGAGTAGATGAGCACGTACGTGAAGACCGTCTCCGCGCCGATGCTCATGGGGGAGAAGTAGCTGTCCGGCAGCCGCTCCTGCATGCCGTGCAGCCCGCCCGCCTTCCAGACCGCGATGGGCAGCAGAAGCAGCAGCACGCCCACCGACTTGACCACGAACTGGGCCATGTCCGTCAGCGTGATCGACCACATGCCGCCGAGCGTCGAGTACGCGATGACGATGCCGCCGCCGAGGACGATCGCCAGCGTCCGGTCGAGGCCGAAGATGACGTCGAAGATGGTCGCGTAGGCGATCGTCGAGGTCACCGCGAGCATCAGCGTGTACGCCCACATCACCGCCCCGGAGATCACCGAGGACGAGCCGCCGTAGCGCAGGTCGAGCATCTGGCCGACCGTGTAGACCTTCAGCCGGGAGATGCGGGCGGAGAAGAACAGGCTCAGCGCCAGCAGCCCGAAGCCGATCGTGAACACCAGCCAGGCGCCCGAGAGTCCGTACTGGTAGCCCAGGCCGACGCCGCCGATCGTCGAGGCGCCGCCGAGGACGATGGCGGCCATCGTGCCGGAGTAGAGGACGGGGCCGAGGCGGCGGCCCGCGACGAGGAAGTCGCTCTGGGAGCGGGCGCGGCGCATGCCCCACCAGCCGACCGCGAGCATGCCCACGAGATAGATGATGATCACTGCGTAGTCGACGGCCATGAGCGCTCCTCGGGGACGAGCGGGACGAGCAACGGGGAGGAGGGAGAGGACAAGAGAGAGGAAAGGGGGACGGAAAGGGGCGCCGGGGGAGGGGCGCGTGGGGACGGGGTGTGCCGACGGTTCGACCGGAGCCTAGGTGTCGTCAAGGCGGCCAGGAAGTGTACGTTTCCTCCACCGCCGAGGCCGCGGGTGAGGGAAACGTCCATGCTCGCCCGCCGTCCGCCCGGTTCACGTCCGTCCAGGAAGGGGCCGGGCATGGAGGAGTTGGTTCCGCCCACCGTCCCGGTGCCGCTGTCGGTGCTGACGGACGACCCGGAGCTCGGGCTGCGGCAGGCCGCGGGCCCCGACGGCGCGGGCGAGACGCCTGTATACGCCGTGCACACCAGCGAGATGGCCGACCCGGTGCCGTATCTGCTCGGCGGCGAGCTGCTGTTGAGCGCCGGTGTGCACTGCCCGCCCGGCCCGGACGGCGACGGGCACTGGGAGCGCTATGTGCGCCGGTCCGTCGAGGCGGGCGCGGCGGCGCTCGGATTCGGCATCGCGCCCGTGCACGACGAGGTGCCGCCGGAGCTGGCCGACGCCTGCGGGCGGCACGGCCTGCCGCTGCTCGAAGTGCCGCGGCAGACGCCGTTCACGGCGGTCGGGCGCGCGGTGTGGCAGGCCGTCACACAGCGCAGACACCAGGCGCTGCGCCGCCTCAGCGAGGCACAGCAGACGCTGGCGACGGCGGCGGCCGGGCCCCACCCCGTACCGGCGGTCCTCGCACACCTCGCTCAGCATCTCGACGCGTGGGCCGTGCTGTTGGGCGAGGACGGCACGGAACTGGCCTCGGCGGGCACGGCGCCGCCGCCGGACGCGCGGGCCGAACTCGCCTCGCTGGCCGGGCGGTTGCGGCCGGGGCCGTCCTCGGCGGCGGGAACGGCGG
>NZ_LJGW01000227.1:0-460 GCF_001751255.1 Streptomyces nanshensis | reverse complement strand
GTACGGCCTGTACGGGCCCGGCGCAGCCGGAAGCGCGACGTCAGCCGGGAGCCGTACCGGAAGCGGAGGCCGTACGGGAAGCAGGAGCGGAACGACGGGAGGCGACTCTCGCGGAGAGCGGCCCGGAGACCGGCACGGTGCCCGGGCGCGGCCGTTCGCGCTCGGGCTGTGCGCACCCCACCGGGACGGCGTGGACGGTGCGATCGCCGCCGTGGCCGTCGTCCTGCTCGCGCTGCTCGGTGAGCGCCGGGCCGCGGAGGCGGAGGAGCGGCGCTCGGCCGCACTCGTACGGCTGATGCTCGGCGCGCCCCCCGAGGAGGCGGCGGAGCTGCTGGGCGACGGTGCGCAGCGGTGGACCGTCGTACACGGCAGACGCCGGCGCGGCCACGGCGGCGGTACGGCGCAGCGGCCCGCTCACGGACATGAACAGGCGGACGCGGACGGGGAGTTCACGGCGGCG
>NZ_LJGW01000240.1 GCF_001751255.1 Streptomyces nanshensis | reverse complement strand
TCCGCGTCCGGGCCCTCGCCCACGACCGTCACGGGACGCGAGGCGTCGCCGCCGCCCGGTGCCGGTGTGGGCGCGGCGGCGTCGCCGGGCGCCTGCGGCCCGTACGGGTACCAGCCCCGTCCGGTCTTGCGGCCGTGCAGTCCGGCGGTGACGCGGTTCGCGGTGAGGTACGAGGGCCGCAGCCGCTCGGAGTGGCGGAAGCCGCGCCAGACGGTGTCGATGACGGACGCCGTGACGTCGAGGCCGGTGAGGTCCATGAGGGCGAACGGGCCCATGCGCAGGCCCAGTACGTCGCGGGCGACCGCGTCGAGGTCGGCGGGCGGCGCGACGGACTCCTCCAGCAGGGCCAGCGCCTCGGTGACGAGGCCGCGCCCCGCGTGGTTGACGAGGAACCCGGGGGTGTCGGCGACGGTCACCGCACGGTGCCCGCAGCCCTCGGCGAAGGCGGTGAGGAATCCCGGGATCTCCGCGCGGGTGGCCGCGCCCGGCACGACCTCCACGATCTTCATCAGCGGTACGGGGTTGAAGAAGTGCAGCCCGGCCAGGCGGGAGGGGTCGGCGAGCCGTGCGCCGATCTCGGTGACGGAGAGGGAGGAGGTGTTGGTGGCGAAGACGGCCGACTCCGGGAGCACCTCGGCCAGTTCGGCGAAGACCTCGGCCTTCGTCTCCAGGTCCTCGCGGACGGCCTCGACGACGAGGGCGGGGGCGTCCTCCGGTTCCGGGGGCGCGAACGGCGAGGCGAGCGGCACCAGTCGGGCGCGGGCGGCGTCGGCCTCGTCCCGGTTCATGCGCCCCTTGTGCACGGCGCGTTCCAGCATGTCCGTCACGAAGCCGACGGCCTCGGTCACCGACTCCTCGCGTGCGTCGGCGAGTTCGACGGTGTGCCCGGCGACCGCCGCCCACTGGGCGACGCCCCGGCCCATGACGCCGGCGCCCACGATTCTGATCCGCATCCTGCTCACCCTCCGCTCCCCCGGCGCACCCGCGCCGTACCGCCGCGTCGCGTCCCTCACGTCAGGTCCTGTCCGCCGTACGGGCGGGGACACGGCGCGGAGCGCCGTGCCCGCTCTCAGCGCAGATAGACGCGTTCCGGGTCCACATCCTCGCGCAGCAGGGCGAGTTCACTCTCCGTGGGGGGCTCGATCACGCTCAGGTCGCCCGCGACCTGAAGGTCCCAGCCGGTGGCGGCGCGCACGTCCTCGGCGGTCACGCCGGGATGCAGCGCGGCCAACCGCAGCTCCTCGCCCACGCCTTCGCGCGCCAGGATGCCCAACTCCGTGATGACGCGCGTGACTCCGGCGCCCAGTGGCCGGATGCCGTCGGCGAGCGCGCGGTCCGGGCCGGGCGAGGTGCAGAAGTCCAACTTCTCGGTGAAGGAACGCGGATCGTGGCGGCGCATGACGACGAAGACCTCGGCGGCGTTCGCCATGACCTCGTTGGCGCCGCCCGAACCGGGCAGCCGCGCCCTGGGACGGTGCCAGTCGCCGATGACGGACGAGTTGAGGTTGCCCCACTTGTCGATCTGCGCGGCGCCGAGGAAGCCGACGTCGATATGGCCGCCCTGGAGCACGGAGCCGAAGAGCGTCGGCATCGGGATGACCGCCTCGGCGTCCGTGATGAGCACGGCGTCGGCGATGGTCTCCGGCAGATGCGAGGGGTGCGCGCCGCAGACCCCCGACTCGTAGACGACCTCCAGGCCCGGGGCGACGGTCAGATGCGCGAGGGAGGCGGCCAGCGTGGGCAGCCCGATACCGGCGAACACCGTGCGCCTGCCCGCCAGTTCACGGGCGGCGACGGCGGAGAGCAGCTCGGAGGAGGTCACGTCGGGGCTCGCGGCGGAGGCGGCGGACGTGGCCGGGGCGGTCGAGCCGGCCGACGTGGCGGCGGGGTTCGCTGCGGGAGTGGTCATCTGCGGCTCGCTTCCGAAGACGGGTGCTGGCTGGGTACGGGACGGGCGCGGCGTACGCGAAGACCGCGGCGTACGCGACGAGGGCGACGAGGGCGAGGGGCCGAACGTCACAGCCGCCGCCCGTAGTTGACGGGCCGGCTCATCGCCTCTCCCACGGCCAGGCCCTCCCAGAACTCCTCGCCGAGCTTGGCGACGTACTCGGCGTGGTCCGCGGTGCCGTGCACCCACTCCGCGAGCCAGGCGGTCAGCCGCTCCTTGTCCTTGCTGATGGCCGACCACGAGCGGTAGAAGGCGTTGTCGCGGTCGTAGTAGCCCTGGGCGAAGGACGGATGGGCGCCGCGGGGGCAGACCACGACGGCGTCGACGGCGTGCGCGGGGATCAGGGTGCGGTTCGGGTCGGAGCGTACGACCTCGTCCTCGACGACCTCCTCCACGACGACGACGGCCTTGCGCGCGGCGTAGACCGCCTCGGCCTGCACGCCGGTCAGGCCCCAGACCTGGGTGTTGCCGGAGCGGTCGGCGCGCTGGGCGTGCACGAACGTCACGTCCGGGTTGACGGGCGGCACGACGTAGATCTCCTCGCTCTCGCCGTCCGGACCCGGATAGGGCGACGTCACCTTGCGCAGCGCGGGGTTGACCCCCGGCAGATCGCTGCCGCCGTAGCTGCGCAGCGGGTAGAAGGGCAGCCGCTGGGCGCCGGCGATGTAGCGGCAGATCATCCCGTAGTGGCTGTACTCCTCGAAGGCGAGCGGCTCCGGGTCGGCGTGCTCCACGCGGCGGCGCAGCTCGCCGAGCGACCCGGCCGAGGAGTTGCCGACGAAGGAGGAGACGAGGCGCGAGACACAGCCCGCGGCGAGCATCTGGTCGACGACGATGTCCGCGGTCATGCGGACGACGGTCAGGTCCCGGCGGCCCTGCCGGATGATCTCGTGCCCGGCCGCGGTGGGGATGAGGTGGGTGAAGCCCTCCAGGGAGACGGTGTCGCCGTCGTGGACGTAGGCGGCCACGGCCTCGCGCATCGTGACCGTCTTGTCCGCGGGGCTGTCCCCACGGCGCGTCCCGTCGGTCCCGTCCGTCCTGTCCGTCCTGTCGGCGGGTCCGTTCGTCACGGCGCTCTCCACGGCCATCTCCCCATCTCCCGGCGCCCGTTCTCCCGGCGCGGCTCGGCTCGGCACGGCACGTACGGCACGTACGCTCCCACCCGCCATTGATTGGCGTCCAATACCGAATTAAGGTCAGTTTGAGACGCGAGAGAAATAACTGACCGGGGGCCTCACCGGGAAAGGGCGGGCGACGTGGAACTGCGCTACCTCTCCTCCTTCGTCGCCGTCGCCGAGGAGCTGCACTTCGGCCGCGCCGCCAAGCGGCTGCAGATGGCGCAGCCGCCGCTGAGCCAGCAGATCCGGCAGTTGGAGAAGGAGCTGGGGGTGCAGCTCTTCGAGCGCAGCACGCGCTCGGTACGGCTGACCAGCGCCGGCGAGGCGTTCCTCGACCCGGTCCGCACCGTCCTGGAGGACATCGACATCGCCCGGCGGGTCGCGAAGGCCGCGGGCCGCGGCGAGTACGGACGCGTCAGCGTCGGCTTCGCCGGCGCCTCCAGCCATGCCACGCTCCCCCGCCTCGCCCGCGCCGTACGGGCCGCGCATCCCGGCATCGAGCTGGTGATGCTCGGCCAGAACTATGCGAACCGGGCGCTGTCGCGCGTCGCCGACGGCACCCTCGACCTGGGCTTCGTACGGCTCCCGGTGAACCTGCCGGGCGTGGAGCACCGGGTGATCGGCGAGGAGGAGCTGGTGTGCGCGCTGCCCTCCGACCACCGGCTCGCCCGCCACGAGCGCATCGACGTACGGGAGTTGGCGGAGGAGCCCTTCGTCAGCTTCCCCGCGCGTACGGGCTCCAGCCTGCGCGACACCACGCTCCAGACGTGCGAACAGCACGGCTTCCATCCGCGGATCGTGCAGGAGGCCCCGGACTCGTACACGATCCTGGCGCTCGTCGCGATGGGGGTCGGTGTGACGCTCACGTTCACCTCCTGCATGCACATCCAGCAGACCGGCCTGGTCTACCGGCCGCTGGCGGGACCGCCCGTGGTGCTACGGGCGGCGCTCGCCTGGCGTACGGACAACCCGTCGGCGGCGCTGCGCAGCGTCCTGGACGTCGCGGAACAGACGCTGCCGCCGCCCGGCGGGGATTGATAGCCCGCACGTCTCAGTGCGAGGCGTATCGGATATTGGACCGGAATAGTCCGCGGTGGAAGGGTCGTACGGAAGCACACGGCCCCGTCCGCTCCCCTTCGCTCCCGCGCGCTCCGCACGCGCCTGTCCTCCCCTCCCCTTCCGACTCAGCAGCCAGAAAGGCACTCCGCCATGTCAGCGCCCACGCCGGACCGTACCGATGTCGTCGTCTGCCACCCGCTGCGCACGCCCATCGGGCGCTTCGGCGGCGCCCTGGCCGGGCAGCGGCCCGCCGCGCTCGCGGCCCATGTGATCGCCGAAGTCGTCGCGCGCAGCGGCCTCGACGGCTCGCAGATCGACGAGGTGATCCTCGGCCACGCCTACCCCAGCGCCGAGGCCCCGGCCATCGGACGGGTCGCCGCCCTGGACGCGGGGCTTCCGCAGACCGTGACGGGCCTACAGACCGACCGCCGCTGCGGCTCCGGACTCCAGGCGGTGCTGGACGCGGCGATGCAGATACAGGCCGGGTTCAGCGAGATCGTGGTCGCGGGCGGAGTCGATGTGATGAGCGCCGCCCCGTACTACACCCACGAGGGCCGCTGGGGCATCAAGGGCCCCGGGCTCCAGCTCCACGACGCCCTCGCACGCGGCCGGGTCACCGCGGGCGGCGAACTCCACCCCGTACCGGGCGGGATGATCGAGACGGCGGAGAACCTGCGCCGCGCGTACGGCATTTCACGCGCCGACCAGGACGCGCTGGCGCTGCGCTCGCAGCAGCGTGCCGCCCGCGCCATGGACGAGGGCTGGTTCGCGGAGGAGATCGTGCCGGTGACCGTGCGCACCCGTAAGGGCGAGAGCGAGGTGGCGGTCGACGAGCACCCGCGGCCGGAGACGACGGCGGACCAACTGGCCGCACTGCGCCCGGTGATGGGCAAGAGCGACCCGGAGGCGACGGTCACCGCCGGCAACGCCAGCGGCCAGAACGACGCCGCCGCGGCCTGTCTGGTCACCACCGCCGCGACGGCCGAACGCCTGGGCCTGACACCGCTGGTACGGCTGGTCTCCTTCGCGCGCGCGGGCGTCCCGGCGAAGACGATGGGCATCGGGCCCGTCGGCGCGACCCGTGCCGCCCTGGACCGTGCCGGGCTCTCGCTCGCCGATCTGGACCTGATCGAGCTGAACGAGGCGTTCGCCGCCCAAGTCCTGGCGTGCACACGCGAGTTGGGCCTCACCGAGCAGGACCACGAGGAGCGCGTCAACGTCTGCGGCTCCGGCATCTCGCTCGGACACCCGGTGGGCGCGACGGGCGCGCGCATCCTCACCACGCTGGCCCGCCACATGGACCGTACGCAGGCACGGTACGGCCTGGAGACGATGTGCATCGGCGGCGGGCAGGGCCTCGCGGCAGTCTTCGAACGTTGCTGAGCACCGCCGAGCACTGCCGAACGCCTCGGGCTGCATGCTGCTGCTCCTCAAGCGGCCCTCGTACGAGGGGAGTTCACCCGGCGGCGGGGCCCGTCCCTGGCTTCGTACCGTCCCGGACGGAGGTCCGGTAGCGGGCCGCGCACATGACGAGGGCCCGGCAGCATCGGATGCTGCCGGGCCCTCGCCGTGCCGTACTCGGTGCTCTGCGCGAGGAGTTGTGTCAGTCCTGCGCGGAGCGGCGCTTGCGCGCGACGACGACCAGGCCGGCACCCGCGACCAGGACGACACCGGCGGCACCGGCGATCATCGGGGTGGCGCTGGAGGCACCGGTCTCGGCGAGGTCGTCACCGCCGCCGTTCGGCGCGGTGCTGGGCTCCTCCGACGGCGGCGCCGGGGCCTCGCTGCTGGGCTCATCACTGGGCTCGTCGCTGGGCGACGGGGAGGGCGAGGGCGACTCCTCGCACACCGGCGACGACTTGTGCTCGTCACGCGAGAACTTGTCGTCGTCACCGGCCTTGACGACCAGGTGCACGTCGAGCGGCGAGGTGTGCTTGGGCAGGTCGACCTTCTTGTCGAAGGTGCGGCCGAACTTCTCGTCCACCAGCTTCTTGTCGCCCACGCTGATGGTGACCGTGTTCTCGACCTGGTCGTTGTAGTTCTCGAGGTGGATGCTCGTTGCGTAGCAGTCCACCTCCCAGCCCGGGACGTGGGCGGAGGCCGGGGAGGCGACGAACATCCCCGTGCCCGCAAGGGCGGCGACACCGGTGGCGACGGCGGCGGCACGGTGCCATCTCTGACGTATAGCGGTCATGATCTCCCTCTGAGGATGAAGAAGTTGTGCAGAGCGGATGTCGTGCGAGGACAGCACGGTACTCCCCGGTGCATCACTGGTCGCGCCCGCCCCCATACGTTCAAAAAGCCCTGAGAAAGGGGCAGTTCAGGCGTGGTGGCAAGTGATGCGACTGTGCTCCCCCGTGCGGTCCGGTGGCTGCCCGCCCGTTCCCGCTGGAACCCGCTGACCCTACCGCCCCGTGTGCATCGGCGGGGGAAACTCACGCACATTGAGCGGTCTCAACTATGAAACGGCGAGAGCGAGTACCTGTGGAGAAACCATGGCGTGCCACTGCGCCGAACCGGCGACCAGGCGCCGGTCCACGACCCAGGGAGGTCAGTGAGTTGAGCCATCGACGCAAGGACAGCAAGCGGGCGTATGTGATAGCCGGCGCAGGCACCGCCGCACTGGCGCTCGCCGCCATCACCCTGCCGTACGCGAGCGCGGGGCAGCAGGACGAGTCCGGCCCCCGCACCATGAGCGCCAAGGCGGCCGCCGCGATGGGCACGAAGCTCGCGGACGAGAACGGTGCGAACACCGCCGGCTGGTTCATCGACGGCAAGGCCAAGAAGCTCGTCATGAACGTTCTCGACGAGGAGACGGCCCAGCGCGTCGAGCAGAGCGGCGCCGAGGCCAGAATCGTCCAGAACTCCAAGGCGGAGCTGAAGAAGGTCAGCGACACCCTCGCGGGCGCGGGCGCGGTACCGGGTACGGCCTGGTCCGTGGACCCCCGTACGAACAAGGTGTCCGTGCTGGCCGACCAGACCGTCGACAGCCAGGGCTGGAACTCCCTCACCAAGACCGCCGCCGGCATGGACGGCAAGATGTCGCTGGAGCGCTCCAGCGGCAAGTTCCAGCGGCTGCACGGCAACGGCGGCATGGGCGCCCAGGGCAACGGCCAGGGGAACGGCCAGGGGAACGGCCAAGGAAACGGCCAAGGCATGGGCAACGGCCAAGGAAACGGCAACGGCCAGGGTGCCGGCAACGGCGACGGCGCCGGTGACGACGGTTCGGGCGCGGGCGACGACGCCGCCGCGGACGGAGTGCTCGGCGGCGACGCGATCTTCGCCGACGGCACCCGCTGTTCGCTCGGCTTCAACGTCACGGTCGACGGCGCACCCGGCTTCCTGACGGCCGGTCACTGCGGCAACGCGGCGAAGAACTGGACGTCCGACGAGGCCGGCGCCAACGCCTTCGGCACGATCCAGGACTCGCAGTTCCCGGAGACCGACTTCGCGATCGCCACCCTCGACGACGCACAGGCCGAGGCCACCAGCGCCGTCAACCTCGACCCGCTGGGTTCGGGCCAGGGCGGTACGCAGGAGATCACCGGCGCCGCCGAGGCCGCCGTGGGCATGCAGGTGCAGCGCAGCGGCAGCACCACCGGCGTCACCGACGGCGAGGTCACCGGCCTGGACGCGACCGTCAACTACGGCGGCGGCGACATCGTCAACGGCCTGATCCAGACGAACGTCTGCGCCGAGCCCGGCGACAGCGGCGGCTCGATGTTCTCCGAGGACAAGGCCGTGGGTCTGACCTCCGGCGGCAGCGGCGACTGCACGCAGGGCGGCGAGACCTTCTTCCAGCCGGTCACCGACGCACTGGAGGCGACGGGCGCGGAGATCGGCAGCGGCGGCGGGGACGCCGGACAGCAGCAGGGCCAGGAACAAGGCCAGGAGCAGGAGCAAGAACAGGGCCTGTTCCAGTAAGCAGCCGGACCGGCGCCCCCGACGGGCGATCCGTCAGCCGCCCACGGTGAATCCGGAACTGGTTCCCGTGATGGCTTTCGGGTCGCCCGCGACCGGTTTGGCGTCTCCCTCGTAGCGGATCCGGTACTCACCGGAGGGCGTCTTCTCGGGGATGTCCCAGGTGACCGTCACCTTCGAGGCGGCGACGCCGTAACGCTCCCAGTGGAAGGTCGTCGACCAGTCGCCGTCGTCCGCGACGGTGCGCCACTCGCCGTCCTTCTTCTCCTCGACGCGCAGATACGTCCCGCCCCGGTGCAGCACGTTGCCGGGGTGGGCGCCGGCGAAGACGACCGTGACCCGTTCCCCCGCACGGTAGTTGGCGCGCGGCGCGGTCAGCACGTCCCCGAACTCGTGCGAGATCGGCGGCGCGTCCAGCACGATCCCCGGCTGAAGGGAGATCGTCTTGTCGGAGATGTCCGGGGCCACGGGCCCGATCGGCACGCTCTCCCCGTCCTTCATGGCGCGCGCGAGCCGTGCCGCCGTCTGCTGGATCGCCGGGAGCTGCCACCGTCCGAAGAGGGTGCTGCCGCCCTCGTACTGCTGTGAGTCGTACTCGTCGGGCGTGGTGAGGTAGTGGAAGTAGGAGTTGGCGTACCCGGCGACGAGCACGTCCCGTACCTCGGCCCCGACCGTCTCGGCGACCGTACGCCGCAGCCGCAGCCCGGCGCACACGGTCACCTCACCGGGGACGCCGACCAGGTACAACTGCCCGATGCGCAGCAGTTGTACGGGCACCTGCTCCTGGACCCAGGGGTAGATCGCGTTCATCTCGCCGACGGGCACGAAGATGCCCTTCGGGGCCTGGGCCTGGCGCAGTTCGGGTGAGGCCTCGTAGATGATCGAGTCGGAGATCTTGTCCCACAGCGGGTTCTCGCCCTCGTCGAAGCCGGGGAAGGCGGGCCCGTCCTCCAGGCTGCCGGCCGCCATGGACGCGCCGATCGCGGGCTTGGCCGTCTTGTGCTGCTTGCCGTCGCCGGTGAACTCGGGCTCGACGGTCACGTCGGAGAGGTCGATGTAGACGAGGCGGGAGTCGACGCCGCCGGTCATCTTCGTTCCCCGCTGGTCGAGTTGGCCCGAAGCCGCCTCGTACTGGCGGGTGCCGCTCTCGTGGGTGTGGCCGAAGTCGGCGGGCGTCGTCGGCGGCTTCAGATCCAGGTTCGGCGACATGTCGCCCGAGTTGGTCTGCGCGAACGCGGAGACGAAGTCCGGTGTGCCGTCGGCGAGATAGTCGCCGCCCTCGACCTCGCGCTCCCAACGGTAGGCGGCATAGCCCTTGTTGTCGGCGCTGATCAGCTTGTTCTCGCCGGACATGCTCGTCCCGTGCACCGGGAACCAGTTGACGGCTCCGGCCACTCGCCCGTCGCGCTCGATGCGCAGCAGCGTGCTCTGCGTGTCGACCGCGTCGGGGAAGTGGCTGCGCAGCTCCGAGGGGTTGCGCTCGAAGGCCTCGCGGGACCTGTTGGCGTTGGTGCCGGTCAACTCGGCGTGGGTGAGGGTGAGTTCGGAGGGCGCCAGGTCCTCGTGGGCGCGTACGGCGGCCTCGGTGATGCCGTCCGTCATGGCCTCGAACGTCTTCTTGTGGAAGCCGAACGTGGTGAGGTCGTAGAGCAGATGGTGCGAGGAGCCGCCAGGCCCGCAGTGGGTGTGGGTGGCGGCGATCATCACGTTGCGGTGCGTGTAGAGGTCGCCGTACTTCTCCGCGAGCCGCTTCAGTACGGCCTGGTGCACGCTCTCGAAGATCATGGCCGTGTCGACGACGACCAGCAGCACACGCTCGTCGCTGCCCTGGTCGGCGAAGACGAACGCGCGGGCGCGCAGGCGCGTATGGAGCCCCTGTGCCTGCTGGTCGATGCGGCCGTAGCCCATCATGCCGACCTCGGCTATCTCGCCGGTGGTGTCGGAGATGCCGCGGCCGACGAGGTAACCGCCCGCCGCCGCGGCGGAGTTGACGGCTGCCTCCGCCTGGGCGGCCTGGGCGCCGGGCGGGATCCCGGCGAGGCCGAGTCCGGTGAGCGCGGCGCCCGCACGCAGGACGGTGCGGCGGCTGCGGCGGCGTGGGCCCTGCTCGGCGCCGGTCTCCGGCGAGGCGGGCGGGGAGTCCTCCGGGCTGCCGGAGGACGGTGGGGTGTGGGGGTGGGTACTGCTCAACGGGTGCTCCTCTGTAGGGCTACTTCCCGGTAATGCCGTTGAGGATGTCACCCCGCACCACCCCCCACAATGCGCGTGCGGGGATTGCGCGAAAAAAGGACCGGACCAATTCTCCCGGCCCAACCCGGGCCGGACTCAGCCGCGTTGGGCGACCAGCGACGCGTGGGTCGGAGCCTCCGGCACCCCGGCGGGACGCAGCGCGGCGAACTCCTTGCGCAGCACCGGCACGACCTCCTCGCCGAGCATGTCCAACTGCTCCAGCACGGTCTTCAGCGGCAGGCCCGCGTGGTCCATGAGGAAGAGCTGCCGCTGGTAGTCGCCGAAGGACTCACGGAAGGTGAGCGTCTTCTCGATCACCTCCTGCGGACTGCCGACCGTCAGCGGCGTCTGCTCGGTGAACTCCTCCAGCGTGGGCCCGTGCCCGTAGACGGGAGCGTTGTCGAAGTACGGACGGAACTCCCGTACGGCGTCCTGGGAGTTGGGGCGCATGAACACCTGCCCGCCGAGCCCCACGATCGCCTGCTCCGGGGTGCCGTGGCCGTAGTGGGCGTAGCGCTCCCGGTAGAGCCCGATGAGCTGCTGGAAGTGCTCCGTGGGCCAGAAGATGTGGTTCGCGAAGAAGCCGTCGCCGTAGTACGCGGCCTGTTCGGCGATCTCCGGGCTGCGGATGGAGCCGTGCCAGACGAACGGAGGCACACCGTCCAGCGGGCGGGGTGTCGAGGTGAAGCTCTGGAGGGGCGTACGGAAGCGGCCCTCCCAGTCCACGACGTCCTCGCGCCACAACTCGTGCAGCAGCGCGTAGTTCTCCAGGGCCAGCGGGATGCCCTGGCGGATGTCCTGCCCGAACCAGGGGTAGACGGGCGGGGTGTTGCCGCGGCCCATCATCAAGTCGACCCGGCCGTCGGCGAGATGCTGCAGCATCGCGTAGTCCTCGGCGATCTTCACCGGGTCGTTGGTGGTGATCAGCGTCGTGGAGGTGGAGAGGATCAGCCGCTCGGTACGGGCGGCGATCCAGCCGAGCATCGTCGTCGGCGACGACGGTACGAACGGCGGGTTGTGGTGCTCGCCCGTGGCGAAGACGTCGAGCCCCACCTCCTCCGCCTTCAGCGCGACGGCGACCATCGACTTGATGCGCTCGTGTTCGCTGGGCGTGCTGCCGTCGGTGGGATCCGTCGTGACGTCCCCGACGGTGAAGATCCCGAACTGCACCGCTCTCACCCTCTCGTTGACTCCGCCGGCCACCCGGAGCTACGTCGTTCAGTATTGAACTACCGGGTGCCGACAGTCTGCCACGCGGTCTTCTTCCATGGTCGCGCGGACGCCACCGGGACGCAGAAGCAGAGGGAGACAGAGGGAAACAGAGGGAAGTGCGGCGGGGCAGGGAGACGCAGGTGTGCGGACGGGCCGCCGGTCACAGACGGGACGGCGCCGCCGGAGGCGGAGAGCTCCGGCGGCGCCGCGTGCCGTACGGCCGGCTCAGCCGCGTGTCACCGCGGCCGTCAGCCGCCGACGTTCACATCGATGCAGGCGTAGAAGGCGTTGGCGGTGTCGGCGATGTTCCACACCGCGAGCACCTTCTGCTGCCCGCTCAGATCGCCGAAGTCGACCTGGTGCGTGACGGTCTCGCCGGGCTGCGCACCGCCGTCGTCGAACTCCGCGATCTTCGAGCCGCCGACGAAGTACTGCCACGTACTCGTCGAATGCCGCGCCGTCAGACGCCAGTTGAAGTCCGTCGTCTTGCCCACGGGCGTGACGGCCCAGCCCTTGCCGTCGTCGTCCAGCTCGGCGAACTGCTCGTTGCCGCCGCTGCAGCTCGTGAGGCCCTTGGGCCCCTCGACGCTCTGCGGCTCCCATGTGATGGACCCGCACTCGACGGTGCCGGCGGCGCACTGCGCCTGCCTGCTCGGCGGTGAGTCGATGTAGCCGTGGGCACTCGCCGGTGCGGCCGGCAGGGACAGAGCGAGCAGGGGGGCGACGCCCGCCCCGATGCTCGCCGCAAGCTTCCTCTTGAAGTGCATGCCAACTCCTTCACGGTCCGGACCGCCGGCAACGGCGAGGAGGGGAGGGCACGTTGGTACCGCTCACCCTTGCAGACGGCCTCGTTGAACGCGGAAGCGATGTGAAGGCATGATCCGCCAGCGCTGAGGACCAGCCGTGGGTGAAGGTGCTGACGGCTTCGAGCTGGGGGACCCGGAATTCACGCTCGCCATTAGGTCTAGACCATAGCGACAATCGGCGCCCGGTCAAGACCCCCGTCCGTGATTGGCGCGATGTATGAGAGCGCTTGCGGAACATCGGTGCCGGACGAGCGGTTTAGGCGGCGTGCGGCGGCGGGAACGCGACCCGGGAACTCCCGGCATCACCCGTCGGGCCGACCGAGGGCCGCCACGGTCCGCCCCGTCCTCAACAGCAGGAGAGCACATGAGCACCACGGAGCTCACCAAGGACAACTTCGACGAGGTCGTCGCCGACGACGGCTTCGTCCTGATCGACTTCTGGGCGGACTGGTGCGGTCCGTGCCGGCAGTTCGCACCGGTCTACGAGGCGGCGGCGGAGCGTCACACCGATCTGACCTTCGCGAAGGTCGACACCGAGGCCCAGCAGGAACTGGCCGCGGCCTTCGAGGTCCAGTCGATCCCCACGCTGGCGATCGTGCGGGACCGCATCGTCGTCTTCTCCCAGCCGGGCGCGCTGCCCGAGGCCGTCCTGGAGGATCTGATCGGGCAGGCCCGCGGCCTGGACATGGACGAGGTACGCCAGTCCGCGTCGGCGTCCCCGGAGGACGCACAGGAACAGAACGCGCAGGGCGAGGGCGGAGGGGGCGCGCAGCCCGGCCAGTGAGCGTGCCCGGCCAGTGAGGCAGGGCGGGCCGGCGGGAGCGTTCCGTACGTCCGGACCCGCCCGCCCCGTCGCACCGGATCAGTCCGCCTGACCGCTCTCCTCGCGCTGCACGCGCTGCCGCCGTGTGACGACGCAGGCCGCCGCTGCCGCCGCGGCGGCGAAGGTCACCCCCAGCATCCAGGGCCTGTTGAGCCGGTGCCCCAGTAGCTCGTCCAGCGAGAAGGCGCCCGGGCCGGCCAGGGCGAGCGCCGACCCGGCGAGCCCCAGATACGCCGGAAACTCCAGCCCGCCCTTGTCGTTGAAGAATCCCGCGGGCACATGGACGGACGCGGCCCCTGCCATCGCCCCCGCCACCGCCGCCCCGGCCCCCGGCGACGCCAGGCCCAGCGCCAGCAGCGTCCCGCCGCCGGCCTCGCCGATGCCGGAGGCCAGCGCGCTGGGGCGTCCCGGCCGGAAGCCGATCTGCTCCATGGCTCCGGCCGTCTTCTCCAGGCCGTGGCCGCCGAACCAGCCGAAGAGCTTCTGGGCGCCGTGCGCGAAGAGCACGCCGCCGGTGCCGAGGCGGAGCACGAGAAGTCCGAGGTCCTGGCGGACGGAGTGGCTGCGGTGGCGGCGCCGGCGGCGGCCGGCGCACATCGGATGACCCATGGTGACGTCCCTTCGTAACTGCGTGCTCGGGGTGGGGGGTTAGCGCGGCTGGGGTTAGCGCGACTGGGGGGACTCAGGGGACTCGGTCAGCATGCGGGAGAGGTCGTAGCGGACGGGCTCTTCGAGCTGGGCGTAGGTGCACTCGCGGGGTTCGCGGTCGGTGCGCCAGCGGCGGAACTGTGTGGTGTGCCGGAAGCGGTCGCCCTCCATGTGGTCGTAGGCGACCTCGCAGACGCGCTCGGGGCGCAGCGGCACCCACGAGAGGTCCTTGGTGCCGCTCCAGCGGCTCGGCGCTCCCGGCAGCCGGCTCTGTGTGTGCGCCTCCTCGCTCTGCCAGCGCGCCCACGGGTGTCCGGACGGGTCGGACATGCGCAACGGGTCGAGTTCGGCCATGAGTTCACGGCGGCGGTTCATGGTGAACGAGGCGCACACGCCGACGTGCTGGAGCGTGCCCTCCGTGTCGTACAGGCCGAGCAGCAGCGAGCCGACGCCCTCGCCGCTCTTGTGCGGGCGCAGCCCGGCCAGCACGCAGTCCGCGGTGCGCTCGTGCTTGACCTTCACCATGAGGCGCTCGTCGGGCCGGTACGGCACGTCGAGGCCCTTGGCCACGATGCCGTCGAGACCGGCGCCCTCGAACTCGTCGAACCACTGCCGCGCGAGGGCGGCGTCCCGCGTCGCGGGCGCCACGAAGACCGGCGCGCGCGCCGGGCGCAGCGCCCGCTCCAGGATCTCGCGGCGCTCGCGCAGCGGTGTCTCCATGAGCGAGTCGTCGCCGAGCGCGAGCACGTCGAAGGCGACGAAGGACGCCGGTGTCTCCTCCGCGAGCAGCCGCACCCGGGAGGCGGCCGGATGGATGCGCTGGCCGAGGGCGTCGAAGTCGAGCCTGCCGTCCCGTGCGACGACGATCTCGCCGTCGACGACGCAGCGCTCCGGGAGGTTGGCGAGCAGCGCCGTGACCAGTTCGGGGAAGTAGCGCTTGAGCGATTTGCCGGTGCGGCTGCCGATCTCCGTCTCCTCGCCGTCGCGGAAGACGATGGCGCGGAAGCCGTCCCACTTGGCCTCGTACTGCATGCCCGCGGGGATCTTCGCGGCGAGCTTGGCGAGCATCGGCTTGACGGGCGGCATCACCGGCAGGTCCATGGCCAGACTCTATGCGCNCCGGGCGCGCCCGCCTGTTCGCGCACGCCTGCTCGCGGCCGCCTGTTCGCGGCGTCCGTCCCGGCCGCCGGTCCGGCGTGCCTGCGCGGGCTTTACCGTCCGCCGGGAGGCGGCCCGCCGCACCCGGGCATAGCGTGGCCGCATGGGCGAGGCGGTGGAGCTGACGGTCGGCGGGCGGCAGGTACGGCTGTCCAACCCGGACAAGGTGTACTTCCCGGAGCGGGGACTGACCAAGCTGGACGTGGCCCGCTACTACGTGACGGTGGGCGAGGGCGCGGCACGCGCCCTGCACGACCGGCCGACGACGCTGGAGCGCTACCCGGAGGGCCTGGACGGGGAGTCCTTCTTCCAGAAGCGCGCGCCCAAGTACCTCCCCGACTGGATCCCCACCGCCCGCATCAGCTTCCCCAGCGGACGGCACGCCGACGAGATCTGCCCGACCGGGCCCGCGGCCGTGGTGTGGGCCGCGAACCTCGGCTGTCTGACGTTCCATCCCTGGCCGGTGCGCCGCGCCGACACCGACCACCCCGACGAGCTGCGCATCGACCTCGATCCGCAGCCGGGTACGGACTTCGCCGACGCCGTCCGCGCCGCGGTCCAACTGCGGCCGCTGCTGGCGGAGTTGGGACTGCACGGCTGGCCGAAGACCTCCGGCGGGCGCGGGCTGCACGTCTTCGTGCCGATCGTCCCCGAGTGGAACTTCGCGCAGGTGCGGCGTGCGGCCATCGCCGTCGGCAGGGAGCTGGAGCGGCGCGACCCCACCCGTGTCACCACCGCGTGGTGGAAGGAGGAGCGCGGCGAGCGGATCTTCGTCGACTACAACCAGACGGCACGGGACCGCACCATCGCCAGCGCCTATTCCGTACGTCCCAACCGGCGGGCCACGGTCTCCGCGCCGCTGCGCTGGGAGGAGCTGGAGCACGCGCACCCGGACGACTTCGACGTGGTGACGATGCCGCTGCGCTTCGCCGAAGTCGGCGACGTACACGCGGAGATGGACCGGCACCCCTGCCGTCTGGACGCCGCGCTGGAGCTGGCCGCCCGGGACGAGCGCGAGCACGGGCTCGGCGATCTGCCCTATCCGCCGGAGCATCCGAAGGTGAAGGGCGAGCCCAAGCGCGTCCAGCCGAGCCGGGCGAAGCGCACGGAGAGCTGACGCGCGCCGAGAGCTGAAGCGCAGCGAGAGCTGACGCCCCGCCTCCGCTTCCGCCGCTGCCCCGGTCGCGGGCCCCTGCCGGACGGTCCCGGGTCACAACCGCCGTGCAGGCAGCTAGGGTTCACCACTGGAAACGGGTGTGCACCGGCGTCGCGCTGCCGGGGGATCGGGAGTTCGAGTTGACCGACGAGGACCGGCTGCTGGCGGGGAGGTACCGGCTCACCCGGCAGCTCGGCCGCGGGGGCATGGGGACGGTATGGCTCGCCGAGGACACGCTGCTCGGCCGGCGTGTGGCCGTCAAGAAGCTGCATGTGGCGCCGCATCAGGACGACGAGGAGCGGACGCGGCTGTACGAACGCACCCGCCGCGAGGCGCGCAGCGCCGCCCGCATCAGCCACCCCGGCGTCATCGTCGTGCACGACGTGGTCGAGGAGGAGGGGCGGCCGTGCATCGTCATGGAGTACGTGCCCTCGCGCTCGCTCGGCGATGTCGTGCGCGAGGACGGGCCGTTGGCACCGGGCGACGTCGCGCGCAGCGGCAGGGCGATGGCCTCGGCGCTGCGCGCCGCGCACGCCGCGGGTGTGCTGCACCGCGATGTGAAGCCCGCCAACGTGCTGCTCTCCGAGGACGGTGAGCGGACGGTACTGACCGACTTCGGCATCGCCGCGGCGTCCGGGACGACGACGCTGACGCGCACCGGCGAGTTCGTCGGCTCCATCAACTACGCGGCCCCGGAACGGATGCAGGGCGGCGAGTCGAGCCCGGCCTCCGACGTGTGGGGGCTGGGCGCGACGCTGTACGAGGCGGTGGAGGGCGTCGCGCCCTTCCGCCGGAGCAGTTGGGTGGAGACGGCGTACGCGACTGCGAGCGAACCGCCGCGTCCGATGGAACGGGCGGGCGTCCTGGGCGAGTTGATCGAGGGGCTGCTCGCGAAGGACGTGGCGGAGCGGCTGACGCTGGAGCAGGCGGAGGAGTGGCTCGCGGGCGCCGCCGGGACGGTGGCGCTGCCCTCGCAGGCGCCGTGGCGTGAGCCGGTACGGGCGGCCGCGGCGGCAGCCCATCGCCCGGCGGCAGCGGCGGCACCGTCGGG
>NZ_LJGW01000233.1 GCF_001751255.1 Streptomyces nanshensis | reverse complement strand
TCACAGCGGCGGCTTGACTTCAGCATTGGGAAGCCCCTCCCGCGTTGTCGCCGACGGCGCTGCGCGCCTGTTCGAGGGCGCCTTCCAGATGTGCCATGGCCCGGTGCACGTCGTCGTCCGCGGCGACGAGCGGCGGCAGCAGCCGCAGCGTCTCGGGACGGCTGAGGCAGGGCGAGACCAGCAGGCCCCGCTCGGCCAGTCCGACCACGACCTCGCCGGCGTGCTCGGGGGTGGCGAAGTCGGCGCCCCAGATGAGCCCTCGGCCGCGTACGGCGGTCAGCACGGTCGGGAAGCGCTCCTTGAGCCCGCCGAGTTCGGACTCCATCAGCTTCGCCAAGTGGGCGCCGCGCTCGGTGAGTTCCTCGATGGCCCCCAGGGCCGCGGGGACGGCGGCCATGGTGAGCGGCTGACCCGAGAAGGTGGCCGTGTGCCGGAACGGGTCGTCCGTCAGGGGCTGGTACAGCTCGTCCGAGAGGACGGCGGCCGAGACCGCGGCGACACCGCCGCCGAGCGGCTTGCCCAACAGCAGCGCGTCGACGGGCAGTCCGGCGTGCAGCGCGACCGAACGTTCCCCGGCACGCCGCAGCCCGACCTGGATCTCGTCGGAGATCACGAAGGCGCCGGCCTGCTTCGCGTCGGCGCACCAGCGCGCCAGCACGTCGGCGGGCAGCGGCACGACGCCGTTCTCGCCCTGGACCGGCTCGAACACGACGGCCGCGAGCGGGGTGTCCGCGAGCGCCCGTGCGACCGCCTCGGGGTCCTCGGGGTCGAGGTGGACGACGCCGCCGAGGAGTTCCTCGAGGCCGGCGCGGAAGCGCGTGTGCGAGGTGAGCGCGAGGGCGCCCATGGTCTTGCCGTGGTAGGCGCCGCGTACGGCCGCCACGGTGGGCCGGCCGGTCACGATGCGGGCCAGCTTGACGGCGACCTCCACGGCGTCCGCGCCGTTGGTGCCGAAGTGGACGCGGTTCAGGCGTGGTTCGCCGACGTACTCCACCACCTCCCGTGCCGCACGGGCCAGCGGCGGGCTGCTCAGCGAGCGGGTGGAGACCGGCATCGCGTCGAGCTGGTCCCGTACGGCGGCGACGACCGCCGGGTTGCGGTGGCCCAGCAGCGGCACGGCGTACGAGCCGAAGTCGAGGACGCCACGTCCGTCGGACAGCCGCACCTCGCAGCCCTCGGCGGCGACCTCGACCGCTCCCTGGCCCGCGAACTTCCCCGCGAGGGCGAGCGCGGGCGACATGTGCGCGCGCAGCGCCCGGAAGGTGTCCTTTGCAGACGTGCTGTCGGTCCCCTTCACCGTTGCCGCTCCGGGGCGGCGGTGCCGGCGCGGTCGCCGAGGTGCGCGAGCATCGCCCGCGAGTTGTCCTCCAGGGCGCGAGCGGCGACGGGGTTGAGCAGGTCGCTCATCATGGGGATGCCGATGTCGAACTCGACGTGCAGCTCGACCGTGGTGCCCCGCTCGTCGACGCTGACCTGCCAGTACCCGGTGAAGTAGGCCAGGTCGCCGTCGATCTGACGGAAGTCGATCCTGCGGCGGTCGTGGTCGACGAACTCCTCTTCCTCCCACTCCAGTTCGGAGCCCTTGAGCAGGACGAGCCACTTGCTGACCCGTACGTCGCCCTCCCAGCGCAGCACGGTGATGTCCTGCACCTCGGCCATGTAGCTGGGGTAGGACTCGTTGTCCAGCAGGGTCTCCCAGACCTTCGCCGGGTCCTCCTGCGTGGTGTGGCTCGTGGTTACCGTCGGCATGGCGGTGTTCCTTTCTCGGTGCTCAGATGCCCCACTGGTCCCAGTTGACGGGCCCGAGGCCGTGGTCGGCGCGGAGTTCCTCCAGGGCTCCCGCGATGCGTACGGTCGGGAAGTAGCCGTTGGCCGTACGGATGAGCGGGACGGTCAACGGCAGTTCCGCGCGCAGCAGTTCGTCGTGCTCGCGCACCACGGCCATCGCCTTCTCGGCCTCCTCGCGGCTCGCGCCGGGCGGCAGCGGCAGCTCGCGCAGCGCCCGTGAGGCGGGGAAGTCGTCGAGGGCCAGGTGCAGATGGTGTTCGACGTGGCCGGGCTGCCCGACGTAGCCGGTGCCGACCTGGTGGCAGTAGGCGATGGCCCGCAGGGCCACGGCGCAGGATTCGAGGCAGGTCGGGTAGTCGCCCTCCCGGTAGGCCGCCTCGGTGTCGGTGATGGCCGTCTGCACGGCCATCGCGTACTGCCAGGCCATTCCGGCGCCGTGGGTCAGCAGCCACGTCAGGTCGGTGCCGGGCCCCTCCCGCTCACTCATCGAACGCCTCCTGCTGTGCGTCGGGGGAAACTTCCAGGACCAGTTCGGCGTCGCGCAGCGCGCGCAGCAGCCGGTCGGGGGCGAGGGCGTCCACGGCGTCGTGGAGGGACCCGTCCGCGGTGACGGAGTCGGCGAAGACCCGTCCGTGCCGGGTCAGCGCGAACGCCTCCCGGCCGAGGTGGACGGTGCGCCGCCCGGGGTCCTCGCGGACGGTGGTCAGCCGCCAGGGGTCCCAGTCGGCGAGGCCGGTGTCGGCGAGCAGGGCCACGAGCTCCTTCTCGTCGGGCACCGCGTAGTGGCGGCGTACGAGGTCCGCGTCGATGCCGAGCCGTGCGGCCCTGCTGGGCAGCCACTTCTCGCTGGTCAGTACGTCGCCCTGGGCGCGGCAGCGCAGTTCGAGGAGTTCGCGGCCCGCCCGCCGGAAGAGATAGGCGGCGGTGTCGGAGCCGGGGTCCGCGCGCTCGGCGAGCCGTGCGACGGCCCAGACCACGAGCATCTGGTCCAGCGCGGAGCGCACCACCATGGGCAGGACGCGCCCGGCCTCCTCCTCGGTGAAGACCGGCGACTGACCGGGCAGCAGGGGAAGGGAGTTGAGCCAGCGCGAGGCGGTCCTGCGCATGCGCCGGCCCGGCGAGGGCGCGAGGCTCACGCGTCCGACGGGCAGTTCCCTGACGGGGAACGCGTCGGCGGTGGCGATGAGTTGGGCCGGCATCGTCACCGGGTAGTGCTCGATGTCGACGGGGGTCTCCCCGGCGAAGAACAGATACGCCGGCGTCGGCTTCGTGATGCCCTCGACGAGCAGATGCACGTCGACGTCGCTTCCCTTGTTGCCCAGGCCGCCGGCCAGGGAGCCGACGAGATACGCGGGTCCCGCGGTCAGCACGCTGCCGCCCAGGTCCCGCACTTCGTCGAGTGTGAGCCCGACGACTTTCAGCGCCTGCTCGACGGTCACGGCGGGTATGCCTCTCACGCCCATGACACCTTTCTGTGGTCCGGTTTCAGCAGGAAGGCCGCGAGGACGGCCAGCGCGGCGGTGAACAGCAGCAGCACCCCGATGTCGCCCGCCACTCCGCCGATCCCGGCGCCGCCCGAGATCACCTCCCGCATGCCGTGCACGGCCCAGTAGGAGGGGGTGAAGGGGGCCAGCGGCTCGGCCCATCCGGGCAGCAGCTCCCGGGGTACGAGCGCGCCCCCGAGCCCGGCCATGGCCAGCGCGGCGACGTTGGCCACGGAGGTCATCTGCACGACGGTGCGGCACGCGGCGAAGCCGAGCACCCCGCAGGCGACCAGGCAGACCGCGAAGGCCAGCACCACCAGCGCCAGCGCGACCAGGGAGCCGCGTATCCGCAGCGAGTAGAGCGACCAGCCCGCCAGCAGCAGGACGGTCATCTGCGCGACGAGCACGCCGAGCGGTACGAGGGTCTTGCCGAACACCAGCAGCGGCACGGGCACCGGTGCGGCGCGGAAGCGGCTCCAGGTGTTCCAGCCGTGGTCACGGAAGAAGGCCATGCCCACGTGCGAGATGAGGAACATCGAGAACATCACCGACAGCCCCGGCACGGCCTGTTCGGCGCCCGCGTCGCCGCCGGGGGCGGTCGGCACGCCCGATGTGGCCATCGCACCGCGGTACATGGGCATCAGAAAGGCCATCAGCACCAACGGCATGACGGTCAGGACGAGTTGGGGCACGTAGTCGCGGCGCTGGACGCTCCACTCGTGGCGGGCCAGCACGCCGAGGACCCGCAGGTCACCTGGAATCCGCATGGGCCCTCCCGTCCTCCTCGACGATGCGGTCGAAGACCTCGTCCAGGCTGGGGCGGCGGATCTCCAGGCCCGCCAGCCTGTTCAGGTCCGCGTCCAGCCCCCGCAGTACGCCCGGGAGTTCGTCCGGTCCGTCGAGGTCGACGGAGACGGTGCGGGTGGTCGCCGAGGGTCCGTCGCCGTCGCGTACGCGCAGTTCGGCGACGGTCCTGCCGAAGCGGTCGAGGAGTTCCTCGACCCGGCCGCGCGCCGCGGTGGCGCCGTCCTTCAGCAGCACGACGTCGGCGCCGAGCGCCTCCACCTCGGGCAGATAGTGGGTGGAGTAGCACACGGCGGTGCCCTCCGCGGCGAGCGCCCGCACATGGTCGAGTACGGCCCTGCGGGTGGCGGGGTCCACGCCCACGGTGGGCTCGTCCAGGAGCAGCAGCGGTGGGCGGCACACGGTCGCCATCGCGCAGTGCACGCGCCGCCGTTGACCGCCGGAGAGCGTCCGTACCCGCTGCTCGGCGACCTCGTCCAGGAGCATCGCGGACAGCGCGGCGTCCACGGCCTGTGCGTGCCCGCGCCGCGGCATCCCGCAGATGGCCGCCCAGTTGGAGACGTTCTCGCGGACGG
The DNA here is from genome assembly GCF_001751255.1 of Streptomyces nanshensis. Classification (GTDB taxonomy): domain Bacteria; phylum Actinomycetota; class Actinomycetes; order Streptomycetales; family Streptomycetaceae; genus Streptomyces; species Streptomyces nanshensis_A. The sequence continues at coordinate 1,044 of NZ_LJGW01000233.1, read as the reverse complement.
TGAGCGTGGGGAAGACCGCCAGGTCCTGTTCGGCGTAGCCGATGCGGGCGCGGGCGGCGCGGGTGCGGCGGGTGACGTCCATGCCGCACACCGAGACCGTGCCCGCGACGGGACGCACCTTGCCGGCGACCGCGTCCATGAGCGTCGTCTTGCCCGCGCCGTTGGGCCCGAGCAGTCCGAGGATCTGGCCGGGCCGGATGGTCAGGGAGACGTCGCGCAGCGCCGTACGGCGTCCGTACGCGGCGGTGAGCCCGGCGACGTCGAGTATCGGCGTGGTCATCGGCCGGGTCCGGCGGGGAGGACTCCGGTGCCGTCGGCGGGGATCTCGGTGACCTCGTCGCCGGCCCGCGCCGGGGTGACGCCGAGCCTGCGGGCCGCCTCCAGCGCGGCCTGGGTCTGCCGTCCGGCGCCCGCTCCCCAGCCGCACAGTTCGGCGATGAGCTGCGGCGGTACGAGGAGGCGGCGGTGGACGGTGCCGGTCGCCGGGTCGGGTGCCGAGGGGCCGATGGCGTCGATGGTCGCGGCCAGGCGGACGCGGGCGACCGGGGGGTCGCCGGGACGGTGGTCGAGGACGTAACCGAGGTAGAGCGGGTCGGAGATGCGGATCTGCGTCTCCTCGTGGACCTCCCGCACGGCCGCCGCCGTCGGGGCGCGGTGCTCGAAGTCCTCCAGGGTGCCGCCCGGCAGACCGATGCCGTGCTTCTCGTCGAGGTAGACGACCACGCGTCCGTCGGGCGCGAAGACCCACACCCAGGCCTGACGGATGGACAGGTCCTCCGGCACCTCCTCCTCGTGCCAGATCCAGGCCGAACCGCTGTGCACCCAGGGCGCGATGCCGTAGCGCCGCATCACCGCCTGGGCCGGCGGGGCGTGCCCGTCCTCGAGGCAGGCCACCGAGCGTCCTTCCTCACGGGCGGCGAGGGCGGCGGCGACGCGGCCCGCCTCGCCGGCGGAGGCGTACGAGGGCACCTCGGCGGCGGGGACGAAGACGGCCGCGCGGCCCTCGTCGCGGGCCTCCACCCTGCGGATCGCGGACGGGCTGAT
>NZ_LJGW01000029.1 GCF_001751255.1 Streptomyces nanshensis | reverse complement strand
ACGGCGGTCAGCGAGTCGAAGCCGAGGTCCTGGAACGCGCGGGAGGCGTCGATGTCAGCACCGTCGCCGTAGCCCAGTACGGCGGCGACCTCCGTGCGCACCATGTCGCGCAGCGACTCTAGGCGTTCGCCCTCGTTGAGGCCGCTCAGCCGCTGCACGAGCGAGACCGCCGTCTGCGACCCTGCCGCGGTGCGGCGTGCGCGGGTACGGATCAACCCCCGCAGCAGCGGAGGCACTTCACCCCGGGCACGGAGGACGGGCAGGTCGAGCCGCACCGGCACCAGCGCGGACGCGCCGGTGGCCAGCGCCGCGTCGAACAGCTCCAGACCCTCATCGACACCCAGCGGCGGTATCCCGGAACGTCCCATCCGCTCGGCGTCAGCGCCGGACAGCATGCCGGCCGCCCACGGCCCGAACGCCAACGCCGTTGCCGGAAGACCCAGTTCACGACGGTGCAGCGCCAACGCATCCAGGAACGCGTTACCCGCCGCGTAGTTGCCCTGGCCCGGCGTCCCGACAGTGCCCGCCACAGACGAGAACAGCACGAACGCCGACAGGTCGCGATCCCGGGTCAGTTCATGCAGATTCCACGCCGCGTCCACCTTCGGACGCAGTACGGCATCGACGCGCTCCGGCGTCAGTGAACCGATGACACCGTCATCCAGCACGCCGGCAGCGTGCACGACAGCACCGACCGCGTGCTGCGCGAACAGGTCCGACAGCGCCTCCCGGTCCGCCACATCACACGCCGCAACCCCGGCTTGTGCCCCCAACTCGGTGAGTTCGGCCACCAGTTCATCCGCACCCTCAGCCTCACGACCACGACGGGATACGAGCAACAGATCCCGCACACCATGCACAGACACCAGATGCCGCGCCACCAGCGCACCCAGACCACCCGTACCACCAGTGACCAGCACAGAGCCCTCGACCCCGGCCCAGACGACCCCGACACCCTCAGCGGACGTCACACGCGCCAGACGCGGAGCACTCATCTCGCCACCGCGCAGCATCAGTTGCGGCTCATCCACAGCGAGCGCCTGCGGAAGCGCAGCCACCGACTCCTCCGCACCGTCCACGTCCAAGAGCCCGAAGCGGCCCGGGTGTTCCGACTGCGCCGAACGCACCAAACCCCACACCGCAGCCGCCGCCGGATCCACACCCGACACCGCACCACGCGTCACAAACACCAGACGCGAACCCGCGAACCGCTCCTCAGACAGCCACTGCTGCACCAACTCCAGAACACGAGCCGCCGCCACGTGCGCGGATTCGGCCACGCGGTGGCCATCGGTCTCCCCTGCGACGGACACCAGCACCACGCCCGGTGCCGAGGTCTCCACGGAAGCCAGATCCGGCAGCACGTCCACCGCGACCCCGGCGTCACCGAGGACGCCGGTCACGTCGAGCGCGTTGGACTCGACCACGCCCGCCCATGTCGGCGCCGACACAGGCCGGACTTCCACCCACTCCACGTTGAACAGCGCTTCATGCCCGGCCACCGCGGCAGCGCTCAACTGTCCGTCGTCTGCTCGGGCCGTAGCCAACGCATCGACAGACGCCACGAGTTCACCGGAGACATCCGCGACGGTGACTCCGGTCTTGCCGTCGGGACGGCGGACGAGGCGCACTCGTGCCGTTTCGGCTCCGGTGGCGTGGAGGGTCACACCTTCCCAGACGAAGGGCACGCCGCCCGCGCCGTTCTCGACCGCACCGGCGGCGTGCAGGCCGGCGTCGAGCAGGGCCGGGTGAAGGCCGAAGCCGTCGACGGAGGTGCCCTCGGGCAGCGCGGCCTCGGCGAAGACCTCGCCGTCATCGCCCTGCCAGGCGGCCTTCAGGCCCCGGAAGACCGGGCCGTAGTCGAAGCCGGCGTCGGTGAAGCGGTCGTAGCAGTCACCCACGTCCACCGGCACAGCGCCCTCCGGCGGCCACACCGACGCGTCGAAGTCGCCTGCCGCGTGGGCTCCCGAAGGGCTCAGGGCACCGGAGGCGTGCTCCACCCAAGGCAGGTCTCCCCCGCCGTCGGGCCGTGCGTGTATGGAGACGGCACGGCGGCCGTCGTCGTCCGCAGCTCCCACCGACACCTGAAGTTGCACCGCACCCTGCTCAGGAATGACCAGCGGCGCGGCCAGCGTCAACTCATCGACACGGTCACAGCCCACCTCATCCCCGGCCCGGACCGCCAACTCCACAAACCCCGTACCGGGGAAGAGCACCTGCCCCCGCACACCGTGATCCGCAAGCCACGGATGCGAAGACAACGACAGCCGACTCGTGAACAGAACCGAGTCCGAACCCGCCACCTCCACGGCCGCGCCCAGCAGGGGGTGCTCCACCGACTCAAGACCGGCGGCGCGTACATCGCCGCGTCGTGTGGTGGCGGTCGGCCAGAAACGCTGATGCTGGAACGCGTACGTCGGCAGATCCACCCGCCGGGCACCCGTACCGTCGAAGACGCGGGCGAAGTCAACACCGCACCCGTCGACGAGCAGCCGAGCCGCAGCCGTCAGCGCAGCCGACTCCTCGTCCCGGTCCTTACGCAAGAAGGGAACCGAGGTGGCGTCGGGCGCGACCGCAGCGGCCATGGCCGAGAGCACACCGTCCGGACCCAACTCCACAAACACAGATACGTCTTGCTGAGCGAGCCATTCGACGCTGTCGCCGAAACGTACCGCCTCGCGAACGTGCCGCACCCAGTACTCAGGCGAAGCGATCTCCGCGACGTCCGCCACCCGGCCCGTCAGATTCGACACCACCGGAATACCCGGCGCCTCGAAGGTCAGGTCCTGGATCGCCGTGCGGAAGTCCTCCAGCATCGGCTCCATCAGCGGGGAATGGAACGCATGCGACACCCGCAGCCTGCGCGTGCGATGACCTTCCGCCTCGAAATGCGCCGCGATATCCGCTACTTCGCCCTCGACGCCCGCGACCACCACCGAGGTCGGTCCGTTGACCGCCGCCAGCGACACCCCGTCCGTCAGCAGCGGAACGACCTCGGCCTCGGCCGCCTCCACAGCGACCATCGCCCCACCCCCGGGCAACGCCTCCATCAACCGCGCCCGCGCCGACACCAGTTGACAGGCGTCCTCCAGGGAGAACACCCCGGCGACATGCGCCGCCGCGATCTCACCGATGGAGTGCCCGGCCAGGTAGTCGGGTTCTACGCCCCATGAGGAGGCGAGGCGGAACAGCGCGACCTCTATCGCGAACAGCGCCGGCTGCGCCCACCCCGTACGGTTCAGCAGCCCCTCATCCCCACCCCAGACGACGTCCCGCAACCCCGGATCCAGATGCGCCAGCACCGCATCGAAAGCCTCGGCGAAGACAGGGAAGCGGTCATACAACTCCCGGCCCATCCCCAGACGTTGAGACCCCTGACCCGAGAAGATGGCAGCCACGCCACCCAGGTCAGACGAGGCCACACCCCGCGCAGCCTCGACGATGCCCTCGTCCGAGGCCAGCAGCACCGCACGATGCTCGAACACCGACCGTGAGGCAGCCAACGAAAAACCCACGTCAACCCGCGAGTACTCCGGACGCGCTGCCGCAACAGACGACAGCGCATCAAGCTGCGCACCCAACGCCGCCTCAGACCGGCCCGACACCACCCACGGAACCACCGCAGGCACCAACGACCGCCCCTCGTCGCCCACTTGCTCCTCAGCCGGGACCGCCTCCACCTCGGGAGCCTGCTCCAGAATCACGTGCGCGTTGGTACCGCTCACGCCGAACGAGGAGACGGCCGCCCGACGCGCACGCTCGGTCTGCGGCCACTCCTTCTGCTCGGTGAGCAGCTCGACCGCACCGGCGTTCCAGTCGACGTGCGAAGAGGGAGCGTCTGCGTACAGGGTGCGCGGCAGAAGGCCGTGGCTCATTGCCTGCACCATCTTGATCACACCGGCGACACCCGCAGCCGCCTGCGTATGCCCGATGTTGGACTTGACCGAGCCGATGAACAGGGGCTGTTCGCGCTCCTGCCCGTACGTCTCCATCAGCGCGTGCGCCTCGATGGGGTCGCCGAGGGTGGTGCCCGTGCCGTGCGCCTCGACGGCGTCCACGTCGGACGGCGTCAGTCCGGCTCCGGCGAGAGCCTGCCGGATGACCCGCTGCTGCGACGGACCGTTCGGCGCCGTCAGACCGTTCGACGCACCGTCCTGATTGATAGCCGAACCACGCAGCACCGCAAGGATGTTGTGCCCCTTGCGCTGTGCGTCCGAAAGCCTCTCCAAGGCGATCATGCCGACGCCCTCCGACCAGCCCGTACCGTCGGCGGCGTCCGAGAACGCCTTGCAGCGTCCGTCCGCGGCGAGCCCGCCCTGCCGGGAGAACTCCACGAAGGCGTGCGGGGTGGACATGACGGTGACGCCTCCCGCGAGGGCCAGCTCGCACTCGCCCTGCCGCAGCGCCTGCGCCGCCAGATGCATCGCCACCAGCGACGACGAGCACGCCGTGTCCACCGTCACCGCCGGCCCCTCCAGGCCGAAGGTGTACGAGAGGCGTCCCGAGATCACGCTCGCGATAAGACCGGTGGAGGCGTGTCCCTCGTCCTCGAAGTTCGGGTCGAGCAGGTCGGCGTAGTCCTGTCCGTTGGTGCCCACGAACACGCCGGTGCGGCTGCCGCGCAGTGAGGAGGGGGCGATGCCGCCACGTTCGAGCGCCTCCCAGGACGTCTCCAGGACGAGCCGCTGCTGGGGGTCCATGCCGAGTGCTTCGCGCGGCGAGATGCCGAAGAATCCGGCGTCGAACTCGGCGGCGCGGGAGAGGAATCCGCCTTCGCCCGCCAGGCTCGACCCGGTTCCGCCGGAGGCGAGAGCGTCCAGGTCCCAGCCGCGGTCGGCGGGGAAAGGCGAGATGACGTCGCGCCCCTCGACGACCAACTCCCAGACCTGCTCCGGTGATTCGACGTCTCCGGGGAAGCGGCAGCCCATGCCGACTACGGCGATCGGCTCGTTGGCCTTCTGCTCCAGCTCCTGAACGCGTTCCCGAGCACGGCGGAGATCAACGGTGACCCGCCGCAGGTACTCGACAACCTTCTCCTGCTGTTCTTCCTGCACTGTCCAGCCTCATTTCCTGCTGCAAGAACCCGGAGCCCGCTCAGGGGAGATCGAGCAACTCGTCGTCGATGATGTCGAGCAGCCGATCGACGGAAGCGGCCTCGATGTCCGCTTCGGAGGGACCGCTGGTGCTCGGCGCGCCTTTGCGCAGGCGCGCGACGATCTCGTCCAGTCGTTCCTGGACGGCCTTGTATTCGGGGTCTCCTTCGGACACCGACCACAGCGAACTCTCGAACCGCTGCAACTCGCCGAGAACCGAACTCGCGGTCCTGGCCTCGCCGTTGCCGGACGCCACGGCCGACACGAGACGGGCGGTGAGGTAGTCGGCCACACCACGCGGCGTGGGGTGGTCGAAGACCACGCCCGACGGCAGGGGCATCCCGGCGGCACGCACAAGGCGGTTGCGCAGCTCCACTGCGGTCAACGAGTCGAATCCCTGGTCCCGGAAGGTCTTGTCGACGCTGATCGCTGCGGGCCCGGAATGNACGGTTGGCCGGAAGAGCCTCCGCATCCTGATAGCCCAGGGCGGCGGCGGCGTGTGTGCGTACCAACTCCAGCAGCTCACGCGAGCGTTCCGCCTCCGACAGCCCCGCAAGCCGCGCCCTCAGACCCGACTCACCACCACCCTCACCGGCACCGGCACCGTCCTGCGGACCGGCCAGCGCACGCCGCACCTGCGGAATCTCCGACAACAACGGGCTCGGACGCTCCGCNCTCAGACACCGCCTCACCCAGCACCCACAACGCCAACTCCGGCTCCATAGGCACCAGACCACGACGCTCCAAATGCCCGGCCATCACCTCATCCGCGGCCAGACCCGAGTCACCACCCCAAGCGCCCCACGCAAACGACGTCGCCGCCAGCCCCCGACCCCGCCGGAACTGAGCCAACCCGTCCAAAAACGCATTCGCCGCG
>NZ_LJGW01000229.1 GCF_001751255.1 Streptomyces nanshensis | reverse complement strand
CAACCCTCCGGGTTGATCTTGTGGTACCGAATCGTCGTACAGCTTCCCCAAGTTGGAAATGAGGGCCGCCCGGCGCTCCGCGCCGGAAAGCGCAGCTACAGGGTTGGGGTGTCCTGGTTGGGTTCTGGGCCGCGGGAACGCTCGCGAATCCAACTGAAATTCGCGAGCGTTCCCGCGTAATACCGTCCGGCCAACGAGCTCTCTCCCACAACAGCACGTGCCGGAATCGGGACGTGCACTCGATGTTGGGAGTCGACCGTGAACAAGGACAAGCAGCTTCAGATCCTGGTGCTGCTGATGGCCGGAGCAGGCGCCGCGTACGTGACGGCGTACCACCCCGCCGCCGGCACACCGCTGTTGGTCGGTGTGGGTGTCATCGGCGCGCTCAGGATGCTGATGGATCACGACGAGCAGTAACGGCGCTGCGGCCGGGGCCGAGAGGACGACGTCCTCCTCGGTGTCCGGCCCTCGCTGTCTGTTCGACGCTCTTTCACCCAGTCTCCCCAGATCACTCCGTTCCGGGGGATGCCTGCTCGTCCGGGTCCGGGGCTCCTGCGTCCCAGGAGTCGCCCGTGATGCCGTCGTGGCTGGTGTGCAGCGCCAGGAGTGCGGCGAGCAGCCGTGGGTCCCAGTCCTCTGGGTTCGTGGCGGTGAGGCGGAAGTGGTCCTGGAGGCCTCGGCCGTAGTCCAGGATGCGGGTGCCGTTGCGGCGGTAGCCGGTGCGGCGGGGTGTGCGGAAGAGGTCTCCGCCGCCGATGAGTGAGGCCACGCCCAGTACGCACTGCACGGGGAAGATGAGGTACCAGATGCACCACCAGGCGAGTCGGCCCTTGTAGCCCACGGCGGCAGCTTGTCCTTGGGGCTGGAGGAGCCACCGGGTGCGCAGGTGGCCTGCGGTGAAGCTCCGTTCCCGTTGGATGCTTCCCAGGAGGTGTTCCTGCTCTCCTCCGTAGACCTCGTATCGCTGGGGTGCTCCCCCGGTGGCCGGGGTGGTGACGATGCGGGCCCATCGGTGCCGGCGGTGTGGGTCGGTCCACATGCCTATGGAGCGCACGCCCTGTTTGCGGGCCGTCTTGTAGGCCTTGACTCCGCCGGGCGGCAGTTCGCGGTCGAGGTAGACCCGGCCACCAAAGTCCTCCAGGAGTGCGCCGGTGATCTCGTACCGGGCCCGGCCCCTGCCGTCGGTCGTTTCTGTCCGGTCGCGGCTGCTCTTGGCGGTCTTGTCTCCGGCGGGGTGGTGCGTGCGCCGGAGGACGATGGTGGTGCCCATGGTGAAGGGGGTCTCCTCGCTTGCCTGTTGGCCGTGGTTCAGAGTCGGCAATGTACAGCGGCACCGTGTGCGGGGGCGTTGCGGGGAGAGGGGCTCTCGGGTGGTCGAATTCCCGTCGGGGGAAGGGGACTTACATCGGGGCTTACGTGATGTCAGGTGGGCCTTCTTGCTCGCTGGGCGGGTGGGCGTCGTCTGGGCGCTGCGGCGGTCCTGCGCTGAGCTGCCTTCGTGCTCGCTCCGTGGGAGCAGTGGCCGCGGTTGCGCCCGGGGATCTTTTTGGGTCGTCGATGGGCTGGAGGGCAGGGTGCGGTGGGGCTTTGATCTCGGGTGGGGCATGCTTGCCCGGAGGGCCGGTGGGGCGAGCGTCGCGACGGTTTTGGTCGCGGGGTTCCCTGGCGTAGAGCGGGTGTACGGCGTTGTCGGGTGGCGTCTCGGTGGCGCTTCTGCGGTGTTGAGTGCCGGAAGGGCGTTCTGCTGCCTGGAGCGTCCGGGAGCTGTGCCGCTTGTTGGCGTCGAGGGCAGTGCGTTGAAGATCAGTTTTTCCCTGTCTGGAGGAGACCATGTCCGGCCCTGTCAGCAGGCCCGCCGATCCGGTATCGAGTCATCGTGCTGTCGAGAACTTGATCGCTCGTTACGCGGAGCTGGTGGACGACGGTGATTTCGCTGGGCTCGGCGTTCTTCTCGCTGACGCCACCTTCACGGGCAGTGGCGAGCCGGTGAGCGGCCGTGAGGCGATCGAGAAGATGTTCCGGGATTCTGTGATCGTCTATGCCGACGGCACGCCGCGGACCCAGCATGTGACGACCAATATCGCCATCGAGGTCGACGGCGAGGCGGACACGGCAGTCTCGCGTTCGTACGTCACCGTGTTGCAGGCGCTGCCTGATCTGCCGCTGCAGCCCATCGCCGGCGGCCGGTACCACGATCGCTTCGCGTGGCGTGATGGGCGGTGGTGCTTCACGGAGCGGCGGGTCCGTCTGCGTCTCGTCGGTGATGTGAGTCGTCATCTGCGTCAGGCGGCTTCGGGGCGGTAGTGCTCGCCCGGGGCGGGGTCGTTGTGTGTGCTGCGTCCGTGGCGGATTGCGTTGGTGGGGCGGTCCGTTGGGGGCCGTGTGCCGGCGGGTGGGTCCTGCCGTGGTGGCTGCCTGTTGCGGTTGTGGTGGTGCTGAGGGTTGAACTGCCCGTACGGGGCCGGGGGGATCGGGCGTAGCGGGCCGGGTCAGGCGCCGATGCCGATGCCGGAGACGTAGGCGTAGGCGACGTATTCGGAGGCGATACCGGCGATGATGTCGCCCCAGGCCTGGTCGAGTTGGGCGTCGTCGCCGGCGGCCCAGGCGTGGGTGATGGTGGCCCAGTCGCGGATGCGTACGGAGCGTTGCGGTACGTCGCGTTGGCGGGGGGCGGGGACGTCGGTCTGGTTGACGGGGTAGATCTCGACGCGGGTGCCGCGGCCTTCTTGCTGGAGTCGTTTGGTGAGGGCGCCGGAGCGGACCATGTTGTGGGTGCGGACTTCGCGGTAGGCCTGTTCGATCTTTTCCCGGGAGTTTCTGCTGGGTTTGGCTTTGCCCTGTTTCCAGCGGCGGAGTGTGCCGGGGCGGACGCCGGCGTCGCGGAGGGCTTGGTGGCCGGTGGTGGTGTCGAGGTAGTGGAGGCGGGCGCCGAGGCCGCGGGGTGTGGTGAGGGGGGATTTGATGCCGGTCTCCCGGACGATGCGGGCCAGTTCGGCGGCGAGTGCGGCGGATCCGGGGATGCCGTGGGCGTTGTGTTTGGCGAACCAGCCCCATTCCTCGCGGGCGCTCACTGGTCACTGCCTCCGAGTACGTAGTGGTGTTTGGGTTTCATCTCGGTCAGGTCCCGTCCCTCGTCCCAGAGTCGGCGCCAGTCGCCGGTGAGGTGGAGTTCGTCGGTGCCGGTGACTTCGACGACGTCGAGTCCGGCCTGGTGGGCTTTGCGGGCCTTGAGCCAGAGGTTCGCGAAGGCCTGGCTGCGCAGGATGTGCATCCAGTCGGGGCGGCGGATCTCCCGGTTGTAGGTGGATTCGCCCATGGTGGAGATGAATTTCGCGTAGGCGGCCTTGAGGTATTCGGTGGTCACCTCGTCTTCGTGGGCGATGGCTTCGCGGCGTACGTGGGCGAGGGTGCGGCGGAGTTTTTCCAGGACGTTCTCGGTGGCGCCGGAGGTCCAGGACTCGTGAATGGCCGGTGCCTCGCATAGGCCGTCCCGGGCGCAGCGCTGGAGGAGGCGGAGGGTGGGTTCGGTGATCCATACGTCGCCTGCGGTGCGGCGGTCGCCGAGGGGGGAGGGGAGGTCGGTGTGGTTCCAGGGGGGCGGGGTGATGTGGTGGATGCCGGCGCGTTTGGGGTCGTGGGTGCCGCTGTCGTCGTGGGTGAGCTGCCCGATGGGCAGGTGGGTTTTGAACGCGGCGAGGTAGGCGGCGTTGGCGTCCAGCGCGGTGACCTCCCGGGGGGCGGTGTCGGTGCGCAGGGGCATGTTCTTCCAGCTCAGTCGTCCTTCCCAGACGGCGTCGGCGCCGGATTTCTGGCCCGTCTTCTTCAGCAGGTCGTTGACGGGCGGGAAGCTGGAGTGTTCGTAGCGGCTGCCTTTGCGGGTGTGGTCGAACCAGGCCATGACGTCGGGGACGGCGCGTTTGATCAACGCGTTGGTGGCGGCCTGCGGGTCGCCGCCGGCGTCGTGGAGCGCGGCGGTGACGGTGGTGCGGATCCGGTCGGCCACGTCGGTGTCGATGGAGCCGGAACGGGCTGCCGCGGGGCGGGACTTGGGCCCCTGCGGCGGAGACGGCAGGGGCGGGGCGGGCGCCGTCGAGGGCGTGGCGGGGGCTGTCGGGGGCGGCGGGGGCGCGGCGGGTTGTGTGGCCGCTGGTGGCGGTGCCGGGACGGCGGGCGTCTCGCCGGGTGGTGTGGCGGGGGTGTCGAGGAAACGGGCGTGGGCGAAATCGGGACGCAGAAGGACGGCGGTGTCGGCGGCGGGGCCGTGGGGGGCGGCGCCGAAGTCGGCGTCGGTGACGCTCAGGCGGGCCGCGTCGCCGTCGCGTTCCAGGCGCAGCACGACGTCCGCGCGCAGAGCCGCGATCAGGGCGGGATCGTCGCTGTCGACGACGGCCAGCACCGGGAGCCGGTGGTCGCGGGCGAGACGCACCAAGGCGCGCGTTGCCATCGGGAGGGCGTCTCCGGACAGCGGTACGGCCGGATCCGGCGCGGCCTGGAGGCGGTCGACCACGAGCAGGGCGAGGCCGTCGACGTCGCCGACGGTGGCGGCGACCGCCTCCGTGTCGAGGTCCTCGCCGTCGTCCACCCACAGCGGTGCCTGCCCGGCCGCGTCGATCCCGGCCCGTATGCCGGCGGGGGCATCGAGCGTCCCGGCACGCAGCCGTTGATAGTCGGCACCCGCGTGAGCGGCGGCGATCCGGGCGCTGACGTCCGCCGCGCTGGGACCGGAAGCGGCATAGAGAACGGTACGGCCGTGCACAACCGCCGCGTCACGGGCCGCGGAGACGGCCAGCAGGCTTCCCCCGGTGCCGGGCGCGGCAGCGATGAGAGTGAGACGGCCGGGCGTAAGACCGCCGGTCGCAGCATCGAGCGCGGGAAGACCGTACGACAGAGGGGTCCGGCCGGGGGTGGTCAGGGAGTCCAGGGCAGTAGCGGGGGCGGTCAGCGCCCGCCGACGAGACACCAACCCCGGCGTCGAAGACGGAGACGGCGACGGGAGCGGTGCTGGCGGGGGTTCATGGGAGAGCGGGGCGGGCGTTGCGGCGGGGGCAGGGTCTGCGGCGGCCGCGGGGCTCATCCCGGCGTCCGTGCCGGCACCGGAGTCGGGGCTGGGGCTGGGGCTGGGGTCGGCGGGCAGCAGCACCGCGACGTCCCGGGTGCGCTTGCGCAGCCGCTGCGGCGCGCCGGCGGCGGCCTCGGTGACGAGACTGCCGAGCGTCTGCCGCGCCTGCGTGAGCCCGTGCGAAGGCCACGACGACAGGACCGCGCGCTGCTCCTCGGAGAGCGCGTCCAGCGGTGTCAGCACGGCCCGCAGAACGCCCTCGCCCGACTCCCGCGTAATGGTCACCGGGGCGCCTGCATCGAGGAGTTGGAACAGGGCCTTACGCGCCGCCTCCGTCCCGTAAGGACCCGCGCCGACAGACCCGGCCTCACCACCCGCAGCCACGCAACCAACCCCTCACAACCCAACCCCTCGATACAAGGAAGCGCTGGCGCGAACCTATCAAGACACCTGGCAACAACACTCCAGAGCAGGGACGTTCGCCCACACACCCGAGAGAAAGGGAACCTCACAGGTGTCCGGCACACGTCAGGGACCATGACCGGCCGCCCGCCCCGGACAGGGAGAGAACGTGACAGGCGAGTTGGCGTACGTCAGGGGGACTGGAGGCGCCGTGTGCACACCGAGGCGCAGCAAAGGTGACAGGCCAGACAGGCGCTCTCCCCCGCAGTCTTCCGCCGTGGAACGGCCGGGGCTCCGCGGCGCTACTGGAGATATAGGCTGTCACGACGGCGAAGACATCCGGAGTGGGCCGTGTGTGCGCAGAAGACTCTTCAGTCCCTCCACGCCACACGACCTGATGCGCAGTCAGTGCGCAGCGCGCCCAGGACGGCATCGGTTCTCGCCGGTGTCACAGCCGCTGCGTCCGGAAAACGGGGCGAAGACGAGCGAGTGCGTACGCGCTCAGGGCACGAGGCCCGGTGGTGGCGTGCAGACAGAAAGCGGTCCGGCAACGCCCCGAGAGGGCTTCGCGTCGACTGTCTCGACGGTGAATCAAGCTCGCTTTGGCGGCTTCGGAGACCAACACTGTGAACTCCCCTACGGCGGTGGCGAGTTCACAGTGCTGCACCCAGGGCCCGGGCGCGTGCGGTCCTATTCGGCCCGGCGAGGCGATGCAACTCGTTCCCGGACACGGCCACCCGCCAGGCGAGGCGCAGCTCGGCGGGGCCAGGGGCGGGCCGGTCGGGTCGGGTCGGCAAGACGACCTGTCGTACTCCGTACAGCAATTGAGTGGGCCCGGGGGCACGGCAGGGGGGATCGCGTCCAGGGGGTGCCGGTGGTGTGCAGGGCCGAGGCCGGGGGTGAGGAACAACAGCACCGCCACTCCCCCGAATTGGCGTCCGGCGAAGCGGCACACCAGAACCGACGACGAACCAGCCGCAGGGGCGCACCAGCCCGCCCCTGCGCGCACGCCCTGGGCAGCCTAGAACCGTTACCGAAACCGCCCACGAAACCGCGGCGGGGCGGCGGCAACAAGTCCCCCCATCCCACCGCGGTGCCGGGCACCACGGCGAGGAGGGGGCAGAGGGCCTACCGACCGCCGGCAAAGCCAACTCGGGGCGCAGCACAGCCCCTTCACTGACGGGCCCCGCCGCGTCCCCCGAACTCCCGCTTGCGCCGTACGGATTCGGGCCTTACCAGCGGAAACCCAAGAGGGCCGCAGCAGAAAGCAGCCCCCTGGGGGTGTGAGGACCACGAGAGAACACGAGACACCCCGGCACACCCCCCTCGTCTCCCGGAGAGACGAACGAACAGCCCCGGCTCGAGACCGCCGCGCGCACCGGTGCGATGCGGTGCAGGAACAGTCGCACCGCGCGGCCGAGACGGCGGAACGCCGCTACAGCAGCCAGCCCGGGGGAAGATCCGCGCTCGTCACCGGCGGGCCGAACTCCCAGCCATGGCGCCCCGCATGCCCTTCCGGCAGACCACACGCCTCCGCCGCATCACAGCCCTCGAGGAACTGCTCCGGACAATGCGGCAGCACCAGCAACTCCCGCGACGGCCCGAACGCGTCCCCGTCCGGCCACCGCAGCCACACCATCACCGACGGCATCCCGCCACCGGCCGGCAACGCCTGGCCCGGCGTGTGATGCAACCCGCCGTGCCCCCTCTCCAGCACACACCACAACGCCGGCTCGACCTCGAAGCCACCCCCCTCCAGCACATGCATCTCCACCATCGTCAACGCCGTCCGTACCGGACACGAAACCTGATACACAGACACGCCCCCACCCTCCCCCACCCCACAACGCCCCAGCGGCCCCCAGGCCCGTACAGAACAACGCCGTACCACCCAGCGCACTCGCTGTACCACCACACCCCCGAGAGGAGGTGGAGCGCAGAGGAGACACCGAGGGGCCGGCAGAGAAGAGAAAGCGCCCGGGGAGGGAGAGGAACCGGGGCCGGGGACACGCCAAGCAGCCACGCCCCCGAGGGGCCGAACCCCTCACCGCGTCAAAACCAGCGTGCACGCCCCCGGGGCCCGGAACCCCTCACCGCGTCAAGACCAGCATTGCGCCCGAGGGTTCGGGACACGACACCAGAAGCGCACCCACCCCACACACGGGCCGGCACGCGGAACCGAAACACGGACCGGACACGGCCCGGGACGCAGAGCCCTGCCCCGTACACGGAAGCACCCGAGGAGGCATAAGCCCGCGGACACAGACACGGCGAAAGCCCAGGGCGAGAGAAGAGCAAACCGTGCCGTGGGGCGCCGAGACCATGACTGCCAACCCGCCCAACACCCCACCTCCCGACAGCGAACAGCAGCACGCGCGTGCCTCAACCACACGACCACACACGACAGTTCCCTGTACCCACACCGAGCCAGGAGAAGAAAGAGCACGAGAGAGGGGCAGCCGATTACGGCGGCAGGACGAACAATCACAGCGACGGACAACCACCGTCCGGCCCCCGGCACACCCCCGGTCAACCCCGCGCAGACAGCGACCCGATGGCATGAGACCCGACCCCCTCGGCCCACGGGCCCATTAGAGCCCGGAGGGGCGGCGCGTGCGCCAACCCGCCCCGAACGCACGGCAGTTCACACCCCCCCGAGACGCAGCCGCGCCCGAAAAGGAGAACCCCCGAGGACAGAGCCACCGGGGATAGAGTCACCAGCCAGGGCCTCCCTGCGGCGTGGTCAGACAGACAACTCACCGCAGCCGGAGGCCCCTCCCCCACCTCGTCCCACACGACAAAGAAGGGCAGCGAGACATAGCGCGCCGCCACAGAAACCCGCCCAGACACGGCACGCACATCACAAGCCGCGCGGCGGCCCTTAAGGGGGGAGGCCCGCTCAGGCGCGGCGCAGCACGCAGCCGACACGAACACTCCCCTCGCCTACTCTCCCCCGATACCGCCTTTCACCACCCGCAGTGCACCGCCCGTCCACAGCAGCCGTCGACAACGGCCAAACCGTAAGGCGACAACCACCCCGACCTCCCCCAACGCCGGGGGGCGACGAGGCGACAGGGCAAGGGACGACAGGCAGGACACCGCCAACCGGCAGCCCGACAGGCCGAGTTCACGTAATTCGGCGGGTGAACCGGCGGCACGTAGCGCCGCTGCCACGACGTCTCAGCGGGGGGGCGTAGCAGGCGGCGGCGGACAGAAGCCACAGCCCAGCCAGCAAAGGGGCACCCGGCCAGAACAGCCGGCCAGGCCGACAGGTCAGGGCGATGCCGGTACGGCCGCATCCACCACCGCACGCCACCCCCACGCCTTCAGGTCTCGAAGCAGGCAACTGCGGCGCGCCCGGTCGCCGTACAGGCTCAGGCCTCGCTCAGCACGCCAGAGCCTGGGTCCGGCTGACGGGCAACCGGAGTCCGGCCAGCCCAACCACCGGAAATCCCACACCACTTGAGGCGGCCGGCTGCCCAGGAAGAAGAGCGAGAAGGCCGGTTCGGGGCCGGGCGGCAGCGAGCAGCGCGCGCGAGCAGCGCGCGCCGGCGCAACGAGGCGTCCCCGGCGGCAGGCGCAGCACGCCGGCACCCTCCGGACCCCAGAATCCGTTCACCCCCACCGCACCCCCGGCCGTACCCGGGGGGGCTGCAGACGCACCCCGACAGGCAAGCACCCCTGCTCCTTGTCTGTCCCCCGGTGCATGACACCGACTCTCCGCGGCTACCCGACGCCCCGGAAAGGCAGCCCGGAACGCGGAAACAGAAGGGGTGCCGATGTTCTCGGAACCGGTGTCGATAGCAGTGCCCGGCAACGTGGAACTCGCCGGTGACCTCGACGTTCCCGCCTCACCACGCGGCATCGTCCTCTTCGTCCACGGAAGCGGCAGCTCCCGCCACAGCCCCCGCAACAGGGCCGTAGCCCGGCAACTACGGCAAGACGGCTGGGGAACACTCCTCATCGACCTCCTCGACCAGGACGAGGAACAAGCCGACGCGGCAACCGGACGGCACCGCTTCGACATCCCCCTCCTCGCCGAACGCACCGTCACAGCCATCGACTGGCTCGGCACACACCCCGCCACCAGCACACTCGGCGTCCACCTCTTCGGCGCCAGCACCGGCGCCGCCGCAGCCCTGACCGCCGCAGCCACACGCCCCCACCGGGTCGTCTCCGTCGTCTCCCGCGGCGGACGCCCCGACCTCGCCGACCACGCCCTCCCCCACGTACAGGCACCCGTCCTGCTCCTCGTCGGCGGCCGGGACACACAGGTACTCGGCCTCAACCGGGAAGCCGCCGGACTCCTCCACGCCGACCACCGGGTACAGACCGTGCCCGGAGCAACCCACCTCTTCGAGGAACCCGGAGCGCTGGACCACGTCGCCGACGCCGCACAGGAATGGTTCCTCCACACAACACAAACACGCAACAACCCCGGACGAGCCACATAACCCGGCACCCCGGCCGGCAGCCGACACCCGGCCTCGATTGGCCCCCGCCCCGCCCCCACTGCCACCATGACCCCCGGCCCCGGCCACCGGCCACAACACCAAGAAGACAAGGAGAACCGGCATGTCCTCAAAACGCCGCCGCAAGAAGAAAGCACGCCGCAAGAACAACGCCAACCACGGCAGCAAACCCCAAACCTGAAAACCCCACCCACACACCCCAACCCCCTCCCGGGGGCGCGGCCAAACACCCAAGCCGCACCCCCCGGAGAAGGGGAGCGGCCGGCGGCGAAAGCCGTTGACACCCGCAGCACCCACACGTGACGCTGCCCCGCGTACGAGGCCGGAAGCGCAGAGTGAAAGGGCCGTGGGTGGCGGACGCGGGCGGGATCGTGGTGACGGGCGGCGGACGCGGGATCGGGCGGGCCGTGGCAGAGCGGCTGCTGGACGACGGTCACACCGTCGTCGCGGTCGACCTCGACCGCGGGGCGCTGGAATGGCTCGCGGAGCATCCGGGCGCCGCACGGGCCCGGAGCGTGGCGGGCAGCGCCGCCGACGACGAGGCCGTCCAACAGGCCGCGGATCTCGCGGAGTCGGCGCCCGGCGGACTGTGCGGCTGGGTCAACAACGCCGCCGTCTTCCACGACGCCTCCCTCCACAAC
>NZ_LJGW01000330.1:9801-23285 GCF_001751255.1 Streptomyces nanshensis | reverse complement strand
CGCCAGGACGTACAGCCCCTGGCCGGATTCACCGTCGGCGTCACCGCCGCCCGCCGCGCCGAGGAGCTGGGCGCCCTGCTGGAGCGCCGCGGCGCGGAGGTGCAGCAGGCGCCCGCGCTGCGCATCGTCCCCCTCGCCGACGACACCGAACTCCTCGACGCCACCCGCCGACTCCTCGCGCACGCCCCGGACATGGTGATCGCCACCACCGCGATCGGCTTCCGCGGCTGGATCGAGGCCGCCGAGGGCTGGGGCCTGGGCGCCGGCCTGCTCGACCGTCTCGCCGCCGCCGAAGTGCTGGCCCGCGGGCCGAAGGTGCGCGGCGCCATCCGTGCGGCCGGGCTCAAGGAGTCGTGGTCGCCCGCCTCGGAGTCGATGGCCGAGGTGCTCGACCGGCTGCTGACACAGGGCGTCGAGGGACGGCGCATCGCGCTGCAACTGCACGGCGAACCGCTGCCCGGCTTCATCGAGTCGCTGCGGGAGGCGGGCGCGCAGATCGTCCCCGTCCCCGTCTACCGCTGGATGCCGCCGGAGGACATCGGGCCCGTCGACCGTCTCATCGACGCCGTACTCGCCCGCGGCGTCGACGCCCTGGCCTTCACCAGCGCCCCCGCCGCGGCCTCCCTGCTGGAGCGCGCCGGGCGCCGCGGCGTACGGGACGCGCTGCTGGAGGCGATGCGTACGGACGTGCTCGCGGCGTGCGTCGGCCCCGTGACGGCGGCGCCGCTGGAGAACGAGGGCGTACGGACCGTGGCGCCGGAACGCTTCCGCCTCGGCCCGCTCGTCCAGGTGCTGTGCACCCGACTCCCGGACCGCGCACGGGTGTTGGCCGTCGCGGGGCACCGCGTGGAGATCCGCGGGCGCGCGGTCGTCGTGGACGGCGAGCTGCGGACGGTGCGTCCCGCCGGGATGGCGCTGCTGCGTGCCCTCGCGCGCCGTCCCGGACATGTGGTCGCCCGTGCCGAACTGCTGCGCGCCCTGCCGGGTTCGGGCAACGACGAGCACGCGGTGGAGACGGCGGTGGCGCGGCTGCGCGTCGCGCTGGACGCCCCCGAGATCGTCCAGACCGTCGTCAAACGCGGCTACCGGCTGGCGCTCGACGCGGCACCGGAGAGCGCCAAGTACGACGGGGACGTCGCGGACGACGCGGATCCGGTCGCGGGCCCGGCCGCGGGCCCGGTCGCGGACTCGGCCGGTGACCCGGCCGCGGACACCCGGGGCTGACCGGTCCGCACCGTCCCCGCCGGGCACGGCCGCGGATGCGCGGACATGTCCGTTCGCGTACGGTTGACCGCTCCCCAGGGGCGAGCCCGCACCGGCGCACGGCGTACGCGGCGCACCGTCCTCGCCCCGTTGCGGCAGGGGCCCGAACAGGCAGAAGGCAGAAGGGGGCCGCGTCGTTGGCAGCGCACCACGACTCCGTCCGTGAGCGGGAGATCCGCGGGGAACAGCGGCACCTGGACGAGGTGTACCGGCGCCTCGAGGAGAAGATCCACGAGGCCGAGTTCCTGATGGACGACGCCTCGAAGCGGGCACAGGTCGGCACCCCGGGAGCGCTGGCCGAACGGGACGCACAGGTCTTCCGCGCCGGCGTGCATCTCAACCGCCTCAACCGCGAGTTCGAGGACTTCCTCTTCGGACGCATCGATCTGCTCCCCGGCGCCGACGCCCGGCGCGGACCCGACGGCGCGTACACCTCGGTCGAGCCCGCCGAAGGCGCCGTACGCCCCGACGGCACCGCCGGCATCGCCGAGACCCTGCACGTCGGACGCATGGGCGTGCTCGACGCCGACTACACCCCGCTCGTCATCGACTGGCGCGCGCCGGCCGCCGCCCCCTTCTACCGCGCGACGCCGGTCGAACCGGGCCGTGTCGTACGCCGCCGCGTCATCCGCAGCAAGGGCCGCACGGTCCTCGGCGTCGAGGACGACCTGCTGCGCCCCGAGGTGCGGGCGAGCCTGGACGGCGAGGAGCTGTCCGTCACCGGCGACGGCGCGCTGATGGCCGCGCTCGGCCGCGCCCGCGGCCACGCGATGCGCGACATCGTCTCCTCCATCCAGGCCGAGCAGGACCTCGTCATCCGCGCCCCCGCCGCCTCCGTCACGGAGGTCGAGGGCGGACCCGGTACCGGCAAGACCGCGGTCGCGCTGCACCGCGCCGCCTATCTCCTCTACCAGGACCGGCGGCGGTACGCGGGCGGCATCCTCGTCGTCAGTCCGACGCCGCTGCTCGTCTCCTACACCGAGGGCGTGCTGCCCTCACTCGGCGAGGAGGGCCAGGTCGCCATCCGCGCCCTGGGCTCCCTGGTCGAGGGCGCCGAGGCCACGACGTACGACGAGCCGCACGCCGCACGCGTCAAGGGCTCGGCCCGCATGGCGAAGCTGCTGCACCGTGCGGCGCGCGCCGCGCTGGACGCGGGGCAGGTGCCGCAGACGCTGCGCGTCGTGGCCTTCCGCAACCGCGTCGAACTCGGCGCCGACGAACTGCGCGACGTACGGCAGCAGGTGCTCGGCGGCACCGCGCCCGTCAACCTCATGCGGCCGCGCGCCCGCAAGTTCCTGCTGGACGCGCTGTGGGAGAAGTCCGGCGCCGGACGCCGCCACACCGACCCGGAGTTGGCGGCCGAGGCACGCGAGGCGTTCGACGAGGACGTCTCGGCCGAGGACGCGTTCGTCTCCTTCCTCGACGCGTGGTGGCCGGAGTTGACGCCCCGCCGGGTGCTGGCCTCCCTCGCCGACGAGGAGACCCTGTCGCGCGTCGCGGGCCTGCCCCCGCGCACGGGACGCTCCGGGCGGAAGCCGGCGCCGGGGCGCTCGGGCCGCGGCCGTGCCCGCCGGCTGCTCGACCGGGCGGAGGTCTCCGCCGTCGCCGGCTCGCTGCGCCGCCTCGGCGAGGACGGCGAGGGCCCCCTCTCCGTCCACGACGTGGCGCTCCTCGACGAACTGCGCGTCCTGCTCGGCGCACCCCCCAAGCCGCGCCGCGAGAGGGAACCGTCCCCCGCGGACGTCCTCGAACAGCTCAGCGGCCTGGAGGAGTTGACGACGGCGGCCGACCGCGACCCGACCGCGCGCCGCGAGCGCTCCGAGCGCCAGGCGGAGGAGCGCACGGACTACGCGCACGTCATCGTCGACGAGGCCCAGGATCTGACGCCGATGCAGTGGCGCATGGTCGGCCGCCGCGGACGCCACGCCACCTGGACGGTCGTCGGCGACCCGGCCCAGAGCTCGTGGCCGGACACCGAGGAGGCCGCCGAGGCCCGCACGGACGCCCTGGGCTCCCGCCCGCGCCGCCGTTTCGAACTCACCGTCAACTACCGCAATCCCGCGGAGATCGCGGAACTGGCCGACCGGGTGCTGGCCCTGGCGATGCCGGGAACGGCACCGCCGAAGGCCGTACGCTCCACCGGACTGCGGCCCCGATTCGCCGCCGTACGGGGCGAGTTGGGCCCGGCGGTGCGCGAGGAGGCGCGGCGTGCGCTGGCGGAGGTGGACGGCACCGTCGGCGTCGTCGTCCCGATGGACCGCAGGGAAGAGGCCCGCGAGTGGCTCGCGGGCCTCGGGGAACGCGCCGTCGCCCTGGGAAGCCTGGAGGCCAAGGGACTTGAGTACGACGCGGTGATCGTGGCCTCCCCCGCCGGTATCGCCGGCGGGGGCCCGGCCCGTGCTGCGGCGGCCCGTGAGGCGGCGGCCGACGGGACCGCCGCCGGGCTCCGGGTGCTGTACGTGGCACTGACCCGGGCGACGCAGCGGCTGACCGTACTGTCCGGCGAGGAGGACCTGCCGGACGCGGACGGGGTGCCGGAACTGCTCAGGGACTGACGGGAAAGTCGCCTCCCTGTAAGGGAATCGCTCCCGGAGGCTGTTTGTTAGCCTGGATGTGGCACCGGCCCGATCCATGCCCCCGGGCCCAACCATTGTCGCTACGAGCGACCACTTGCCGCGAGGCGAGCTGGCGGGTCGGTGTCATCCAAGACTTCGGAACTCTCGTTTCGTTCTACGAGCTTCGGCCTTCGGTGAAGCTCTCCGCAGGGGTTCGCGTCCCGGCTGTCAGCCGATGATGCGGACCCCTTCCGCCTGCGGGCCCTTGCGGCCCTCCGCGATCTCGAACTCGACGCGCTGGGTGTCCTGAAGACTGCGGTAGCCCTCTCCGTGGATCGAGCTGTAGTGGACGAAGACGTCCGGTCCGCCGTCTTCCTGGGCGATGAAGCCGTAGCCCTTCTCGGCGTTGAACCACTTGACGGTGCCCTGAGCCATTCCTGGTCTCCCTGTATGCATATGGGGTTTGCGGGGCGATCCTAGGTCGAGATGGGGCGCTTTGAAGTGATTTGGGGCGTAGACACAGGGTTTCGCGCCGGGGGCAGGAAGGAGGGGGCGAAGAAGGTGCGATCTCCGGCATCTCGTACTGTGGAAGGCCCTTTCCGTGCTGAGGATCCCTGCCGGTCCACGGGTTACCCCGTACCGGAGGGTAGGTGGGACGATCTGTTGACGCGCCCCACCCCCGCACGCCGATACTTCGGCGCTGCCGGTTCGGTGCGGCACCACGCGTCAAGGGAAAGCAGAGGGAAGTCGGCCATGAGCGCGCCCAGCGTCTCCTACTCGATGACTGTCCGCCTGGAGGTTCCCGCCGGGGGGACCGCGGTCAGCCAGATCACCACGGTCGTGGAGTCCTCGGGCGGTTCGGTCACCGGCCTCGACGTCACCGCCTCCGGGCACGAGCGGCTGCGTATCGACGTCACGATCGCCGCCTCGTCCACCGCGCACGCCGACGAGATCGTGGCGCGCATCCGCGGCATCGAGGGCGTCGTGCTCGGCAAGGTCTCCGACCGTACGTTCCTGATGCACCTCGGCGGCAAGATCGAGATGTCGTCGAAGCACCCCATTCGCAATCGCGACGACCTGTCCATGGTCTACACGCCGGGCGTGGCCCGTGTGTGCACACAGATCGCGGAACACCCCGAGGACGCACGGCGGTTGACGATCAAGCGGAACAGCGTCGCCGTCGTCACCGACGGCTCGGCGGTGCTCGGCCTCGGCAACATCGGACCCCAGGCATCGCTGCCCGTCATGGAGGGCAAGGCCGCCCTCTTCAAGCGCTTCGCGGGGATCGACGCCTGGCCGATCTGCCTGGACACCCAGGACACCGACACGATCGTGGAGGTCGTACGGGCGCTGGCGCCGGGCTTCGCCGGCATCAACCTGGAGGACATCTCCGCGCCCCGCTGCTTCGAGATCGAGGCGCGGCTGCGCGAACTCGTCGACATCCCCGTCTTCCACGACGACCAGCACGGCACGGCCATCGTCGTCCTCGCCGCCCTCTACAACGCGCTGCGCGTCGTCGGCAAACGCATCGAGGACATCCGCGTCGTGATGTCCGGCGCGGGCGCGGCCGGTACGGCCATCCTCAAGCTCCTCCTGGAGGCGGGCGTCAAGCACGCGATCGTCGCCGACATCCACGGAGTGGTGCACGACGGCCGTCCCGACCTCGTGGACGAGGCCGAGGGCTCGCCGCTGCGCTGGATCGCGGACAACACCAACTCCGAGGGCGTCACGGGCACGTTGAAGGACGCCGTCGTCGGCACGGACGTCTTCATCGGCGTCTCCGCGCCGAACGTGCTGAACGGCACCGACGTGGCGCGCATGGCCGACGGCGCCATCGTGTTCGCGCTCGCCAACCCGGACCCGGAGGTCGACCCGGCGGTGGCGCGGGAGACGGCGGCGGTCGTCGCCACGGGCCGCTCCGACTTCCCGAACCAGATCAACAACGTGCTCGTCTTCCCCGGCGTCTTCCGTGGCCTGCTGGACGCGCAGTCGCGTTCGGTCAACGACACGATGATGCTGGCCGCCGCCCGGGCGCTGGCGGACGTCGTCCTCGTCGACGAGCTGAACCCGAACTACATCATTCCGAGTGTCTTCAACGAGAAGGTCTCCGGCGCCGTCGCGGACGCGGTACGGAACGCGGCGCGCGCCGCGGGGGAGGCCGCCGTCGCGCCCGCCACCACCACGGCCGGCGCCGCCCCCGCGACCGCCGCCGCTTCGGTCCCCGAAGGGGCCGCAGACTGAGCACCGTCCGTCACGCCCGGACACATCCGGTCACAATCGGTCGGGAAGGACACATTCCGGGTTTGTGCGGAAGGCGAGAGGTTACTCACAGCCCCGTGAGTCCGGGCCGGAGGCGTTACGGGCACCGGCCGCTCGCCGCGCGGTGGCACGGCGCGTCGCGAGGTGCCAGGTCACGGCGCCCCCTCTAGGGTTGCGGCAGACACAAGCCTGTGGGGCGTCAGCACAGCGCGGCCGTCGCCGCCGCTCGTGTGACTCCGCAGCTGTCAGCATGATCCGGATTGGCTTTCCCGCCGCACGTAGGGGCAGGATCCTTCCCCGGGGGCTCCGTCACGGAGCAACCTCACGGGGCGGGAGGGTCTCAAAACAGACCCTGGTCAAGGGACTGTCCGAGGGCCCTGGCAGCATCGGCTTCGATCTCACGCCTCATCGGCAAGAAGAACACGGGAGTAACGAGTTATGAACCGCAGTGAGCTGGTGGCCGCTCTCTCCGAGCGCGCCGAGGTGACCCGTAAGGACGCCGACGCCGTTCTGGCCGCCCTCGCCGAGACCGTCGGCGAGGTCGTCTCCAAGGGCGACGAGAAGGTCACCATCCCCGGTTTCCTCACCTTCGAGCGCACGCACCGTGCGGCCCGCACCGCGCGGAACCCGCAGACCGGCGACCCGATCGAGATTCCGGCCGGGTACAGCGTGAAGGTGTCGGCCGGCTCCAAGCTCAAGGAATCCGCCAAGGGCAAGTAAGCAGCCGGCAGGGCGGACGGCCTCGGCCGGTCCGCACCCCTGCGGCACGAGGGCGGTCACCCGCAGTGGGTGACCGCCCTTTCGTGTGCCGTGTGCCGCGTACGAGCCGCGTGCCGGGGGCGGAGGCTAGGGGCGCTCCGCCTTGGCGCCCAGCTCGGCGAGCTTGTTCATGAAGTTCTCGTAGCCGCGGTTGATCAGGTCGATGCCGTGGACCCGCGAGGTGCCCTGGGCGGCGAGCGCCGCGATCAGATACGAGAAGCCGCCGCGCAGGTCCGGGATGATCAGGTCCGAGCCCTGGAGCTTCGTCGGGCCCGAAACCACCGCGGAGTGCAGGAAGTTGCGCTGTCCGAAGCGGCACGCGGAGCCGCCGAGGCACTCACGGTAGAGCTGGATGTGGGCGCCCATCTGGTTCAGCGCGGAGGTGAAGCCGAGGCGGGACTCGTAGACCGTCTCGTGGACGATGGACAGCCCCGTGGCCTGCGTGAGCGCGACGACGAGCGGCTGCTGCCAGTCCGTCTGGAAGCCGGGGTGCACGTCCGTCTCCAGTGCGATGGATTTCAGCGGGCCGCCCGGGTGCCAGAAGCGGATGCCCTCGTCGACCACCTCGAAGGCGCCGCCGACCTTGCGGAAGGTGTTGAGGAAGGTCATCATCCCGGGCTGGCTCGCGCCCCGTACGAAGACCTGGCCCTCGGTCGCGAGCGCGGCGCTCGCCCACGAGGCGGCCTCCAGACGGTCGGGCAGCGCGCGGTGGGTGTAGCCGCCGAGCTTGTCGACGCCGGTGATGCGGATCGTGCGGTCGGTGTCCATCGAGATGATCGCGCCCATCTTCTGCAGGACGCAGATGAGGTCCTCGATCTCCGGCTCGACGGCGGCGTTGCTCAGCTCGGTGGAGCCCTCGGCCAGTACGGCCGTCAGCAGCACCTGCTCCGTCGAGCCGACGGACGGGTAGGGCAGCCGGATCTTCGTGCCGCGCAGCCGCTGCGGCGCCTCCAGATACTGGCCGTCGGCGCGCTTCTCGATCGTCGCGCCGAACTGGCGCAGCACGTCGAAGTGGAAGTCGACGGGACGGCCGCCGATGTCGCAGCCGCCCAGGCCCGGGATGAAGGCGTGGCCGAGGCGGTGCAGCAGCGGGCCGCAGAAGAGGATCGGGATGCGGGAGGAGCCGGCGTGCGCGTCGATGTCCGCGACGTTGGCGCTCTCGACGTGGGACGGGTCGAGCACCAGCTCGTCCGCCTCCTCGCCGGTGGTGACGGTGGTGCCGTGGAGCTGCAGCAGCCCCCGTACGACCCGCACGTCGCGGATGTCGGGGACGTTGCGGAGCCGGCTCGGCTCGCTTCCCAGCAGCGCGGCGACCATCGCCTTCGGAACGAGGTTCTTCGCGCCACGGACACGGATCTCGCCATCGATCGGGGTGCCGCCGTGGACGAGCAGGACGTCGTCGGTCATGGATCTCCGCGTTCCTGAAGACGGTTGGGGGCCTGTGATGCGGGGCTCTGCGGCTCCGCCGTCCTGGGCCGCCCTGGAGACGTTCCGGGGCCGAGGACGAAGGACAATCGTAAGGGTCCCGGCGCACCGCCGCGTAAGGACCGGGGAGGGGAACAGGCCGCCGCGTACCGGCGGGGTCACGATGTGTGAGGGACAAGTGCCCCGAACGTGACCGGAGTTGCGGATGTGTGGCAGATCGTGCGGGGGTGTGCGGGAGGTGTGCGCCGGATCTGGGGAGATTCGGTGCCTCCCCGGTGACCTGGGCGGATGCCGGGTATCGGCCGCAGATCCGGCCGTTGGCTCCCACGGACGGCTCACGTGCGGGATCATTGCCGCATGACCGAGGTGTCTTCACTCACCGGGCGGCTGCTGGTCGCGACCCCGGTGCTGGCTGACCCGAACTTCGACCGGGCCGTGGTCCTGCTGCTCGACCACGACGCGGAGGGGTCGCTCGGCGTGGTGCTCAACCGCCCGACCCCCGTGGACGTCGGCGACATCCTGGAGCCGTGGGCGGCGCTCGCCGGGGAGCCCGGCGTCGTCTTCCAGGGCGGTCCCGTCTCGCTGGACGCGGCGCTCGGTGTGGCCGTGGTGCCCGCCTCGTACGGGGGCGGACCCGACGACGGGGAGCCGGAGGCCGCGCGCGGCGCCGCCGCCGGTGCCCGCAGTGCGGCGAACGGAGCCGGACCGGAGGAGCGGGGGTACGGGGGCGGCGAGGAGGAGGGCCGGGACGGCCCGCTGGGCTGGCGCCGGGTGCACGGCGCGATCGGCCTCGTCGATCTGGAGGCGCCGCCGGAGCTGCTCGCCGCGGAACTGGGGTCGCTGCGCATCTTCGCCGGGTACGCCGGCTGGGGTCCGGGCCAGCTCGAGAAGGAGCTGTCGGAGGGTGCGTGGTATGTCGTCGAGTCCGAACCGGGCGACGTCTCCTCGCCGTCGCCCGAGCGTCTGTGGCGCTCCGTGCTGCGGCGGCAGCGCAGCGAGCTGGCGATGGTGGCCACATACCCGGACGATGCCTCGCTGAATTAGGCTTGGTCCGCATGAGCACTCTTGAGCCTGAGCGCGGTACGGGCACCGGCACCCTCGTCGAGCCGACCCCGCAGACGTCGCACGGAGACGGCGACCACGAACGGTTCGCCCATTACGTCCAGAAGGACAAGATCATGGCGAGCGCGATGGACGGTACGCCCGTCGTCGCGCTCTGCGGGAAGGTCTGGGTGCCCGGGCGCGACCCGAAGAAGTACCCGGTCTGTCCCATGTGCAAGGAGATCTACGAGACGATGAGCTCCGGCGGGGACAAGGACGGCAAGGGCGGCGGGAAGGACGGCAAGGGCGGCAAGTAGCCGCTCCGGGCCACCGGTTCGGGCCGCCGTCTCCGGCGGCTTCCACCGGCTCCCGGCCACCTCTCCGGCGCTCTTCCTGCGTCCCGTCTCTCCGTTCTGACCGTCCGCCCGTTCCGTCCTCCGCCGGCAGGCGGCCGGGCGGCTCCCGGTGCGGTTCTCGCGCAAGGCTCACAGCGCGCCCCGTCCGTCCCCGATCGCGGGACGGGCGGGGCGCGTTGGCGTGTCCGGGGGCGGGTGCCGTCGCGTGTGCGTGGGCGCGTGCTTCCGGGCGCGGACGGGAACGGATTGGTTGAGACCTATTGCCGGGCCGGGGGACGGCTCGTAATCTCCTCTGCGGTTGTGCTGCGCGAAACGCGCGTTGCGAACTCTGCAACGCCCTGGGAGGGTTGGGGGACGCCGTGAGGATGGCCGTACGAACTGCCGCGCCGCTGGCGGCACTTGCACTGGCGGGGACGCTGCTGGCGGGCTGTGCGCCGTCCACCTCCGGGGGCGGGCCGCAGAAGGACGAGAAGAGCGGCACGCTGCGGGTGTGGCTCTTCCGCGAGGTCGGCAACGGGCCGAAGGAGCGCGTCGTCGACGGCGTCGTGCGGAGCTTCGAGAAGCGGCACAAGGGCGTACGCGTCGACGTGCGCTACATCCCCGTCGACAGCCGAGCCGAGAAGATCAAGGGCGCCTTCAACGACCCCTCGTCGGCGCCCGACGTGATCGAGTACGGCAACACCGACACCGCCGGGTACGTCGAGAACGGCGGACTGGCCGATGTGAGCGCCGAGTTCGCCGACTGGCCGCAGGCGCGGGACGTCGACCCCACGGCGAAGACATCGGTGACCGTCGGCGGCAAGGTCTACGGTGCGCCGCTCTTCGTCGGCGTACGGGCGCTGTACTACCGCACCGACGTCTTCCGCGAGTTGGACGTCGAGGTGCCCCGTACGCTCGGTGAAGTGGCCGACGCCGCACGGCGGATACGGCAGGAGCGGCCCGGCATGTACGGACTGGCCGTGGGCGGCGCGTACACCTACGGCGCGATGCCGTTCATCTGGGCGCACGGCGGGCAGTTGGCCGTGAAGAAGAAGGACGGCACGTACACCTCGGCCGTCGGCAGCGCGGACGCCAAGCGTGGAATCGCCGCCTACACCGGCCTGTTCGGGGACGACAACTGCCCGGCCGCCAAGTGCGCCCGGATGGGCGGCAACGAGAACGTCGAGGCGTTCGCGGCGGGCAAGGCAGGGATGGTCGTCGCCGGCGACTTCAACCGGCAGGCCGTGGACGACGGAGAGGTCAAGGGCGACTACGACGTCGTGCCGCTTCCGGGGAGGAAGCGCGGCAGCATCGCCCCGGCCTTCGCCGGGGGCAACAACGTCGGCGTACTGAAGAGCAGTTCGCACCGCACGCTCGCCGTCGCGCTGATGAAGGACCTGGCCGGGAAGGACACACAGCGGCGGCTCTTCGACGCGATGGGCTTTCTGCCGACGTTCACCGACACCCGTCGACAGGCCGCGAAGAAGGAGCCGTTCGTCGAGCCGTTCGTCGAAACCCTCGACGCGGGAACGGAGTTCGTGCCCGCGACGCCCGGGTGGGCCGAGATCGACGCCGGGCAGGTGCTGCCGACGATGTTCCAGCAGATCGCCGGGAAGAAGCGCGGTGTGGACGCGGCGGCGGACGAGGCCGCGCGGAAGATGGACGAGGCGTTCGCCGAGTGAGCGCGGTCGCGCCCGTACCGGGGGCGGCGCCGCCCGCGTCCGCGCCCGCGGCGGGCCGGGAACAGGCACCGGCACCGGGAGAGGGCCAGGGACCGGGACAGAGGCACGGACGGGGCCCGGGGCCGGCGCATGCGCGGGGACGGCTGACGCCGTGGCTCTATCTCGCGCCCGCCCTGCTGGTGCTCGGCGGTCTTCTGGCCTACCCCGTCTGGCAGTTGGGCCTCATCTCCGTACTCGAATACACCCAGGCACAGGTCAGCGGCGGCGAACCGACCTCGTTCCAGGGCCTGGCCAACTACGCGGAGCTGTTCTCCGACGCGCAGTTCTGGGACGTCCTGGTGGCGACCGTCCTCTTCGCCGCCGCCTGTGTGCTGGGCACCCTCGCGGTGGGCTGTGCGCTCGCGGTGCTGCTCACCCGCGTACGGGCGGTGCCGCGGCTGCTGCTGATGCTGGCGGCGCTGGGCGCGTGGGCGACGCCGGCCGTCACCGGGTCGACGGTCTGGGTCTTCCTCTTCGACGCCGACTTCGGTCCCGTCAACAGGGTGTTGGGGCTGGGCGACTTCTCCTGGACGTACGGGCGGATGAGCGCCTTCGCGCTGGTCTTCCTCGAAGTGGTCTGGTGCTCCTTCCCGTTGGTGATGGTGACCGTCTACGCGGGGATCAGGGCGATACCGGCCGAGGTGCTGGAGGCGGCGGCGCTCGACGGGGCGTCGCACTGGCGGACCTGGCGGAGTGTGACGACGCCGATGCTGCGGCCGATCCTGCTCGTCGTGACGATCCAGTCGGTGATCTGGGACTTCAAGATCTTCACGCAGATCTACGTCATGACGGGAGGCGGCGGCATCGCGGGGCAGAACCTCGTGCTCAACGTGTACGCGTACCAGAAGGCGTTCGCCTCCTCGCAGTACAGCCTCGGTTCGGCGATCGGCGTCGTGATGCTGCTTCTGCTCCTCGGCGTCACGCTGGTGTATCTGCGGCTGCTGCGGCGGAAGGGCGAGGAGCTGTGACGGGGGCGGGCGCGGGTGCAGGCGCGGCGGTTCCGCGGGGCCGTTCACGGCGCCGCCTCCGGGTCAGGCCGTGGCGGCTGGCGGCGGAGGGCACGGCGGTCGCCGTCGCCCTCGTCGTGGCCTTTCCCCTTTACTGGATGGTGCTTTCGGCACTGAAACCCGCCGGGGAAGTGCGCTCGGCGCATCCCGTGCCGTGGACGGCGAATCCGACGCTGGACGCCTTCCGACGGGTCTTCGGGCAGCAGGACTTCGGCCGCTATTTCCTCAACAGCCTTCTGGTGGCCGGGACGGTGGTGATCGCCTCCGCGCTCGTCGCGTTTCTCGCGGCGACGGCCGTCACCCGCTTCCGTTTCCGCTTCCGTACGACGCTGCTGATCCTTTTCCTCGTGGCGCAGATGGTGCCGGTGGAAGCGCTGACCATTCCCATGTTCTTCCTCATGCGGGACGTCGGCGCCCTCAACTCCCTGCTGTCGCTGATGCTTCCGCACCTGGCGTTCTCGCTGCCGTTCGCCGTGTGGATGCTGCGCGGATTCGTGAAGGCCGTACCGGACACGCTGGAGGAGGCGGCCCTCATCGACGGGGCGAGCCGCACGCGCTTCCTGTGGCAGATCCTCTTTCCGCTGGTCTTTCCGGGGCTGGTGGCCACGAGCGTCTTCTCGTTCATCTCGACGTGGAACGACTTCCTCTTCGCCAAGTCCTTCATCATCTCCGCGACCGAGAACTCCACGCTCCCCATGGCCCTGTTGGTCTTCTTCGACGCCGAAACCCCCGACTGGGGCGGGGTGATGGCCGCGTCGACGGTCATGACACTGCCCGTGCTGGTCTTCTTCGTACTCGTGCACAGACGCCTCGTCTCCGGGCTCGGAGGCGCGGTGAAGGAGTGACCCGCCAGACGAAAGGCGTACGCACGTGACGTATCCGGATTCGGACCTGGTTCCCGCGCCGGTCTCCGTGACGCCCCAACGGGCGGGCGCCGGGGCGGAGTTCGCGCTCGGCCCGGCCACCGCGCTGGACGCGGGCCCCGGCACCCGAGACACCGCGCGCTGGCTCCGCGCCACGCTCACCCCGGCGACGGGGCTGGAGCTGCTGCCGCCCCACGGGGACGGCCGGGAGGGCGACGGTGACGAACGGGACGGTGACGAACAGGACGGCGGCGAC
>NZ_LJGW01000330.1:0-9784 GCF_001751255.1 Streptomyces nanshensis | reverse complement strand
GCGGGCGGATCGTGCTGCGTACGGACGACGGCGTCGCCGCACGGCTCGGCCCGGAGGGCTATGTGCTCCAGGCGGACCCCGGCTGTCTGCGCATCGACGGCGGCGGACCCGCCGGGGTCTTCTGGGGCGCGCAGACGCTGCGGCAGCTCCTCGGGCCCGCCGCGTACCGGCGCGCCCACGCCGCGCGGGACGCGTCCGCCCGTACCGCCTGGCGGATACCCGCCCTGCGCGTCGAGGACGCACCGCGCTTCGCATGGCGCGGCCATCTCCTCGACGTGGCACGGCACTTCATGCCCAAGGAGGGCGTGCTGCGCACCCTCGACCTGCTCGCCGCGCACAAGCTCAACGTCCTGCATCTGCATCTCACCGACGACCAGGGCTGGCGCGTCGAGATCCACGGGCGGCCACGGCTGACGGAGGTGGGCGGCGTCCGCGCGCGCAGCCGCGTCGGGCACCGGGCCTCGCCGCTGTGGGACGAGCGGGCGCACGGCGGCCGGTACACGCAGGAGGATCTGCGGGAGATCGTCGCCTACGCGGCCGACCGCCACATCACCGTCGTCCCCGAGATCGACATCCCCGGGCACTCGCAGGCCGCCGTCGCCGCCTACCCGGAACTCGGCAACACCGACGCCGTCGACACCGCCGCGCTGGGCGTGTGGACGGAGTGGGGCGTGAGCCGCCATGTGCTGGCGCCGGGCGAGCATGTGCTGCGCTTCTACGAGGAGGTGCTGGAACAGGTCCTGGAGATCTTCCCCTCCCGCTTCGTCCACCTCGGCGGCGACGAGTGTCCCCGGGACGAGTGGCACGCGTCGCCGTCCGCGCGTGCCCGGATGCGCGAACTGGCGGGCCCCGCAGGCGAATCGGCGGACCCGGCGGCGGTCCTCCAGGCGTGGTTCGTACGGCACTTCGACCGCTGGCTCGCCGCGCGCGGACGGCGCCTCATCGGCTGGGACGAGATCCTCGACGGCGATCCCGGCCTCACCGAGGGCGCGGCCGTCTCGTCCTGGCGCGGCACACAGGGCGCGGTCGCCGCCGCGCGCGCCGGGCACGACGTGGTGCTCTGCCCGGAGCAGCAGGTCTACCTCGATCACCGGCAGGACGGCGGCGCGGACGAGCCCGTGCCGCTCGGCTTCGTCCGTACGCTGCGCGACGTCCACGGATTCGAGCCCGTACCACCGGAGTTGGCGGGGACTCCGCACGAGCGCCGGGTGCTGGGCGCGCAGGCCAACATGTGGACCGAGTGCGCGGAGAGCCAACAGCGCGTGGACTACCAGACGTTCCCGCGGCTCGCGGCGTTCGCGGAGGCGGTGTGGTCGCCGGTGCCGGTGCCGTCCGGTTCCGGGGACGGGCCCGAACGGGCGGGCGGCGCCCGGGACTTCGCGGACTTCGAGCGGCGCATGGCCGACGGGCACTACGCACGGCTGGCGGCGATGGGCGTGGACTTCCGTCCGCCAGGCGGCCCGCACCCCTGGCAGCGCCGACCGGGCATCGCGGGACGGCCGTTGGACGGACCGCCGGCCACGCCCTGACCGCGTACCGGGCCAGTGGCGAAACCGCGTACCGGCATCGCGTACCGGAACCGCGTACCGGGCCGTGCGCGTGTACCGGGCCGTGGTCGCGGAGCGTTGCGGCACGGCGCCCGTCGCCGTGTCCGTCGGCGGGTCCGTAACCGCGTGCGGCCCGTGTGGTCCGTAGCACGAAAGTCCGCACGAGGGCCGTGACGGGCACAACCGCCCCCGACGGTGCCAAACCACCGCTTGCCCGCGTGAGCTGGGGATTACGGACCGTCGCCGCGTACAGGGGACGAGGGGGATGGGAGCGGGCGGATCAACCCATAACGGGCCCCCGGTCCGACTGTCCGCCGAGATGTGCCAGAGTTGCTTCGTCCGGCCGGTGAGCACGTACCGTACGGGCACGAGCAGCCGGGTCGACCGGGGAAGGGGCGGCTGTATTGAGCACGCAAGCACAGCATGAACACCATGCGCCACAGGCTGTGCCGTCGGTCATGCTCCCCACCACGCTCGACGAGGCCGTGGCCGCGCTCACCGCGGTGCCCGCCGCCGTGCCCGTGGCGGGCGGCACGGATCTGATGGCGGGCGTCAACGCCGGTCATCTCCGCCCCGCCGCGCTCGTCGGACTCGGACGCATCAGCGAGATCCGCGGCTGGCAGTACCTGGACGGCGAGGCCCTCCTCGGCGCCGGTCTCACCCACGCCCGCATGGGCCGCCCCGACTTCTCCGCCCTCATCCCCGCGCTCGCGGCCGGCGCGCGCGCCGCCGGGCCGCCGCAGATCCGCAACGCGGGCACGCTCGGCGGCAACGTCGTCAGCGCGCACCCCACGGGCGACACCCTGCCGGTGCTCGCGGCGCTGGAGGCCACGCTCGTCGTCGCCGGCCCGGAGGGGGCGCGGCGCGAGATCCCCGTGAGCCATCTGCTCGCGAACGTGGACATGTTGCGGCCCAGCGAGATCGTCGGCCATGTGCGGGTGCCGCTGCTGCACGCGCCGCAGACCTTCCTCAAGGCGACGGGCCGTACCGGCCCCGGCCGTGCCCTGGCCTCCGTCGCCGTCGTGCTCGACCCGGTGCGGCGCGGGGTGCGCTGCGCGGTGGGCGCGGTGGCGCCGATGCCGCTGCGTCCGCTGGAGGCGGAGCGCTGGATCGCCTCGCTCATCGACTGGGACGGCCAGCGCGGACTGGCCCCCGAAGCACTCGCCGCCTTCGGCGACTACGTCGCGATGGCGTGCATCCCCGATCCCGCCCCGCCCGAGGACGGCGGGGAGGCTCCCGCACTTCCGCCCGCGGCCTTCCACTTGCGGCGTACGGTGGCAACACTGGCCCGCCGAGGACTCGGGAGGGCGCTCGCATGAGCAACGGCAGCCCGCACGGCCCCGGCGCACAGGGCGGCGAGGGGTACGGCCACGGGCAGGGGTACGGGCAGCGTTACGCGGACGGCTACGGCGCCGGTCACGGTGAGTACGCCGACGAGGGCGGCTGGGGCGCCGAGTACGGGGAGTACGGCGAATACGGCGAGTACGCCGACTACAGGCAGCAGGCCCGTCCGCAGCAGCAGCAACACCAGCAGCAACAGCAGTATCCGCAGGACGGTTCGTACCCGCGCGGCGGCTGGGGCGGGGAGTCCGACCAGGACGCGACCGCGTTCGTACAGCTTCCCTCGGGTCCGCTGCCGCCTCCCGGCGCCGGAGTCGAGGCGTGGGGTCCGCTCGCCGCACCCGGTACGGGCCAGGGCGGCTACACGCCGCCGCCGCTGGACCAGGCCGAGGCGGCGCGGCAGCAGGGCGGACAGCCCGTACCGCCCGCGGCGGAGGAGCCGGGCGGCCCGTCCGGGCAGTGGGCGATGCCGTTCGGGCAGGGGAGCCCGGCGCCGGGCGGCTACGACCCGGCCGCGTACGAGCAGCAGCACGGCCGGCAGCACGAGCAGCACCACGGGCGTCCGCAGGGCCAACAGCCCGGTGTCTCCCCGGACTTCGGGGGTCAGGGACCCGGTCAAGGACAGAGCCCGGCCCAGGAACAGAGTCAGGGTCACGGACAGGGACAGGGTCAGGGTCAGGGCCAGTCGCAGAGTCAGAGTCAGGGACAGGGTGCCGCGGCGGCTCTCGCGGGTTCGCACGAGGCGCGGACGCAGCGGCGTCCGCTCGGCTCGGGCGGCGGCGCCGGCACCGTGGACGAGGCCGAACCGATAGGCCCTGGCACGCAGTTCGGCGGTACGGCGGCTCCGGGGCACGGCCCCGTACAGCACACGCAGCAGCGGCAGCACCAGCAGCCGCAGCACCGGCATCCCCAGGACGCCGCGGGGGAGGCGCACTTCGCGCAGGCGCACGCGCGGCGCCAAGTGCCCTTCGACGGCTACGACTCCGCGCCCGCGCCCGGCGAGAACGCCGCGGACGCGGTGCAGGGGGCGTACGCACCGCAGCAGCCCGGAGGTCCGGCGGCTCCGGCCGAGGACACCGGCCGGGACTCCGGACAGGAGCAGGACCAGGGCGGGGCCGGCGCTTCCGCGCGTACGGACGAGACGGGCGCGGGCGCGTCCCACGACGGCGCGAACGGGGCGGACGGGGCGAACAGCGGGAACGGCGCGGGTGACGACGGTGACGCGCGGCTCGCGATGGGGACGGTGCGTTCCGGACTGCCGTTCACGCCCTCGTCGACCAAGAGCAGTGCGACGGCGTCCCCCGAGCCCTCGGTGTCGCCGGCCTCACCGGAGCCTTCGGCGGCCGACGCCGGCGCGCGCCCGGACGGAACGGGTGTGGGAACCGGCAACGGGTCCGGCATCGGAACCGGCATGGGGTCCGGTAGCGGAAGCGTGACCGGAACCGTCGCGGCGGCCTCGCCGAACGGTGCGTCCGGTACCGACGGCGCGTCCGCCGACGCCCGTTCGGCGTCCCCGGAGACGGCACCGGGCCCGGACGCGGACGCCACCGGCAGGGACTCTGCCGACTCTGCCGACCCGGCCGCCACCGACACCGAGGTCTCCGAGGAGGCCCCCCTCGAACTCGCCCCGGAACTCGGCGGCGAGCACCCCCATGTCTCGTACGTCCTCCACGTCAACGGCGTCGACCGCCCCGTCACCGACGCCTGGATCGGCGAGTCCCTGCTCTACGTGCTCCGCGAGCGCCTCGGCCTGGCCGGCGCCAAGGACGGCTGCTCGCAGGGGGAGTGCGGCGCCTGCTCCGTGCAGGTCGACGGCCGGCTCGTCGCCTCGTGCCTCGTACCGGCGGCGACGGCCGCGGGCAGCGAGATCCGTACGGTCGAGGGCCTGGCCGCCGACGGCCTCCCCTCCGACGTGCAGCGCGCGCTCACCGAGTCGGGCGCCGTGCAGTGCGGCTTCTGCGTGCCCGGCATCGCGATGACCGTGCACGACCTGCTGGAGGGCAACCACGCGCCCAGCGAGCTGGAGACCCGCAAGGCGCTCTGCGGCAACCTGTGCCGCTGCTCCGGCTACCGGGGAGTGCTCGACGCGGTCCGTACGGTCGTCGAGGAACGCGCCGAGCAGGCCGCCCGCGAGGAGGCCGAGGCGGAAGCCGAAGCGGAGGCGTACGAACAGGAGTTGGGGAACGCCTCGGCACACATCCCGCACCAGGCCGGACCGGGCTCGGGCGGCGCGCACTTCCCCGGGGGAGGCGGCGCATGAGGCGCGAGCGCGTACGCGAGCACGCCGTACGGGAACAGGCCGTGCGGGAACAGGCCGTGCGGGAGCACGCCGTACAGGAAGAGGGCGTACGGGAACAACGCGTAGGTGAGCGGCGCGTACGGGAACAGGGCGTACGGGAGCGGCGCGCACACGCACACCGCCCGGAGGAGCACCGCGTGCAGGGACGACGCGGAAAGGCAGCAGCGGCATGACCAGCACGGCCGACGGCCCCGGCGCCGTCNCCCGGCGCCGTCACAGCGCCCCCCGCACAGGGCACANGTCACAGCGACCCCCGCACAGGGCACACCGCTCTCCAACCCGCCTGCCGACACCGGCCCCGCCACACACGGCATCGGTGCGTCCCTCCCCTCCACCGACGCCCCCGCGAAGGCCGAGGGCACCTTCCCGTACGCCGCCGACCTGTGGGCCGAGGGCCTGCTGTGGGCCGCGGTGCTGCGCTCGCCGCACCCGCACGCCCGTATCCTCTCCATCGACACCGAGCAGGCCGCGGCGCTCACGGGCGTGCACGCCGTCGTCACCCACGAGGACGTCCCCGGCGACGCGGGCCACGGCCGCCGGGTCGCCGACCAGCCCGCCTTCGCCCGCGACATCGTGCGCTACTACGGCGAGCCGGTCGCCGCCGTCGCCGCCGACCACCCCGACACGGCCCGGCTGGCGGCCGCGGCGATCAGCGTCGAGTACGAGCCGCTGGAGGCGGTCACCGACCCGGAGAAGTCCTTCGAGGCCGAACCGCTGCACCCCGACGGCAACTTGATCCGCCACATCCCGCTGCGCTTCGGCGACCAGGACATCACCGGCGACGTCGTCGTCGAGGGCCTCTACCGCATCGGCCGTCAGGACCCGGCGCCCATCGGGGCCGAGGCGGGGCTCGCGGTGCCGCGTCCCGACGGCGGCGTGGAGATCTACACCGCCTCCACCGATCCGCACACCGACCGCGATCTGGCCGCCGCGTGCTTCGGGCTGCCGCCCGAGCAGGTCAAGGTCGTCGTCACCGGCGTACCGGGCGCGATGGGCGACCGTGAAGACACCGGTCTCCAGGTCCCGTTGGGCCTGCTGGCGATGAAGACCGGCAGCCCGGTGAAGATCGCCGCCACGCGCGAGGAGTCCTTCCTCGGACACGCGCACCGCCATCCCACGCTGCTGCGCTACCGCCATCACGCCGACGCCGAGGGCCGGTTGGTCAAGGTCGAGGCGCAGATCCTCCTCGACGGCGGCGCGTACGCCGACACCACCGGGGACGCGCTCGCCGCGGCCGTCTCCTTCGCCGCGGGCCCCTACGTCGTACCGCACGCGACGATCGACGGCTGGGCCGTACGCACGAACAACCCGCCCTCCGGCCATGTGCGCGGCGAGGGCGCGATGCAGGTGTGCGCGGCCTACGAGGGCCAAATGGACAAGTTGGCCGCCCAGTTGCGCATGGACCCGGCGGATCTGCGGATGCGCAACGTCATGTCGACCGGCGACCTGCTGCCGACCGGACAGACCGTCACCTGCCCCGCGCCCGTGGCCGAACTGCTGCGCGCCGTACGGGAGACACCGCTGCCGGCGCTGCCCAAGGACAGCCCCGAACGCGACTGGCTGCTGCCCGGCGGCCCCGAGGGCGCGGGCGAACCGGGCGCGGTGCGGCGCGGCGTGGGCTACGCCCTCGGCATGGTCCACATGCTCGGCGCGGAGGGCGCCGACGAGGTCTCCACGGCGACCGTGCGCGTCAACGGGCCCGTGGCGACGGTGATGTGCGCCGCCGTCGAGTCGGGGCAGGGCTTCACGACGCTGGCCCGCCAGATCGTCCAGGAGACGCTCGGCATCGACGAGGTGTACGTGGCGCCCGTCGACACCGACCAGCCGACGGCGGGCGCGGGCGCGCACAGCAGACACACGTGGGTCTCGGGCGGCGCGGTCGAGCGCGCGGCGAAGATGGTCCGTACGCAGTTGCTCCAGCCGCTGGCCGCGAAGTTCGGCATGTCGACCGAACTGCTGACGATCGCCGACGGCAAGATCACCTCCTACGACGGCGTGCTCTCGACGACGGTCGCGGAGGCCCTGGAGGACAAGGAGTTGTGGGCGACCGCCCAGTGCCGTCCGCACCCCACGGAGGCGCTGGACGAGACGGGGCAGGGCGACGCGTTCGTGGGGCTGGCCTTCGCCGCCGTACGCGCCGTCGTCGACGTCGACGTCGAACTCGGCTCGGTCCGCGTGGTCGAGATGGCCATCGCGCAGGACGTGGGCCGCGTGCTGAACCCGCGTCAGCTCCGCGCCCGCATCGAGGCGGGCGTCACACAGGGCGTCGGCGCGGCCCTGACCGAGCACCTCCGCATCAACCGCGGCGTGGTGCGCCAGCCGGACTTCACGGGTTACGCGCTGCCGACGGCACTGGACGCGCCGGAGGTCCGCATCGTCCAACTCATCGAGGAACAGGACGTGGTGGCCCCCTTCGGCGCCAAGGCGGCCTCGGCGGTCCCGGTCGTCACCTCGCCGGCGGCGGTCGCCTCGGCGGTCCGCGCGGCGACGGGCATGCCGGTCAACCGGCTGCCGATCCGGCCGCAGACGGCGGTGGGGGGCTGAGGGCGCGGCGAGGGCGCCGCGGCTGCGCGGTTGCGCCTTCCGGCGCCCGGACGGGGGGCCCTACAGCGCTTCCCGTCCCCTCACGCCCATCACGATCCGGTATCGCCGGACGCCTCAACTCCGTTGCGCTGCGCGGCACTTGTCCCTTTGCTCCCTGCGGCCTGAACTCCGCTTCCCCGGCCCGTAGCAGGTAAGGGCAGGAGGGCGGAGGAACCGTCCACGGGGCCGGGTTCCGCGCCGGCCGAACTCCCGTGAAGGGCAGGCCCGGTGACCGCCTGTCAGTGGTCGTTACTAGGGTGTACCTGAATCATGTTTGCGGCACCATGGACGCTGTTGCCCTTGCCCTGCCAGGGGCACGGCGGACCGGACCGCTGTGACGACGCACCGCGCGTCCGCGGCCGGAGGCGCAGCCGCATGACGGAGAAGGAACGGGGAGGGTGCAGCCGTGGGTGAGATGCGAGTCGACCTCAGCGAACTCGAGGAGACCGTACGCAAGCTGAGCCGCGTCACGAGCGCCATGGGCGACTCGGTGACCAAGAGCCAGTACAACACCTTCCTCCCGAAGAACGCGCTGGGCAAAGGCTTCTCCGAGCAGACGGACATCGACAGCGCGCACACGGAGATGAAGTCGCACATCGAGGAGGTCATCAAGGTCCTCCACGAGTTGATCGACGACTTCGGCACGAAGACCAAGAAGGCGCACGGCAAGTACCAGAACGCCGAGTATGACGCGAAGCACGGCATGGACGGCGGCCGTTCGGGCTCCGGGAACTGACGGTCAGGGGGACGAGGACGACATGGGCGACGAGACCGGACTCAGCAAGTTCGACGACACCGGCAACATGTGCTACATGGGCGAGGTCAAGACCGCGTTCGCGACCTTGGAGGACATCGACTCCATGAAGGCGATGCTCGCGGACGCTAACCCGGGACAGGTCATCGAGGTGGCCGACGCCTGGCAGAAGATCTACGACCATCTGGTCGGTGGCGGCGGCAGTGTCAGGGGCGACTTCGACAAGGCGGTCGACCACATCCTCCAGCACTGGGAGGGCGAGTCCGCCGACGAGTTCGCCAAGAAGGCCCGGAAGATCAGCAAGTCGATCGGCGACTGCGCCACGTACGCCACCCGCACCTCCACGGTGATGCGCAACGTGGGACACAAGCTGAGCGAGATCAAGCCCAAGGTCGACGCGATCGAGAAGCCGAGCGGCTTCGGCAAGGCGATGGACAAGATCGGCGACGGCTTCTCGCGCGACGACACCAAGTGGAAGAGCGAGATCCACGGCAACCAGGGCGCGCAGAAGGCCCTGGACAACCACGACGGCGACCTCTCGGCGGGCAAGGAGGAACAACTCAAGGCCGCCGCGCACATGGAGGAGCTGGCGCTCACGTACACGTCGCAGGCGAAGACGATGGGGTCGTGGCAGAGGAAGCCACCGTGGAAGGGCCGAAATGACCAGGAAGACTACCCCGGTGAGCCCGGTGGAGTCGCCCCCGTCCCCGTCGGTGTGACTCCCGCCGACGACGGACCGGGAGCAGCAGTCGCAGGTGCCTCCAGGGGCAGCAGCGCGACGATGAAGACCGCTCCGAAGTCGACGTCGCCCGCCACCACGGGTACGCCCGCTTCGGCCACGAAGGTGGACGGCGTCTCGGGTGGTACGTCCACGATGCCTCGCACGGGAGGCGCAGCCGGAGGAGCGCCCACCGGTGGCGGCGTGTCGGGCGGTGCCGTCGGCGGAGCAACTCCGGGCGGTCCGGGGGGCGTTCCCGGTGGTCCGGGTTACGTCGGGCAGGCGTCGGGCGGCCGTGGCGGTGTCGCCGGCCGAGGTATCGGTGCCGCAAAGGGCGCCGGTGGCCGGGTTCCCGCGGGTCTCGGCTCCGGCGGAGCAGGCGGCGCCGCGGGCAAGGGCGTAGGCGCGGGCGCCGGACGGGGACCGCTGGCTCGCCAGCGTGGTGGTGTCCTCGACACTCCGCAGCAGGGGAAGGGCGCCGCACGGCAGGGCGGCCAGGGGCTGCACTCCAGCCGCGGCGGCACACAGGCCGGCGCCCGTGG
>NZ_LJGW01000235.1 GCF_001751255.1 Streptomyces nanshensis | reverse complement strand
GACACAACTCCTCGCCGTCGAGGCAATCGGTGCGGTGACCTCACCGTCCTCCCGCCCGGCGACCGGGGTCAAAGGAATGTTCTCTATGCCCGGATAGCGGCCCCCTATGACTCCAGGTGTGCTTCCAGCAGCGCGTCGAGCGCGTCCCGTACGCCCGCGCCGCCCGCCACGTTCAGCAGCGAGCGCACCATCACGGACTCCCGTGCGTGCGGGGTGACGACGAGGCCGACGGCGGGGCTGGGCTCGGCCTCGTCCCGGGCCAGCCGTACGACCCGCATCCCGCGGGGGATCCCGAACATGTGCAGCCACGCATGGGAGATCACGCTCGACCACCGGCCCGAGGCGAGATGGGCGTAGAGCGCGTCGAGGGTGTCCGTCTCGACGGCGGGGAAGGCGGTCGCCCCGTCGGCGGCGAAGAGGTCGTCGAGGATGCGGCGGTTGCGCATCCGCCGGGGCAGCAGCACCAGCGGCAGCTTCGCCGCCTCCGCCCAGCCGATCTCGGTCTGCGCGGCGCACGGCCCGTCCACGGGCGTGAGCAGCAGATACCGCTCCTCATAGAGAGGGAATTTGCGTACGCCCCGCAGATCCTCGTCGTCCAGATACGTCAACGCCGCATCGATCTCGAACTCGGCCAGCCGCCGCATGATGTCGCGCGAAGACAGCGACTCCAGCTCGACGGTCACCTGCTGGTGGCGTTCGCAGAACGGCGTCGTGATCAGCGAGGCGACGGTCATCGCGGTCGGGATCGCCCCCAGCCGCAGCGTGCCGGTCAACTGGCCCCGCATCTCGGCGAGTTCGTGGTGCAGCGCGTCCCGCTCGTGGAGGATGCGCCGGGCGCGGTGCAGAACCCGTTCGCCCTCCGGGGTCAGCCCCTCGAAGCGGGCGCCGTGCTGGACGAGCGGCACATCCAGATCGCTCTCCAGCTTCCGTATCCCCGCGGACAGGGACGGCTGCGAGACGAAACACGCGGCGGCGGCACGCGCGAAGTGACGCTCGCGGGCGAGCGCCACCAGATATTCCAACTGGCGAAGCAGCATGCCTCAGCATGTGCCAGGCGGCCCGCCGCAGTCCAGAGCGGTCGTGGACGATCGCCGGCGCACCGCCCGGCGTACGGGAAGATGCGAGGCGATACGGGCCGAGGGGTTCGCATACGTCAGGCGATGCGGGACCATGGCTTGCTTCTGCGGTTCCCTCCACCCGGGGCGGGGCATACCACGGGAGGACGTGTCACGGTCGACAGCTCTCTGGGGGCGGCGATGAGCGGACTCAGCAGCCCGCGCCGTACGGCGGCACCACCCGCCGGGTCGTTCGCGCTCAGCGGAGACCTGGCCGAGCCGTCGCGGCTGACGGTCGCCGATCTGCGCGAGCGCTTCGAGCAGCACGAGGCGGAGGTCGTCTTCCACTGCGCCACCAACGGGCCGCAGCGGCACACCTTCTCCGGGCCGCTGCTGCGGGAGGTGATCACCGGGGCGCGCCCGCTCTTCGATCCCCGGCGGCGCAAGGACCGTTCACGCTTCATGGTGTCGGTCACCGGCGGCGACGGACACCACACGGTGCTGTCCTGGGGAGAGATCGACTCCGACTTCTGCGACGCCCCCGTGCTGCTGGCGACCGGCATGGACGGACGCGATCTCGACCTGGCGGGAAGCCAGTTGGTCGCGCCGTGGGACCGGTGCGGTGCGCGGTACGTCAGCGCGATCAGCAGCGTCTGGGTGGGCGCGCCGCCGCCCTTCCCGGCGGACGATCCGGAACCGCTGGTACGGGTCGGGGCACGCGCCGGGAGCGGTGGCGGGAGCGCAGGCCCGTACCGGCGTACGGCGGGGTGAGACGGCGCCGCCCACACCGGACCGGACCGCCGTACCGTACGCACCGGACGTCGTCTCCGTACGGACGCGCGTGCGCGCAGCCCCAGCTCGCGGCTCCCCCTGCGGGCCGGGGCGCGCGCCCCCGCTCCCCCGGGTCAGACGAGGACGTTCTTGTGGAAGA
The DNA here is from genome assembly GCF_001751255.1 of Streptomyces nanshensis. Lineage (GTDB taxonomy): Bacteria > Actinomycetota > Actinomycetes > Streptomycetales > Streptomycetaceae > Streptomyces > Streptomyces nanshensis_A. Next base: position 27,742 of record NZ_LJGW01000235.1, on the reverse strand, counting down.
CGTTGGCGTACCGGTCGATGTTGCCCACGCTGGTGCGGGAGGCGAAGCCGAAGCAGAGCCGGACCTCGCCGTCGGCCGTCTGGTTGATCGCCATGCCCTCCGGCTCGCGGTAGACCAGCGACTTCCCCGCCTTGGTCAGGGCGCGCTCGACGACCTTGCCGGTGTTCAGATCGGTGGTCGTGATGAAGGAGTTGATGTCGGCCTGGTCGGCGTGGCCGTCGCCGTCGAGCGTGTAGAGGTAGCTGCCGAAGACGGTGTAGCCCTGGAACGTCACGCCGCCGTCGCCCAGCTCGGGCTGGGTGATCTTCGCCAGCTCGTCGGTGAACGTGCCGTTCTCGACGTCGATGCTGGAGAAGTCGTAGAGCCGGTAGGTGAACTTGCCGGACTCCTTGCGGCGGACCAGGATCCGCTTGTTGACCGGGTCGGTGGCGCAGGTGATGGTCTTGCTGCCGGTGAAGAACTTCTTCACCCCGGACGGGGCCTTCCCGTCGGCGAACTTGAACCGGGCCAGCGCGGTGCCCCGTCCGTCGTCGCCGCCCCCGCTCGAGTCGCACTCGACCCAGATGTAGGTGTCCTCGCCGCTCGGCTCCACGCCGATCGAGACGCCGTGCCCGGCGCTGTCGATGTGCATCTTCCCGGTGACCTTGCCGGACTCGTCGAGCCGGTTGATGCACAGGTCGTCGCCCGGACTGCCGTCACGGATCTGCGCGATGAACAGATGACGGTTCGCGGTGTCGAACGCCATGCCCTGCAACGCGTGGTGCTTCTCGTCCAGCAGCACCTTGCGGAAGACGTCGTACGCGGGCTTCGACAGGTCGAACCGCTTCGATCCGGGGACGGCCGCGGACGCCGTGCCGACGGTCAGCGCTCCCGCCCCTCCGGCGGCGAGGATGGTCGCGCCTCCCGCCATGAGCAGACCGCGTCGTGAGAGCTTCCCTCCGGACATGACCGTCCCTTTCGTCGTCGTGCGCGTGGCTCGGGCGAGTCCAGATCGTCGCGCACTTCGGCGAGTTGTGAGTACGGGTGCCGGAATCCTGCGGAGATGTCGTGACGGAAAACATCCATGGCTTGACGGAAGGAGGGGCCTGTGAAGCGCTCCGGCGGGATCCGCTGAGGCACTACGCCGTGACGGCGGCGGCGCTGCCCGCGGCGATCGCGGCCATGGTGCGCAGCACCGCGGCGTTCACGGCCTCGGCGCCCCAACTCCCCTGCTCCAGCTCCTTCGCCCGCTTGTAGAGCGCGCCGGACCACGGGATGGAGCGGTGCAGGCTCGGCAGCGTGCCGCTCGCCGAGAGCAGCCCCGCCAGCGCGGCCGTACGGGCGTCGGGCTCCGCTCCGTCCAGCAGGACGGCACGTACCTGTCCGACGAGGGCCTTCTTGTGCGCGGTGTCGGCGATCGTCAGCGACGTCGAGGGGATGAAGCCCAGCCACTTGGTGCTCCTGCGGCGCACCGTGCCCCGCTTCACCAGCCGGTCCAGCACGGGGGTGCGCAGTCCGGTGCCGACCTCGGCGAGGAGGGAGTGGACGCCGCGTACGCGTGCGGCGACCGTGTCGTAGGCGCCGCGCAGCAGCGGATCGGAGGGCGGACGGCCGGTGCCGGCGCGCACCTTCACGCCGGTGAGGCCCGTCTCGTTCGGGTCGGCCGCGATGTGCCCGCCGAGGCCGAGTTCGACCAGCACGGCGCCGCCGAGGGTGTAGTACAGCGTGCCTTCGCCCGCGATCGCCCCCGAGGCGTCGTCCATCATCAGCAGCGTCAGGTCTTCGGCGATGAGCGGTTCGTTCTGCATGGTCTTCGCTTCCGGTCGGTCGGCGACGGCACGGCACGGGCGGGCGAGCGGCCCGGACGCCCGTACGCACCGGCACCCGGGGCCCGCCCCCACCGCACAGGCCACACCGTGCCGTTACGGCACAGTCAAGGCCGGACCTCCCGTACCGGCTCGGCATGGTGTGCACTGGGGGGCATGGCCTGGAGCACCCGAGAGATCGCCGAACTCGCCGGCGTCAGCCTGCGCGCGGTCCGGCACTACCACGAGGTCGGGCTGCTGGCCGAGCCCGAGCGGCGCGCCAACGGCTACAAGCAGTACGGCGTCGCACATCTGCTGCGGCTGCTGCGCATCAAGCGCCTCACCGGCCTCGGGTTCTCGCTGGGGCGGATCGGCGCCATGGACGACGCCGACGACCACCCCGAGGAGGAGTTGCGTGCCCTCGACGCCGAACTCGCCGCCACCGTCGAGCGCCTCCAGCAGGCACGCGCCGAACTCGGCGTGATCCTGCACCGGTCGCTGCCCGCCGGCCAGCCGCCGGAGTTCGCGGGGGCCGCCCATGCGGACGTCTCCGAGGCGGACCGCTCGCTGTTCGCGGTGATGACCCGCGTCCTCGGGCCGGGTCCCCGCCGGGCCTGGGCGGAGGTGATGCGGCAGCAACCCACCCACGCGGACAAGGAGTTCGACGTCCTGCCCGCCGACGCCGACGAGGCCACCCGCCAGGATCTCGCCGAGCGCATGCTGCCGCATGTCCGGGAGGCGTACGCCGAGCATCCGGACCTGCGCACGCCCAACGCCGGCGCTCCCCGTGGCGAGGCGTTCGCCATGGAGACGATGGGGAGGGCCTTCCGCGATCTCTACAGCCCGGCCCAACTCGACGTTCTGCAGCGCCTCAACGCCCTGCTGACGGCGGACTCCGGGAACGTACGGCCGTAGCCGCACCCCGGCCTGCGTTCCGGAGCCCCGGCGCCGGAGGCCGTAGGGCGGGGCGGTCCGCTCACCGGGAGGCGTACGGCAGCAGCGCCATCTCCCGTGCGTTCTTGATCGCCCGCGCCAGCCGCCGCTGCTGCTGCGCGGAGACCCGTGTGATCCGGCGGCTGCGGATCTTGCCGCGGTCGGAGATGAACCTCCGCAGCAGATCGGTGTCCTTGTAGTCGATGTACGTGATGCCGGCCTCGTCCAGCGGGTTGCGGCGGGACTTGGCGGGCTTGCGGGGGTCATGGTGACGTGGCACGGGATCTCCGGGGATCGGGACGGGTCGGAACGGACGGGACGGGGCGCCGGGTTGGCGCCGGTGACACCTAGGTGTGGTCGAGCAGGGACGCGAAGGCCGGCGGCAGCCGCCGCCATGCGTCGGGTCCGGCGGCGTACTCGGCGTCGGTCAGCAGGCAGGAGTCGAGGAGCTTCGCGAGGCCGTCGCGGTCGAGGCCGGGCGAGGTGAACACCAGGTGCTGGCCGCGGTCGCCGTTCTCGGGGTGCCAGTCGACCGCGGCGGCGGCCCTGCGCTCCGGGGTGACCATCTCCCATGCGGCGTCCGGCAGCGCGGCCAGCCACGGACCGGCGCTCTCCACACTGAGCGCGCCTCCGGCGGCGTCCCACGCCAGCAGGGTGTCGGGACGGTCGGCGAGCCAGAAGCGCCCCCTGCTGCGGGCCGCGGCGCAGGTCAGATCCTCCAGCGCCCCGTAGAGCCGCTCCGGGTGGAACGGCCGGTCGCGGCGCCAGACGAAGGTGCTCACCCCGGCGTCGTCCGCCTCCTGCGGCAGCAGCGCACACGTGGGGTCCTGCGCCGCCGCCGCGGCCCGTATGTCGAAACCGGCGAACGCCGCCTGCCCCAACTCCTCGGAATCGGCCCGCACATGGCGCGCCGTGCCGTGCAACTGGCTGAGCAGGGCGGCGTCTTCCTCGTCCGCGGTCTCGCTGTCGACGAGGACGAGCACGGGGGCGTACTCCAACTGCCGGGCGAAGGTGTCCGCCACGGTCCGCTGGTCGGTGGGGGCCGCGGCGAGCCCGGCGTCGGCCAGGTCGTCGCCGTTGCCGAGGCAGGGCAGCAGCAGCGCCGGGTCGACGGCCGTGAACACGTTGGTCAGGACGAGGTGTTCACCGTGTACGGCCACGACCTCGGCCATGGCCTTGGGCTCCACCGAGTCCCACAGCTCCACGACGGCCAGCCGCGTCACGCCGTCCGCGGCCAGCCGCTCCAGCTCGGGCACGAGGTCCTCGCGGAGGGCGCAGCAGGCGCAGTCGTTGACCAACGGCGCCTCGCCGGCGCTCAGTTCGCCGGAGGCGTCCCGTACGGTCCGGCGCACCGTGCCCCTGACCGCCGTCGCGTGGTCGTGGTGCAGCGCGACGCTGCCGGGCACCGCGCGCAGCAGCCGCAGTACGACCTCGGCCCGCGCCTCGGCGTGCAGCCCGCAGACGATGACGACGGGAAGTCCCGGATCCGCCGTCATCGGCGGACCTCTCGGCGGCCGTAGCGCCGCTCGAAGCGCTCGACCCGGCCGGCCGTGTCCAGTACGCGTGCCGTGCCGGTGTAGAAGGGGTGGCTCGCCGAGGAGATCTCGACGTCGATGACGGGGTAGGTGTTGCCGTCCTCCCACTGGACCGTGGCGTCCGCGGTGGCGGTGGAGCGGGTGAGGAAGGCGAATCCCGCGGCCTTGTCACGGAAGACGACGGGACCGTAGGCGGGGTGGATGCCCTGCTTCATGGCGGTGTCCTTTGCGAGGCGTCAGCGGGTTTCGCGGAAGTCGACGTGCCGCCGGGCGACGGGGTCGTACTTGCGCAGGGTCAGTCGGTCGGGGTCGTTACGGCGGTTCTTGCGGGTCACGTAGGTGTAGCCGGTCCCAGCGGTGGACCGGAGCTTGACGATCGGGCGCAGGTCGTTCCTCGGCATGTGTGTAGTATATGGAAATGATTTCCATTAACAAAACCGTCCGACGACGAGAGGCAGGTCACTCGTGTCCGCCCGCTGCCAACTGACCGGCGCCGAGCCCCGGTTCGGCAAGACCGTCTCCCACTCCCACCGCCGCTCCTCCCGGCGCTTCGACCCCAACGTCCAGCGCAAGCGCTACTGGCTGCCGAGCGAGGGACGGCACGTACGGCTCGTCCTCAGCACGAAAGGCATCAGGACGGTCGACGCCATCGGCATCGAGGCCGCCGTGGCCCGTATCCGCGCGAAGGGAGGGAAGGTCTGATGGCGAAGCGGAGCAAGATCGCCAAGAACGAGAAGCGGAAGGCCGTGGTGGAGCGGTACGCCGCCCGCCGGGCCGAGTTGAAGGAGATCCTCCGCCGCCCCTCCTCGACGGAGGCGGAACGGGAGGCGGCCCTGCGCGAGCTGCGCCGTCAGCCGCGCGACGCCAGCGCGACGCGCGTACGCAACCGCGACGCGGTCGACGGGCGCCCGCGCGGGCATCTGCGGGCGTTCGGACTCTCGCGGGTGCGGATGCGCGAACTCGCGCACAAGGGATATCTGCCGGGGGTGACCAAGTCCTCCTGGTGAGCGGCCGGTTGGAGGAGCGCGGCGGCCGCGCCTGATCCGGAGCCCGGCCTACGACAGGGCGGCGCCGCCGGCATCGAGCCGGGGGCGCCGCCGAGGTTCGGCCGGTGGTCCCGCTTGAGGGTCAGTGGTCGTCCCAGTGGCCCTCGTGTGCGGCGTGCCGGTGTCCGTCGTGCACGTAGTCCACGTGGTCGCCGTGCGGAACGGCGACGTGTCCGCACCCGTCGCCGTGCGTGTGCTCGTGACCGGCGTGCTCCCGGTGCTCCTGCGGGTCGCACTCGTCGGTGTGGTCGCCGTGCGGGCGGTGCAGATGGCCGTCGTGCGAGTAGTCCACGTGGTCGTCGTGCGGGACGGCCACGTGCCCGCACCCTTCGCCGTGCAGATGGCTGTGCCCGTCGTGAATTCTGTGCTCCGTCGTTGTCACGCTGCTCAACTCCAGTCGTTCACCCCGGCATCGACAACGAAAGCCGGTCCGAACAGACCGATGGATACCGGGGAATTCCGGGGGGATATTCGTGAAGCGTGTCACGCGGACCACCGGGAGACAACGAAGGGCGGACGTGTTGAGAATCCGCCGGTGAGGAGCGGAGAGCGCGCAGGGGATGGCGTACGGACCTGCTCGCGGCGCTTTACCGGAAATCCTCGGACGCACTATCTCGACGGCTTCTCCTCAGCCGTCCCCGATGGCGACGGGCGACCGCGGTGTCCCTTTCCGAATGGGCGGACGACGGCCCCGCGAGCTCAACTGTCAGCGGGGCGCCCAGAGTCGGTCGGCGTCTCCGGCCGCGAGCCGGTCGCGATAGACGTCGATCTTGTGAGTGATCATCCGCAGGCTGTCCTGAAGTTCCGCGATCTGCGCGACGACCTGGTCGCGATGTGATGTGAGCAGATCCAGGCGATCGTTCTCGTTGCCCTTTCCGGCGGTCACAAGCTCGGCGTACCGGCGGATTCCTCTGATCGGCATCCCCGTGGCCCGCAATCTGGTGCAGACGGTGATCCACTCGAGGTCGAGCCTGTGGTATCTCCTGCGGCCGCCGTGAGTGCGATCCACGGGTGTGACGACGAGCCCGGCACGCTCGTAATACCGCAGCGTATGGGCGCTGACGCCGGTACGCCGGGCGGCTTCGGCGATGCTCAGTCCCGCCTCGGGAATCTCGTCGCCCGCCTCGTGATTGACTTCGAGCACGCTCGAAATCCTAGCGTCGACCGGCATGACTCCCGCCCATCGATTCTCAGCAGCGACGAGGGACGCCGACCGTCGCCGCCAGCTGCTGGTGCTCGCGATCTGCTGCGCCGGCGTGATCGTCGTCGTGATGGACATCTCCGTCGTCAACGTCGCACTGCCCGCCGTCCGAGACGACCTGGACGCTTCTGCCGCAGGTCTGCAATGGACGGTCGACGCCTACACGCTGGTGCTGGCCGCCTTCCTCGTCGTGGCCGGATCGACGGCCGACCGCTTCGGACGCCGACGGGTGTTCGTGCTCGGGCTCGTCGTCTTCGGGCTCGGGTCGCTGGGCTGCGGGCTCGCACCGGGCATCGGGTGGTTGATCGCTGCGCGGGCGCTCCAGGCGGTCGGCGGCACGATGCTCAATCCGGTCGCGATGGCGATCGTCGCCAACACCTTCACCGAGCCCGCCGAGCGAGCACGGGCCATCGGCGTATTCGGCTCCATGACCGGGCTGTCGCTGGCACTGGGGCCGGTCATCGGCGGGCTGCTGGTCGACTCGGTGGGCTGGCGCGCCGTGTTCCTCGTCAACGTTCCGATCGTGATCGCAGCCGCCGTGTGCTCGGCGCTGTTCATTCCCGAGTCGCGCGCCGCGCGTGCCCGCAGATTCGACCCCGTCGGACAGGTGCTGGTGGTGCTCTTACTGGGCTGCGTCGTCTACGCGGTGATCGAATCCAGGTCGCTGGGCTGGGACTCCGCCCTCATCCTGGCCCTCGTCGCCACGGCTCTCGTCAGCGCTGCCGGGATCGTGCTGTATGAACCGCGCTGCGCGGACCCGCTCTTGGAGCTGCGGCTGTTCCGCAGCGTGCCGTTCAGCGCGGCGATCCTGATGGCGCTGTTCGCGCTGTGCGGCTTCCAGGCGTTCTTGTTCGTGACCACCCTGTATCTGCAGAACGTACGTGGGATGCCGGCCTCGACGGCGGGCCTGTGCCTGGTCCCGATCGGCGCGCTGGTGCTGGTGCTCTCGCCGGTGTCGGGGCGGCTCGTCGGTGCGGGCGGGCCACGGACTCCGCTGCTCACGGCGGGTGCCGCCCTCACAGCGGCCGGGGTCGCATCGCTCTGGCTCACTCCCCGGACTCCGCTGCACTTCGTGCTCCCGGTCTACGTTCTGATCGGGATATTCCTGGGCATGGTCAATCCTCCCGTCACGGACACGGCGGTCTCCGGCATGCCGCGGTCGATGGCCGGGGTGGCGGGGTCGCTGGCCTCCGCGGGCCGGCAGACCGGGACCACCCTGGGCGTCGCGATCGCCGGCGTCGTCGTCGGGCCCGCGCTGCCCCGCGGAGGACCCGCCTTCCTGGAGGCGGCCCAGATCGTGTGGTGGATGGTGTCCGGCGTCGGGGCCGGCCTGGTGCTCCTGGCGCTGCTCAGCACCGGTACGTGGGCCGAGTCCACGGCGGCCCGCACCAGGGCGCTGTTCAGCGAGCTCGACCCCAAGTCCGGTACGGCGGCGGCCACTCCACGCCGCACGACTTCGCCGACCCGCGACGGCGCCGGAACGGAGTGACGCACCTCGTCCCGCGATGCCCCGGGACCGGGCTGGGCAGGAGGGGCCCCCACGGCCGCTGCCCAGCCCGGCGACTTCACCGGCGGTACGTCATGTGCCGTGTCCGCCGCGGCGGTTGGACGCCCGGGGCGGAGCGGTGCGCGTGCGGGGCGGCCATGGGACCTCCGTGATGTACGAACGGCACCCCGACGCTATATGAAAATGGATCCCATGAGCAATGGGGAGATATGCCACATCGGGCGGCACACCCCTTGCGAGCCGCCCGCGAACCCGTGTGAACCGCCCGCGAAGCGGCCGCGGTTCAGCGCACGGTTCAGCGCGCGTCGGCGGTGAGCACCGTGAGGATGCGCGTCGTGCGCTCGCCCTCGTGTGCGTCCCTGCCGTGCCAGCAGCGGTAGTTGTCGACGAGCAGGACGTCCCCCTCCTCCAGCGCGAACCGGGGCAGCGTGCCCTCCAGTTCGCGTACCGCCTGCCCGAAGCGGCGCAGCATTGCCTCGATGTGTTCCGCATCCGGGTCCCGGTGCAGGGGCACCGCGCCGTCGGTGCGGCGGACGATGCGCCGCCCCGTACGGGTGTACTCGACATGCCTGCCCGCACGGGGAGTCGAGGGCAGACCGCGCAGCCCGGCCCAGGCCCCGTAGAAGTCGACGTCGGCCTGCGTCAGGAACTCCCACAGCTCCGGGTCTTCGGTCCGCAGGGCGTCCACGAAGCGGTACGCGTCGGCCACGAAGGACTCTCCCCCGGACGAGGGGCTCCGCGTCAACTGCACGAGGGCGTAGTCCTCGTCGGGGTGGCGCCGCCTGACGGGGACCCCGGCGACGTCCACCACGACGTCGAAGCTGTCCGCGTGCAGGTGTACGGGCGACCCGTCGGACGAGGACCGCATGCGCTGCGGGAAGAGCCGGCGCAGCCGTTCGCCCAGCGCGAGGGCGGCCGCGACGGTCAGCGCCCGCGGCGACGGCTCCCCGCCGGTGAGCACCACGGCGCCGTCCCGCGCGAGGCTGTGCGCGATCCCGTCTGTGTCCTGCGTCTCCAGGTCCTGCGTCTCCAGGTCCTGCGTCTCCAGGTCCTGCGTCTCCAGGTTCTGCGTCTCCAGGTCCTGCGTCTCCAGCCGCTCCGGGACGACTCCCGCGCCGGCCCGCCCGGCGGACGTCTCTCGCATCGTCTCTCGTCTCCTTTCACTCGACTCCCCCGCGTCGGAGGGGAGTTCGCGAACGCCGCCGCCCTACGCCGGAAGCAGGGACGTGTCGGGCGCGACCGGCCGGGCCGGCACCCCGGGGAAGCTGAGCGTCCGGTACACGGCGACGTTGCCGGCCAGATCGGCGCACGCGCGGGAGGCCGCCGTGGCCCTGCGCGTACAGGAGGGGTCCCTGGAGTCGAGGAGCACCCCGAGCGTCGTACCGCTGTGCCCGACGGCCACGCCGAGGCCGCCGACGTCCCGGCAGATCTCCAGCATCGGTTCCAGCGACCGCTTGTACCGCAGCGACTGGTTCATCAGGGCGCTCCGTGTCGCGACCCGCCCCACCTCCGCCAGGTCGTGCCGCGGTATGGCGGAGGTGAGCCGGCCCAGCAGCCGTGCATATTCCCAACCCTCCGCCGTGGAGTAGGACTTGGGGACGCGGTTGAAGTCGACGGTGTCCACGGCGCCGCCCTCGTCGACGCCCACCACCGTCATCGCCGGGAGGGATCCGAGGACCGCCCGGAGCCGTACGGCGCGGTGGTGGAAGGCGACGATCGCCGGGTAGAGCACGCCGTCGGTCGGCTCGATGGGGGCCAGCAGCCGTTCGATACGGGCGGGCGGCATCGGCACGTTCAGGGCGTTCGCCACGGCACGTGCCGTCGCGACGAGGTCCGCCGAGGAGCTGGCCAGGCCCTTGCCCTCGGGGATGACGCTGCTGACGGTCAGCGCTCCCCCGGCCGGGCCCGGCGTCTCCTCGGCGATCGTCCGGGCGAGCCGGAGGGCCTTCGTCTTGTGTGCGGGCCGCACGGTGATCCGTCCGGCTCCGGGGTCGTGCCGGAACGTGGCCATGCTCCACCGGGCGACGGGCAGCGTGACCAGGAAGTCGCCGCCCTCCTCCGGCAGTGCGCCCTGGAGCAGTTCGCCGAACGTGCCGAAGGCCGTTCCCACTCCCGTCGTCCCCTGCACCGGTGTCACATCGCGGGGCGCTTGCACGTGTCGTTCTCCTCAATCCTTCGCCGCCGTGCGGCCCGAGTCCCGTACGACGGCGCGCTCTTGGCCGGGCACGGCGATGCGCGCGTACCCGTGCGAGGCGCCTGTACGGGGAAGAGCCGCGCCCGGTGTCCCGGCTCCGGGACGGCGTCGAGCCGGGATCCGTGCGCTGTACCGACGGGGAGTCAGATGAAACTCATTGTCGTTTGTAGCCTAACCGATGCCATGGATCACGCGAGTTGACCAGGGGGTCTGTCAGGTCACACCGCTCCACGCGGTTCCCGCGGAGGCGCCGCGAAGCCCCCGTAAAGACACCGACGGGCACTGATGCGCTCTTGACAATCATTTCCATTTACTCGATGCTCCGTGGGGCACGGCAGCCGCCGGGCTGCTCGCGTCTTCCCACGTCGTCGGCGGGGTGCGATCGGCGGCGACGTCCGCCGACGTGCCGTCGGCTGCCGTGAGTTCGCCGCTCCGGGGAGACGTCCCGCCGCGCGGCGCGGCCCGCCGTGACCGGTCCACAGGACGAACCAGCAGGAGGAGCAATGCGGGCGCAGAGCCGCACGACGACAGCGCCGTCCCACGGGGATCCGGCCGGGACCGGGGCGCGGACGCCGTACGGCGCCTTCGTGCCGTTCCGGAACGCAGCGGTCTGACGGGCCCGGAATGCATCCCCACATAGCGGAAGCCATGAAGCAGCCCGATCTGGTCCGTGTGCAGCCGGACTTGGTGTGTCTGCGCTTCGAGACGATGAAGATCTATTCGGCGCTGGGAGCGGTGCGTCATCTGCTCGACTCGGGGGCGGTACGGCCGGGCGACACCCTCATCGACTCGTCGAGCGGCATCTATGCGCAGGCGCTGGCGCTCGCGTGTCACCGGTACGGGCTCCACTGCCACATCGTCGGTTCCACGACCGTGGACCGCACGCTCCGTGTGCAGTTGGAGATTCTCGGCGTCACGCTGGAACAGGTCGAACCGTCGCAGAATCTGCGGCTGGACCAGGAACTGCGCGTACGGCGGATCTCGGAGATCCTCAAGGACAATCCGTCGTACCACTGGATGCGGCAGTACCACGACGAGATCCACTACTACGGCTATCGCGGGGTCGCCGGCTCCCTGGACCGCGAAATCCCGGCGGGCGCGGTGACGTTGGTCGGCGGTGTCGGCTCCGGCGCGTCCACGGGCGCCCTCGCGACCTATCTGCGGGAAGCCGGCCGGGACGTGAGCGTCGTGGGCGTACAGCCCTTCGGGAGCGTGACGTTCGGCTCGGAACACGTCTCGGACCCGGACATGATCATCGCGGGGATCGGCAGCGCCATCGCGTTCCGGAACGTACGGCACGCGCTCTACGACCGTATCCACTGGGTGAACTTCGAATGCGCCCTGTCCGGCTCCGTCGAACTGCTGCGCAGCACCGGGATATTCGCGGGGCTCTCCAGCGGTGCGGCATATCTCACGACGTTGTGGGAGCGCAGCAGACGCGGCCCGCGGACGTATGTGTTCATCGCCGCGGACACCGGTCACCGCTATGTCGACAGCGCCTTCGCCCAGCACCACAGGGCCCAGGACATCGACGCCCTGAGCCCCCACGAGATCACCTCGCTCGACGAATTGAGACACCCGTGGTCCACCGCCTCGTGGCCCGACGTCTCCGCGTCGCGGCACGGCAGTTGACGAGGAAAGCGCGCGAGAAAGCAACGAAGGAAACGACGAAGAACCCGGCCGGATCGAGAGGGCCGGCTCCCTGCTCGCAGAGCAGCAGCACATCCGCAGTCCGACGAGAGAATGCGACGAGAGAACGAGAATGTCACACCCCAGGCCCTGCACCGTCGCGGAGTTGACCGAGGGCGTGCTGGAGGGCGCGTACGGTCCCGATCCGAAAGGCGTGACCGTCACCAGCGCCTTCTGGCTTTACCACACCACGCGGCTGGCAGGCGGCGAGGTCACCTACCACAACCACTATCTTCTGCTGCGCGCCGGAGCGAGCTTCGGGGCCTGTTCCTTCGAAGCGGGCGAACTGAGCCCGGAGTTGTGCGAGAACGCCTCCGGATTTCCCCTGGAGACGCTGCTGCGCAGCGAGACGGCGCCGGTGCGCATCGCCGCGCTGGACGCCTATCTCTCCTCCGTCCGTCCGCACCGCAAGGCCCCGGAGGCCGAGCCGTTCACGCTGCCGACCGGGACTCCGGAGCAGCGGGCCAGGGCGCGGGACACCGCCGTCGCCGGGCTGCTCGACATCGAGCCGGGCAGCCGGGTCGCCCTGATCGGTGTGGTCAATCCGCTGATCGAAGCGATACGCGACCGGGGCGGAGTCTGTCTGCCCTGCGATCTGAATCTGCGGACCACCCAGTGGGGAGAGCCGGTCTCGGACGACATGACCGACGTCCTGGGGCAGGCCGACGCCGTGGTGGCCACCGGAATGACGCTCGGCAACGGCACGTTCGACCTGATCCTCGAACACTGCCGGCAGCACGGCGTACCGCTCATCGTCTATGCGCAGACCGGCAGTTCGGTCGTGCGCGCGTTCCTCGCGAGCGGCGTCACCGCGCTGTCCGCCGAGGGCTTTCCGTTCTCGCAGTTCAGCGCGGACGCGACCGTCCTGTACCGCTACCGGGCCGACCGGACCGATCGGGCCGCGACCGCGCGGGAGGTCTCGTGAGCACCGGGGCCGGGACGTCGCAGAAGGCGACGCGGACGATGGGTGAGGAGCGTGCGGCGGACGCGCTGCCGGGCGATCTGACGATGACGCGCAGGCTGTGGCCCCTGCTGCTGGCCTCGGCCGTCGGGCTGCTGCCGTTCACCGTCTTCAGTACGTATCTGGTGCCGATCGCGGACGAGTCCGGCAGCAGCGTCGCGGCGATGGGCGGACTCCGTGGACTCGGCGGTCTCGCGGCCCTGTTGGTGGGCACCGCACTGGCGCCGCTGATCGACCGCGTCCCCCGGGAGTGGGCCGCGGCCGGCGGCCTCGGGGTGCTGGCCGTCTCGACCGCGCTCGGAGCGAGCGGCGAATATCTGCTGCTGGTGGCGTTCTGTCTGCTCGTCGGCGCCGGGACGGCCGTGCTCAACCCGGCGCTGACGGCGGCGGCGGCCGACCGGTTCGGCACCGGGAAGGCGGCCAGCCGCGCGGCGACGCTCGTCACCGCGACCCAGTCGATGACGGCGATGCTGGCGGCGCCCGTGATCGCGCTGCCCGCGGTCCTCTGGGGCTGGGAGGGCGACCTCCTCGCGGTCTCGGCGGTCTCGCTGCTGCTGGCGGTGGTGCTGCTCGCGCGGCGCGCCCCGTCCGGTACGGCGGCGGACGAAGAGGCCGACGGCGGCGGGAAGTTGAGCTATCTGGCCTCCTTCAAGGCGCTCGCCGCGATGCGGGGCGTGGTGCCGCTGCTGCTGATCTCCCTGCTGCGTACGGCCGTGTTCATGGGATACCTGGCGTATCTGGCCGCGTACTACGACAGCCGCTTCCACCTCGACCCCGGGCTCTTCTCGTTGGTCTGGACGCTCAGCGGCGCGTCGTTCTTCGTCAGCAACCTCTGCACGGGGCGGCTGACGAACTCCGCCCGACCCGGCGTGCGTACCGAGCACTTGCTCGTCCTCGGGCTCCTCGCCGCGCTGGCGTCCGTCGTCGGCTTCTACTTCACGCACTGGCTGCCGCTGGCGCTCGTCCTCACCTCGCTGCACGCCGCGAGCCATGCGGTCGTCGCCGCGTGCGCGGTGAGCCTGCTGGTGAGGCGCTGCGGAACGCTGCGCGGATCCGCGCTGAGCATCAACGCCGCGGGGATGAGCCTGGGCGTCTTCGTGGGCGCGGCGCTCGGCGGCGTCGGCCTCGGCCTCGGCGGCTATCCGGGGGTGGCGCTGGTCTTCGGCACGCTGACGGCGGTCGCGCTGGGAGCGGCGTTCCTGGTCTCCCGCCGCAGCGGCGGTACGGACGGCGGGGAGGGCGACGGCTCGTCCGAGGCCGGCACGCCGGACGCCGTATGAAGGGCTCACCGGTGGCGTCCGAGACGCCCGAGACGCCCGTGACGTCCGCGAGCGGCGACGAGGGTACGGCGGGCGGCGCGGGCCGGGACGCCCAACGGCCCGCCCCGCGCCGGGGGTTGACGCTCGTATGTCTCGCGCTGGCCGCCCTGCTCCTGGTCTCCGTCGTCGTGGCGATCGGGCTCGGACCGTCCGTCATCGCCCCCGCCGGGACCGCCCGCTATCTGTGGGCGGCCCTCTCGGGCGGGGAGATCCGCGCGAGCGAGGCGACCACGTACCAGGTCGTCTGGGAGATCCGCGCTCCGCGGGTGCTGCTCGCCGCGCTGGTCGGTGCGGGACTGAGCACCATGGGCGTCGCCATCCAGGCCATGGTGCGCAACGCGCTGGCCGACCCGTACGTACTGGGTGTCTCGTCCGGGGCGTCCGTCGGCGCGGTCGGCGTCACCGTCACCGGAGGTCTGGCGGGGTTCGGTATCCACGCCACGTCCGCCGGCGCCTTTCTGGGGGCGCTGGCGGCCTCCGCCCTCGTCTACGCCGCGGCGGCGGCCCGTACGGCGCTCTCCCCGCTGCGCCTCATCCTGACCGGGGTCGCCATGGCGCTCGGCTTCCAGGCCGTCATGAGCGTCATCGTCTATCTGATCCCCGGCAGCGAGGCCACCAGCACCGTCCTGTACTGGACGATGGGCAGCTTCGGCGCCGCGAGTTGGGCGGCGCTGCCCGTCGTGGCCGTGGCGGTGCTGCTCGGCATCGCCGTGCTGAGCCGTCACAGCCGCGCCCTGGACGTGATGGCGCTCGGCGACGAGACCGCGGCGAGCCTGGGCGTCTCCCCCGACCGGTACCGCAGGGGGCTGCTGGTCCTCATCTCGCTCGTCACCGGCGCGATGGTCGCCGTGAGCGGCGCCATCAGCTTCGTCGGGCTGGTCATGCCGCACCTGGTGCGCATGGTCGTCGGGGCCGTGCACGCCCGCGTCCTCGCGGTCGCGCCGCTCGCCGGGGCGGTCTTCATGGTGTGGGTGGATCTCGTCGCGCGCACGCTCGTCGCCCCGCGTGAGCTGCCGCTCGGCGTGATCACCGCCCTCGTCGGCGTCCCGGTGTTCGTCACGCTGATGCGCCGCAGGGCCTACATGTTCGGGGGCCGCTGATGGATCTGACCCTCGACGGGCTCTCGGTCGTCACCGACGGCAGAAGCCTGCTGCGCGACCTCTCGCTGAGCGTGCCGGACGGCCGGTGCACCGGCCTCGTCGGCCCCAACGGCAGCGGCAAGTCCACCGCGCTCAAGTGCATCTACCGGGCGCTGCGCCCCAGTTCGGGGACGGTACGGATCGGTGAGCGTGAGCTGCCGCGGCTGGGCATGCGGCAGAGCGCACGGCTTGTGGCCGCCCTCACCCAGGACGGCGAGATCGACCTCGACTTCACCGTGGAGGAGGTCGTCGCCCTGGGCCGTACGCCGCACGGCAGGGGCAACCGGCCGCTCGGCGCCGCGGAGCGGGAGCTGTGCGAACGGGCCATGGAGCGGCTCGACATCGCGCACCTGGCACGCCGCGGCGTCCTGACGCTCTCCGGCGGCGAGCGTCAACGGGTGCTCGTGGCCCGTGCGTTGGTGCAGGAGCCGGAGATCCTCGTGCTCGACGAGCCGACCAACCACCTCGACGTACGCCACCAGGTCGAGCTGCTCTCGCTGTTGCGCGGCACGGGCCTGACGACCCTCGTCGTACTGCACGACCTGAATCTGGCCGCCGCGGCCTGCGACCGGCTCGGCGTGCTGTGCGACGGGCGGCTGGTCGCCGCCGGAACGCCCCGGGACGTTCTGACGCCCGAGCTGCTGTACGACGTCTTCGGCGTACGGGCCACCGTCGTCAGCCACCCGCTGACCGGCGACCCCCAGGTCCTGTACTCGCTCACCCCTGCCCCGCCCGCCCCGCCCGGCACCGCACCCGAGTCCGCCCCCGGCACCGCACCGGATCCGTCGCCGGATCCCTCGCCGCGTCCCTCAGACCCCGTACCGAACGGAAGTGACACGTCATGCACCTCAACCGGCTGCTGAACCGGCCGCTCGACAGCCCGCTGAACCGCGCCCGTCGGCGCGCCGCCGTCGGATCGGCCGCGGCCGCCGCGCTGTTGCTGAGCGGATGCGAAGCCGACGTCGAGACCGACGGGAAGGAGTCGCGGAAGGTCACCGTCAAGAGATGCGGCGAGCCGGTCGAATACACCACGCCGAAGCGGGCGGTCGCCTACGAGGGCGGAAGCGCCGACAAGCTCTTCAGCCTGGGACTGGCCGACCATGTGTACGGCTATGTGATGCCGCCGGCCAACCCGCCCGTGAGTGAGTCGCCGTGGGCGTCCGACTACGCCCGGGTGAAGAAGCTCAGCGACGACCTCCTCAACAAGGAACTCGTCGTCGACGCCAAGGCCGACTTCGTGGTGGCCGGCTGGAACTCGGGCTTCAGCGATCAGCGCGGCATCACGCCGAAGATCCTCGACAAGCTCCGCATCCAGAGCTTCCTGCACACCGAGAGCTGTTACAACTACCCGAAATTCCCCGAGCGCAAGGCGCCGTTCGACGCTCTGCACACCGATCTGGAGCGGCTCGGGAAGATCTTCGGGGTGGAGAAGAGGGCGGAGAAGGTCGTCGACGGTCTCAAGAAGCGGGAGCGGGCCGTGGAGTCGAAGGCGCCGAAGGGCGACCCGCCGCCCGTCTTCCTCTACGACTCGGGCACGGACCAGCCGTTCACCGCGGGGAACCAGGTGCCGCCCGACGACATCATCGAGAAGGCGGGCGGCAGGAACATCTTCTCCGGCCTGAACGAGCGCTGGACGCAGGTCGGTTGGGAGAGCGTCACCAAGGCGGAGCCCGAGGTCGTCATCATCCTCGACTACGGGGACAAGCCCGCCGAGAAGAAGATCGACTTCCTCAAGAAGTCGCCGCGGACACGGGAGTTGCCCGCCGTGAAGAAGGACAACTTCTTCATCCTCGACTACAACGAGGGCATCAGCGGCCCGCGCAACGTCGACGGCCTGGAGAAGTTCGGCAAGTACCTGCGGAAGCTGAAGCGCTGACGTCCGGCCCGCTTCCGGCGCCGTAGCACGGAAGGCTCCCGTACGGCCGCGTCTCCGACCCCCGGAGGCGCGGCCGTTCGCTGTGTCCGGACTCCCGGCCCGAGCCGGTCCTCACGGCCGCCGCCGTCGCGCGGCAGCCGCCGAGCCGTCGTGCGGCCGGAACCCACGGGACGGGCCCGCGCTATTTCTCCGCCTCCGGGGCGCCCCATCTCCCCTGCCCCGCGGCCCAGTTGGCCGTGCGGTCGTCGCCGCAGGCCGAACGGCCCGAACCGGCTTTTGTCGAGCGTCTTGACCCCCGTGCGTACAACTGTATATTCCCGTCGACAGGAGGTATGTGACGTTGGCTACACCGACGAACGGACAGAGCGGTCCGGGGACCGACCGCGCTCGCGCGGGGTCCTCGCTCGCTGAGCTCTGGAAGTCCCACCGCAGCAGCGCGAACGCAAGTGAGGCCGTCTACCTGGCACTTCGCGACGTCATCGCGGCGGGCACGATCAAGCCGGGCGAGCACCTGGGAGAGCCGGCCATCGCCGAGTCGCTGGGGATCAGCCGTACTCCCATCCGCGAGGCGCTGCTGCGGCTGGAGACCGAGCGCTTCGTGGAACGGACGGCCGGGCGCCGCCTGGTGGTCGCGACCGTCAGCCCGGAGGAGGTCGTCGACGTCTACGCCGTACGGGAGGCGCTCAACGGCCTCGCGGCACGCCTGGCCGCCGAGAACGCCTCCACCACGGACATGATCCGGCTGCGGCGGCTGCACCGGGAGATGAAGTGGGCGCTGGACGACGGCGACACCGCGCTGATGGCGCGGCTCAACTTCGAGTTCCACGACGCGGTCTGCGTGGCGTCACGCAACGCGTTCCTGCTGGAGATGCTGCGCAAGGCCCACGACACCCACCACCGCTACCCGGGATCCACCTTCTCGCTGCCCGACCGCGCGACCGGCTCCCTCGAGGAGCACGAACTGATCCTCCAGGCGATCGAGGCCGGGGACGGGCGGCGAGCGGGCGAACTGGCCCAGCACCACACGGCGAAGGCACGCGAGGCACGCATAGCGATGCTCGACGGCACCGTCGAGGAACTGCACCGCAACCGCAGGGCGAAGGAGTCGGCGGACGCCGGTACCGGCACGGAGACGGACGCGGAGACGGACGCGGGGACGAGCACGGCGGCGGAGACGCCGACGGCGACGGAAGCCGAAACCGAAACCGAAACGGAGACGGAAGTGGAGACGACAGGGTGAGCGCCGGGACGGTGAGCACGAGCGAGGCGACCCTGCTGGTCGCCGGGGACTGGCGGCACGCGGAGAGACGCTACGAGATACGCAGTCCCGCGACGGGCGAGACCGTCGGCGTCGCCGACGACGCCGGTACGGACGACGCGTCGGCCGCCGTCGACGCGGCGGCGGAGGCGGCGGAGGGCTGGAGCGCCCTGGCGCCCGAGCGGCGCTCGGCGATCCTGCGCGCCGCCGCGACCGCCATCCGTACCGACAGCGACGAACTCGCCCTGCTGCTCTGCCGCGAGAGCGGCAAGCCCCTCGGCGAGGCACGCGGCGAACTGCTCAGCGGCGCCGCGGCCGTCGAGTGGGCGGCCGAGGAGGGCCGCCGCACCGACGGACGGCTCGTCTCCCTCGGCGGCGGCCGCCGCGGCATGGTGCTCAAGCAGCCCGTCGGTATCACCGTGGCCGTCTCTCCCTGGAACTTCCCGGCGAGCATGTTCCTGCGCAAGGTCGCGCTCGCACTGGCCGCGGGCTGTACGGCGGTGGCGAAACCGGCGGAGCAGACGCCGCTCATCGCCCGCGCCCTGGTGGAGCGTTTCGCGACCGCGGGCTGCCCCGAGGGCGTACTCAACCTGCTGACGACGGCACGGCCCGACTCGCTGGTGCGCACGCTGCTGGCGGACCCCAGGGTCGCGAAGCTCAGCTTCACCGGATCCACCGAGGTGGGGCTCACCCTGCTGCGCCGCGGCGACGGGCTGCTCAAGCGCGTCGCCCTCGAACTCGGCGGCCACGCACCGGCGATCGTGCTGGAGGACGCCGACGTGGAGGCGGCCGTCGCGGGCGTGCTGGCGTCCAAGTTCCGCAACTGCGGCCAGAGTTGCATCGCCACCAACCGGCTCTACGTGCATGACTCACTCCACGACCGGTTCTGCGCGGCGCTTCTCGACGCGGTCGCCGGGCTGCGCGTGGGCCCGGGCACCGAGGACGGCGTCGAGGTCGGGCCGCTCATCGACGAACCGGCGCTGCGCAAGGTCGAGGCACAGGTCGCCGACGCGCTCGGGCACGGCGCCCGCGCCCTGACCGGCGGGACGCGGCTGACGGACGGCGCACTCGGCCGCGGCTGGTTCTACGCGCCCACGGTGCTCACCGGCGTCGCCGAATCGGCGCTGCTGGCCCGGGAGGAGATATTCGGCCCGGTGCTGCCCGTCTTCTCCTTCACCGACGAGCAGGACGTGCTCGCCCGGGCCAACGCGACCGACTACGGCCTCGCCGCCTATCTGTACGGCACGGACGCCGCCCGGATGTGGCGCATGGCCGAGCGGCTGCGGTTCGGCGTCATCGGTGTCAACGACCCCTTCCCGCTCGCCCCCGAGCTGCCGTTCGGCGGCATGAAGAACAGCGGCCTCGGCCGCGAGGGCGGACTGGAAGGCATCGAAGGCTTCCTCGAGACCAAGGCGGTGGCACTCCATGTCTGATTCCGCGCCCGGCACGGGACCGGCACTCGTCGCCGTCCCCGAGGGCACCGCCGGCATCGGCGCCGACGCGGTCGCCGACCAGCTCGTCGCCGGCGGCGTCTCGACCGTCTTCGGGGTGCCCGGAGTCCAACTCGACTACGCCGTCGACGCGTTCGCCCGCCGCGCCGGAAGCCTGCGCTACCTCTCGTGCCGCCACGAGCAGGGCGCGGCGCACATGGCCGACGGCTACGCCCGCGCGGGCGGCGGCACCGGCGTCTTCGCCGTCGTACCGGGTCCGGGCGTGCTCAACGCCATGACCGGTCTCGCCACCGCGTACGCCTGCTCCTCCCCCGTCCTGTGCCTCGCGGCGAACCTGCCCGCGTGGGCCATCGACGGCGGGCTGGGCCTGCTGCACGAGATCCGCGACCAGGAGGAGGTGCTGCGCTCGGTCACCAAGCGCGTCCTGCCGGTACGGGACGCGGACGGGCTGGCGGCGGCGGTCCGCGACGGTCTCGCCGCAGCCCGCGACGGACGCCCGCAGCCCGTCGCGGTGTCCGTCCCCGAGGACCTTCTCAAGCAGCCGGCCGGTGCGTTCCCGCTTCCCGTACCGGGAGACGTACGACGCGTCGCGCCGGACGCCGGCGCGGTAGCGGAGGCCGCGCGGCTGCTGGCCTCGGCGGAGCGGCCGGTCGTGCTGTGCGGCGGCGGCGTGGTCGCGGCCGGCGCGACGGAGGCGCTCGGCGAACTGGCGACGACGCTGCGGGCGCCGGTGGTCACCACCTCCAACGGCCGCGGCGCGCTCTCCGACCGTCATCCCTGGACGCTCACCAGCCTCGGCGGCCGCGACGTCGTGCCGCGGGCCGATGTCGTGCTGATCGTGGGCAGCCGGGGTGTACGGATGGACGGCACCCCGCTGGCACCCGGCGCGGAAACGGTTCTGCTGAACGCCGACCCCGCGGACCTGGGAACACCCCACGAGCCCGCGGTCGCCCTCCTCGGCGACGCGCACCTCGGACTCGACGCGCTCACCGCGGAGTTGGGCCGGTGCCGCTCGGCGTGGACGCCGGGCGACGTGACCGCCGTACGGACCCGGTGCGGCGAACAGATCGCCGGGATCGGGGAGTTGGCCGACTGGGTCGGCGCCCTCCGGGACGGGATGGCGGACGAGGACGTGCTCGTCGGCGAACTCACGCAGGTGAGCTATCTGTCCCGGGTCGCCTTCCCCGTGTACGCGCCGCGGACCTTCCTGTCTCCGGGCTACCAGGGCACGTTGGGCTACGGCATTCCCACGGCCGTCGGCGCGCAGGTCGCCCGTCCCGACGTCCGCGTCGTGTCCGTCTCCGGTGACGGCGGCTTCGCCTACGGCATGGCCGAGCTGCTGACCGCCGTCACCCATCGCGTGCCGGTCACCTTCGTCGTCTTCGACGACGGGGCGTTCGGCAACGTGCTGCGCACACAGGTCGAGCAGTTCGACGGCCGCACGCTCGGCACGCGCCTCCACAACCCGGACTTCGCGGACCTGGGCCGGATCTTCGGGCTCGACAGCTCCAGGGCGGCCTCGCCGCAGCAGCTCACCGGGATGCTCAAGGACGCGGCCGCGGCCGACCGTCCCACGCTCGTCTCGGTCCCCGTCGGGACCTTCCCCGACCCCGGCCCGCTCGTGAGGGAGGGAAGCCATGCTCCGCAGAACTGACCGCACAGCCACCGCATCCGCCGCCTCTGCCGCCTCCGCCGGCACAGCCCCCGAGGCCGCGCGTCCCGTACCACAGCCGCAGCCGCAGCCGCAGCACGGCGACGGGGGTGACGGCGGCGGCTCTCCGCAGCTCTCGATGCCGACGCCGCTGGGGCTGACGGCCAGGAACGTCACCCAGGTCTTCGGCGCCCGCGGCAAGGAACCCGTCGTCGCGCTGGAGGACTTCTCCCTCGACGTCGCGCCCGGTGAGTTCGTCGCCGTCGTCGGGCCCAGCGGCTGCGGCAAGACGACGCTGCTGCGTACGTTCGCCGGGCTCGCCGAGCCCACGACCGGCGAGGTCTCCGTCGGGGGCGAACCGCTGCGCAAGCCGCGGCGGGACGTGTCGATGATGTTCCAGGCGCCCACGCTGCTGCCGTGGAAGACCGTCCTCGGCAACTGCCTCCTGCCGCGCGAGATCGACCACCGTGTGGACGACCGCGACCGGGCACGCGCTCACGAACTCCTCGCGTGGGCGGGCCTCGACGGCTTCGCCGACCGCAGGCCGCACGAGCTGTCCGGCGGCATGCAGCAACGGGTCGCGATCTGCCGGGCGTTGATGGCGGACCCGGCCGTGCTGCTGCTGGACGAGCCGTTCGGCGCGCTGGACGCCATGACCCGCGAGCAGATGAACGTCGACATGCGGCGCATCTGGTCCGCGAGCGGTGTGACCACCCTGCTCATCACGCACGACATCCCCGAGGCCGTCTTCCTCGCCCAGCGCGTGGTGGTGCTCTCGTCACGGCCGGGCCGGACGCTCGACGTCATCGACGTACCCCTGCCGCGCGAGCGCGACATCGCGGTCATCCAGACACCCGAGTTCGCGGCGGCGTGCGGACGGATCCGCTCCTACTTCATCCGGGAGGGAAGCCATGCGGCTCTCTGAACAGGGCGACCGGGACGTGGGCGCGGAGGCCGGGCCGGTCACGGCGGCCGTCCCGGACACCGGGCAGCGGCCGGACACGACCGCGGAGACGGCGACAGCGACAGCGACAGCGACGACGGGCGCGACGGCGAAAGGGGCCACCGCCGCGGCCAAGTCCCCTGCCGGGACCCGCCGTTCGGGCACGGGACGGCGCGCGCTGCGCACCGTGGGCCTGCCGGCGCTGCTGCTGGTCGTCGTGGCCACGCTGTGGGAGTTCCTGCCGGGGCTGCTGGGCGTGAAGGACTTCGTCCTGCCGCCGCTGTCGAAGGTCCTGGCGCAGTTCGGCTCGGGTTCGCTGCTGGACCAGCTCTGGAGCAACGGCCTCGTGACGCTGAAGGAGACCCTGCTGGGCCTGCTCGCCGGATCGGCCGCCGGGATCGTCGCGGGCGTGCTGCTCGGCGAGTCCTCGGTCGTCCGCGCCACGTTCTACCCGTATCTGGTGGCGTTCCAGTCGCTGCCCAAGATCGCGCTCGCACCGCTCTTCGTGATCTGGTTCGGGTTCGGTACGACGCCGAAGGTGCTGGTCGCCGCGACGCTGACCTTCTTCCCGCTGCTGGTCAACACGATGAGCGGCGTGATGTCGGTCGACCGGGACCGTGCGCAGCTCTTCCGTTCGCTCTCCGCCTCCCGCCGCCAGACCTGGACGAAGCTGCTGCTGCCGTCCGCGCTGCCCTCGGTGCTGGCGGGCTTCGAGGTCGCCACCGTGCTCGCGCTGCTCGGCGCGATCCTCGGCGAGTTCGTCTCCTCGCAGGACGGTCTCGGGGTGCTCCTCCAACAGCAACAGACCAACTACGACACGGCCGGTGTGTTCGCGACGCTCATCGTCCTCGCGGCCATGGGCGTCGTGCTCAACCAGATCGTCGTACAGCTCCGCAAGTGGCTGGTCTTCTGGTGAACAGAAAGGACAGGATCGTGAGCACTCCAAGAACTTCGGGGACCCGTTTCCGGGTCATATCGGCGGTCCTGACCTGCCTCCTGCTCTCCGTCCTCCCCGCGTGCGGCGACGGCGGCGCCGGGAGCTCCACGGCGGCGGGCGGCGACGGAAAGACGGTCACCTTCGGGGTCTCCGCGCCCGCGCCCGGCGGCAACATGCTCCAACTCGCCATCGCACAGGCCCAGGGCTACTTCAAGGCCGAGGGCATCACCGTCAAGCCGGTCTTCCTCGGTACGAGCGGACGGGTCGTCCAGGCGCTCGCCTCGGGCAAGGTGCAGATCGGGACCTCGACGCCCGACGTCGTCCTGCAGGCCGCCGACAAGGGCCAGGACGTCAAGATGTCCTACAACTGGACGACGAAGAACGTCACGCAGTTCGGAGTCCTGCCCGGCAGCACGATCCGCTCGGCCGCCGATCTGAAGGGCAGGACCGTCGGCGTACAGGACCTCTCCGCGGGACCGGCGCAGCTCGCCAAGGCCGCCGTCGTCAACGCGGGCCTGGACCCGGACGACGACGTGAAGTTCGTGGCCGTGGGCACGGGCGCTCCGGCGCTGGACGCCCTCAAGCGGCACCGCGCCGACGCCCTCATCACCTACGACACCCTCTTCGCCGCGATGACGGCGGGCAGCGGCGAGAAGCTGCGCTTCTTCCAGCCCGACGGCGTCGAGGACCTCTTCTCCTCCAGCCTCGTCGCGTCCGCGGGCTGGCTGAAGGACAACCCGGACGTGGCGGGCGGCTTCGGACGGGCCTGGGCCAAGGCGTCCGTCTACGCCGACGCGAACCCGGAGGCGGGC
Organism: Streptomyces nanshensis; assembly: GCF_001751255.1. Taxonomy (GTDB): domain Bacteria; phylum Actinomycetota; class Actinomycetes; order Streptomycetales; family Streptomycetaceae; genus Streptomyces; species Streptomyces nanshensis_A. The sequence continues at coordinate 3,506 of NZ_LJGW01000235.1, read as the reverse complement.
GTGCGGATGATGTTCGCCAAGTACCCCAACAGCAAGGTCGGTTCCAGCGAGAAGGCCGCGACGAAGGCGGCGCTCGGGCAGTTCGAGGCACGGGAGAAGTCCCTGAAGGGCGGCACCCCGCCCGCCCGCGAGAAGTGGGGCGCCTACCCGAAGTCCGCCGTCGAGCACTGGATCACCTACGCCAAGGACTACAAGCTCATCGAGAACGGCATCGAACCCGGCAGCGTCTACACGAACGAATTCGTCGGCAAGTACAACGACTTCGACACCGGGAAGATCAAGAAGAGCGCCGCGTCGGGGGCGACGCCATGAGCCTCACGATCGCCCAGAAGATCATCGCGCGGGCGGCGGGCACCGACGCGGTCGCCGCCGGGGACTACGTGACCGTCACCCCCGACTACACGGTCATGCAGGACATCTACTTCTGGAAGAACATCAAGATCCTGGAGAGGCTGGGCGTCCCGGAGATCGCCCACCCCGACAAGGTCGTCGCCGTCCTGGACCACACGCCCCAGGCCGCGTTGGGCTCCGAGCACGTCGCCCGCAACCGTGAGAGCCGCGAGTTCGTCCGCCGTACCGGCTTCTCGAACTTCTTCGACGCCGGGCGCGCGGGCCTGCGGCACCTCGTCATGGTCGAGCACGGCTTCGCCCGCCCCGGGCTGCTCGTCTTCTCGGACGAGCCGAACATCGCGAGCATCGGCGCGGTCGGCGCGCTCAACGTGCCCATCAGCACCGAGGTCCTCGTCTCGATGGTGCGCGACTCCAACTGGGTGCGGGTGCCCGCGAGCGTCCGCTTCGAGCTGACGGGGACGCTGCCGCGCGGCGTGTGGATACGCGACCTCGTCCAGGCGATCTGCCGGGAGTACGCGGGCGGCGACGGACTGGTGCAGCGCTGCGTCGAGTTCGGCGGCCCGGGGCTGGCGCGGCTCGGCCTCGACAGCCGTCAGGGGCTGCTGGCCGGGATGTACCACGCGGGCGCCGACACGGCCGTCGCGGACGTGGACGAGGTGGCCCTCGACTACGTGCGCGAGCGGGCCGGGTCCCGTCCGTACGAGGTGTTCACCGCCGACGAGGACGCCGCCTACGACGAGGTGCGCACCTGGGACCTGGGCGCGCTGGAGCCGTTCGTCACGGTGCCGCCGCGGCACAGCGGCGTCGTACCGGTCTCGGAGGTCGGCGGGCGCCGCATCACCCAGGCCACGGTGGGCTCGTGCGCCAGCAACCGCATCGAGGATCTGCGGGCGGCCGCGGAGGTGCTGCGCGACCACGACATCGCGCCGGGCGTGACCATGTACGTCACGCCCGGCAGCCCCGGCGTCTACGCCCAGGCGGCCCGCGAGGGACTGGTCGAGCTGTTCACCGAGCGCGGTGCGACCGTCCTCTCCCCCGGCTGCACGACCTGCTGGGGCTATCTGGGGGCGCTGGGCGACGGGGACGTCGCCGTCTCCACCAACCAGGAGAACTACCCGGGGCGCGCCGGGAGCCGGACGGCGGAGATCTATCTGGCGAGCCCGTACGTCGTGGCCGCCTCGGCCGTCACCGGGCGGATCACCGATCCACGGGAACTCCTGCCGGCGGAGGGAGCCGTCCATGTCCTCGGCTAGCACCTCCGCCGCCCCTTCACCGGCCGTACGGCGCGGCCGTGTCTGGAAGTTCGGCGACTGGATCAGCGGCGACGACGGCATCGTGCGCTTCTCCGAACTGCGCAACTTCGGGGACGACCACGACCCGGCCGACCTGGCCCGGCGGTGCTTCGCCGGGCTCGTCCCGGACTTCGCCTCGCGGGTGCGGCCCGGCGACATCGTCGTCGCGGGACGGGGGTTCGGCATCCCCAGCCATCCGCCCGCCCCCATGGCGCTGCGGGCCGCGGGCATCGCGGCGGCGGTCGTGGAGTCCACGGACTCCGCCTTCGTCCGCCGCTCGCTCAACGCCGGTTTCCCCGTGGCGATCTGCCCGGGGATCACGGCAGCCGTCGAGGAGGGCGGCGAACTCGAAGTCGACTTCGCCACCGGCCGGGTGACCGACATCGACAGTGGAGCAGTGATGACGACCAAGCCGTTCTCGCCCGCCATGCTCGAAGTCCTCGACAGCGGCGGGCTCGTCCCCTACCTGGAGCGCTATCTGGCGGGTGAGGCACGTGCCTGAGCTGGAGCGGCTGCTGCGGCCGCGGAGCATCGCGATCGTCGGCGCCTCGGACAACGAACGGCGCATCGGCGGGCGCCCGTTGCGGATCCTGCGGCAACGGCGGTACGAGGGCGAGATCTGGCCGGTGAACCCGAAGTACGACACCGTCCAGGGCGTCCCCTGCCACCCGGACATCGAGTCCCTGCCGCACGGCATCGACCTCTATCTCGTCTGCGTCCCGGCCGAGGCGGCCACCGACGCGTTCGAGCGGGCCGCGGCCCACGGCGCCGGCGCGGCCGTGGTCTTCGCCGGGGGCTTCGCCGAAACCGGCGAGCAGGGGCGGCGGTTGCAGGACCGGCTGACCGCGGCGGCCCGTACGCACGACGTGGCGCTGGTCGGCCCGAACAGCCTCGGCTATGCCTCGATCGAGCCCCGTACGTTCGGCACGTTCGCGACCATGCTGGAGACGCTGCCCGAACTGCCCCCGGGGAACGTGGCGTTGGTCTCGCAGAGCGGCGGCACCGCGTTCAACCTGCTCACCGAGGCGCACTGGGCGGGCGTGCGGTTCTCCCATGTGATCGCCACCGGCAACGAGGCGGGCCTGACCTTCGCCGACTACGTCGAGCACCTCGCGGACGACGACGCGACCGAGGTGATCGTCGGCTATCTGGAGGGCACGGTCGGCGGCGCCCGTCTCGGCGACGCCTTCGAGGCGGCCCGCCGCGCGGGCAAGCCGGTGTTCGTCGTCAAGGCGGGCGCCTCCGCGCGCGGCCGGGACTCCGTCGCCTCCCACACCGCCCAGATCTCCGGCGACGACGACGCGTTCGACGCCCTCTTCGACAGATACGGCGCCGTGCGCCTGCGCACCATGGACGACGCGCTCGACGTCGCGCGGGCCGCCGCGCTGGGCACCGCCGCCGAGGGCGTGGCGGTCGCCAGCAACTCCGGGGGCGCCGCCGCCTATCTCTCCGACGCGGCCGAGCGGCTGGGCGTGCCCCTCGTCGACTTCTCCCCGCGTGCCGGGGACGAACTGACCGCCGTACTGCCTGCGTTCGCGGCCGTCCGCAACCCGCTGGACTTCACACCGCAGGTCATCAACGACCCGGCGCTGCTGGAGAAGGTGCTCGGCATCATCGACGAGGAGGAGCACGTCGATCTGCTGCTGCTCTACCTCGGCGGCATGGAGTACCTCGCCGACGGCCTGCTGCCCACGGTCACGGCCGCGTCCGGGCGGCTGCGGGCGTCGCTCGGGCTCGCCTGGTACGGCGTGAGCGACCAGGTCCGAACGCGCGCCGCCGAGGCGGGACTTGTGGTGTGCGGCGACCCCGCGCGGCTGCTGCACGGCGTGGGACTGCTGCGCCGGGGGCGGGCCGCGGTGGCCG
>NZ_LJGW01000228.1 GCF_001751255.1 Streptomyces nanshensis | reverse complement strand
CCGACTGCCCCGCCGGTGCCGCGGACGCACCCGCCGGAAGCTCCGCACCGGGCCCGGCCGCCGTGACGAGCCGTCCGCGCCGCCCCGGCCGCCGCTGCTGTCTGCCCAGCGCCTTGACCCGGGCCCGTTCCAGCCTGTGCTGCTCCTTGCGGCGGATACGTTCCTGCTCCTGCCGCCGCCGCTCGTCCCGTACCTCGTCGACGGCCTGGTCCAGCGTCCGTACGCCCTCCAGCAGCATCAACGACCAGGCGCGGAAGGTCTCCCGGGGCGCGCGCAGCCACCGTACGATCCGGATCTGCGGCAACGGCCGGGGAACCAGGCCCTGTTCACGCAGTGCGGCCCGGCGGGTCTGCTTCAGCGCACGGTCGAAGAGGACGGCCGCCGACAGCGACATCCCCGCGAAGAACTGCGGCGCCCCCGCATGGCCCGCGCCCCGCGGCGCGTGCACCCAGTTGAACCAGGCCGCCGCACCCGCGAACGCCCATACCAGCAGCCGCGATCCGAGCGACGCGTCCCCGTGGCTCGCCTCGCGCACCGCGATGACGGCGGAGAACATCGCCGCCCCGTCCAGCCCGAAGGGCACGAGATACTCCCAGCCGCCGGTCAGCCGCAGATTCTGCCGTCCGAAGCCGACGAGCCCGTGGAAGGAGAGCGCCGCCGCGACCGCCGCACAGCAGAAGAGCAGCAGATAGGCGGCCGTCGCGTACACGGTCTCCTTGCGGCGGCGGCGCTGTTCGAGCTGTTCCCAGGAGTCCGCTCCCGCGCCGTCCTCGTCGCCCGCGCCGCCGCCCGCGCGTCTGCCCCGTGCCATCAGCACCACCGCGGCCAGGGCCCCGGCGAGGAGCACGGCGCCCGCCACCACCCAGCTCAGCGGTAGATCCGTCACTGTCATCCGATGCCCCTTGCCGCCCTCGGCCGCCCGTCGTACGGCCCCGCCTGGCTCTGTCCCGTTCTGTTCCGACGCGAGGCATCCTTGTGCAACTCCCGGCGCGGCCACGGCGATACGGCACAAGTGCACGCCAACGGGGCCCTCCCGGGACCGAGTTGGGCGTTTGGTCTCGAACTGCTCAGTGGGCGGGGGACAGCCGTGCGACGCGTTCGGCGTCGCAGGTGCGGGGGCACGTCACACACGTGTCCTCGGGCCGCAGCGTGTAGTAGAGGCAGCAGCTCGCCCGGTCGCGGGTCGCCAGCGGCTCGCCGTCCGGACCGTCCAGCACGCGGAAGCCGGCGGACCGCGCGTACGGAAGCGTGCCGCCCGGCAGCAGCAGTCCGGCCTCGCGCTTGGCGCGCTCCTCCTCGCCGAGCAGATGGCCGAGATACCACAGGCCCTCGGTGATGTCGTCCGTCGCCAGGCCCCACAGGGCGCGCGGGCCGCGCCGTACGGCGGGCCCGAACCCGTCGAGCAGCGGCGTGAGATGTTCGGCCGTCGCCGCCCGCACCTCGGCGCGCAGCGCCTCCTCGTCCGGTACGACGCGTGCACCCGGTTCGCGCGCCGCCTCGTCGTCCGGGAGGCAGGCGAACTCCTCGACGCGCACGGCCACTTCGCCTCCCGCACGCCGCAGGGCGACCGCCTCGACCGGTACGCGCGGCACCCGCCGCAGCAGGAACCACGGAACGGTCACCAGCAGACACACGGGCCAGGTGTAGCGGTGCAGTGCGAAGGTCGCCGTGACGTCCGGACGGGGCGTACGTCCGTAGACGCCGACCGCCTCCGCCTCCTCCCGTGCGAGGAAGCTCTCGAGAGCCGGACCGCCCTGCGCCAGGCGGGCGCCCCGCACCCACTCCGGACCGCCGGGAAGCTCGCCGCCGGGCCCGGTCTCCCGCACCCGCAGCGCCGGAAGCACCTCGGTCAGCCGTGCGTACGCCGAGGAGAGAGGCGAGGCGGCGGCCGGTCCGGCGACGGCCGGGGCGACGGCGGGCATGACCATGAGCGGACCACCTATCGAGATCGCCAACAGGTAAGCCTTACCTTAGAGGATGCCGTGGAGGTTTGATCTCGCGCCGGGTCCGCTTATGGTGCACAGCGAGACCTGGAGGGCACATGGAGCAGACCGCAGCGGATGCGCCCCGATCGGCGGGACATGCCGCACTCCACCCCCACCGCCTCCACCGTCCGGCCACGGCCGGTCAGCGGCACCCCGCGGGGGCCGAAGGCGACCGGGGGGCACGGGGCGAGCATGTGCACAGCGAACCGCCGCCGCCCGCGATGACCGGCGGCACGCCGCCCGCCGAGCGCGCGGTGGAGCGTACGGAGCCCGATCCGGCGCTGCACGGCGAACCCGTACGTCCGGCACGGCATGCGCGCCCCCGCGAGGTCAAGCAGCCCGAGCGGCACTCCGTACGCGGACAGGTCCTCACCGCTCTGCGCGAGGCCCTGCTCTCCGGTGAACTCGCCCCGGGCGTCGTCTACTCGGCGCCCGCGCTCGCCGAACGCCTCGGCGTCTCCGCGACGCCCGTACGGGAGGCGATGCAGCGCCTGGTGAGCGAGGGCGCCGTGGAGACCGTGCCCAACCGGGGCTTCCGCGTCGCGGAGTGCAGCGACCGCGATCTTGCCGAACTGGCCGAGATACGGCTGCTGTTGGAGGTCCCCTCGGTGCTGGAGACCGCCCGTACGATGCCGCCGGAGTGCTGGGAGAGCCTCCGCCCGTACGCGGACGAGGCGCTGGCCGTGGCCGACCACGGCGACCGCGCCGCCTACGCCGACGCCGACTCCGCGTTCCACCGGGCGCTGCTGGAGCTGACCGGCAACCGCCAACTCGTCGCCATAGCAACGGACATCCAGCGCCGTACGCAGCGCAGGCCGGCGCCCGCCGTACGGTCGCTGCGCACCGAGCAACTGCTGCGGGACGCCGCCGACCACGTGGCCCTGCTGGACGCGCTGCGCGTCCGCGATCTGACCACCGTCGAACGCCTGATGCGCGCCCATGTGACCGCCTGACGTCCGCCGGTCCCGGTCCCGGTCCGGTTCGACTCATCTGCGGTCCGTTCAACTCGCCTGCGGCGCGGGCCGGTTGCACGCGGGACGCACACCGGCCACGCGGGCCGCAGCCGTCACAGGACCGCGCGGCTACGCGGCTGCCGGCGGCGGCGCCGGTACCTGGTCCGCCAGCCATGTCGGCACACCGCCCAGCAGCCGGAAGAGCCGTCCGGCCTCCTCGCGGAGCCGCGTCGCCTCCGGCTCGGGCTCCACGTCCGCGAGCGAGGTGAGGGCGGGCGCCATGCCGACCAGGAAGCCCACCTCCTCGCGCAGCCGCAGCGACTCGGTGAACCCCCGCCGCGCGTCGGCCACTTCGCCCTCCCGCAGCGCGAGCCCGGCCAGATGCCGCAGGGTGAAGGAGCACAGCAGTACGTCGTCGAGTGCGGTCGCCGCGGCGTGCGCGCGCCGGTACGCGGCGATCGCCGACTGCGGTGTGTCGCTGAGGTGTTCGGCGAGCAGCCCGCGCCGGTAGTCCAGCATGGCCCGTCCACGGGCCGCCGGCGGCAGCAGCGCCGCGGCCCTGCCGAGCGCGGCCCGCGCCTCGTCGGAGCGGTCCCGTACGCCCAGAACCGTTGCCGTGTACGCGAGTTGGCCCCGTTCGCAGGCCGCGGCCCCGCGCTCCTCGTCGTCCTGGGCGAGCGCCTCGGCGGCGCGCAGCGCGGACTCCGCCGCGTCCCAGCCGTCCCCCGTGTACATGCACTGCTCCACCAGCAGCGCCGCGCGCCGCAGCGAGGCCGCCGTGTCCGTCGCCGCGTACGGCTCCAGGAGTGCGGCCGCGTCCTCCCAGCAGCCGCGCGAGCGCAACCGCCACACCGCTCCGTCCACGGGCGAGGTCCTGCCCGGCCCCGGCGGCGGTGCGCCACCACCGAACACCGGAGCCGGTTCGCCGTCCCCTGGCTCCAGCCGTACCGAACGTGACATGGCGGTTTCCGCCACAGTTGCCCTCCAAGCGCACCGTTGAGCTCCGAGCCGGATGTGTGCGCATCTCAGCACGGAGTGCGCAACCCGGCCAAGGGTTTGCTGTGAATCAGTTCACAAAGTTTTACTCGATGGCTCCGGCTGCCAAGCAGGCGGGGGTGCGCCTTCGGTGACGGGGCTCACTTCTTCTTCGCGGTCCGCTTCATCTCCTGCTTGTACGCCCGTACGCGCTCCAGCGACCCGGGCCCGGTGATGTCGGCCGCGGAACGGTGCGCGTCGGCGTCGCCGTACGGGCCGGCGGCCTCGCGCCAGCCCTCGGGGGTCACGCCCATCTGCTTGCCCAGCAGGGCGAGGAAGATCTGCGCCTTCTGCTTGCCGTATCCGGGCAGGGCGTTGAGGCGGGCGAGGACCTCCTTGCCGGTGGTCACGTCGCGCCACACCGCGCTCGCGTCGCCGTCGTAGTGGTCGACGAGGTACTGGCAGAGCTGCTGTACGCGCTTGGCCATCGAGCCGGGGTAGCGGTGCACGGCGGGCTTGCGGGAGAGCAGTTCCGCGAACTCCTCGGGGTCGCGGGCGGCGATGGCGTGCGCGTCGAGATCGTCCTCGCCCATGCGCTGCGCGATGGTGTACGGGCCGGTGAACGCCCATTCCATGGGCACCTGTTGGTCCAGCAGCATGCCGGTCATGACGGCGAGCGGGCTGCGGCTGAGCAGTTCGTCGGCCTCGGGCTGCTGCGCGAGTCGGAGGGTGATGTCCATGTCCCGATGATCGCGCTCCCGGCGCCGCGTCGCACGTCCGCAGCTACATCAGATCCGCCACCGCGGCCAGCCGGCCGTCACCGTAGGGAACGCCACCGTCGCCGTCGAGAGCGGACCACCGCCGTCGACGGCGGTGGATCGGCAGGAGGCGGGGCGCCGCCCGGAGCGGCTGACCATATCGATTGTCGATCGCATCGATAAACGATATGGTCCTGCGGTGTCCGGCGCGCTGCGCCCCTCTCGCGACCCCGATCGAGGAACCGTGGACTCTCCCAACGCACCTGCCATGCCCGGCACTTCGGCCACCGGCCCGTCACCGCACGTCCGGCCCTACGCGAGCGGCAGACTGATCCGCTTCCTGGCCGCGGCGATCCCGTGGGCGGCGATGGTCAATATGGTGTTCACCGTGGCCTTCGCGATCAACGGAGCGGCGCACGCGGGTTCGTACGTCGACGTCCCCGTCACCGTACGTACGACGTCGCAGCTCACCCTGCCCTCGTCCGGCGGCGACCACGCCGGAGATGGGACGGCCCTCGCCGGCCGGGCGGACGACCCGGAGAAGACCCGCCTCGACATCGCCCACGCACCCGAACGCACCTGGCTGAAGGCCGACTTGAGCTCGACGACGCTGCACTCGTACGGATCGACGGTCACGGAGCAATTGCTGAGCCGGGCCGACAAGCTCGTGCTGGGCCTGTGCGCCGTAGGCGGGTCCCTACTGCTGCGCCGTCTGCTGCTGGACATCGGTCAGGGGCGGCCGTTCCAGCCGCGCAGCGCGAAGCGCCTGTCGGCCCTCGCCGGGCTGATCGCGGTCGGCGGCATCGCGACGGATCTGCTGCCCCATGTGGCAACCGCGTTCGTGCTGAACCGGACCGGTCTGAGCGGCGGGGACGGCCCGTTCGCCTGGGCCGTCCATATCGACGGGGTGCCGCTGCTGGTGTCGTTGCTGCTGCTCGCGCTCGCCGAGGCGTTCCGACGGGGCGCGGATCTGGCGACGGACGTGGACGGTCTGGTCTGAGCGTGGCCGTTTCCGCCGATGAGCACCGCATCGCCTGCCACCTCGACCGCCTGCTGGCGGCGCGAGGGATGACACTGGCCCACCTCGCCGCCCTGGTCGGGGTGACGGTCGCCAATCTCTCGGTCCTCAAGAACGGGCGGGCCAAAGCGGTGCGCTTCTCCACCCTGACCGCGATCTGCGACGTACTGGAGTGCACACCCGGTGACTTGCTCACCGTGCTGCCCAAGGACGGGGCGGGGAACGGGACTTCCGCCGATCCGGAGTGAACCGGCCCACCGTCGGGGCACGTTGGCGTACGGCAGAGGGCCGGGTGAGCGCGCTCATCGGCGCAGCGCGCGGCGAGCGAGCCAGTTGCCGAGGAACTGGCCGGCCTGCACGATCACGATCATGGTCGCGACGGTGATGTAGACGACGGGCCAGTTGTAGCGCTGGGAGCCGTAGGTGATGGCGAAGTCGCCCAGGCCGCCGCCGCCGAACAGGCCGGCCTGCGCGGACATGTCGACCACGGCGACGAAGATGAACGTGTAGCCGAGGATGATCGGGCCGAGCGCCTCGGGGATCACGACGGTGATCAGGATGCCGACGCGGCGGGCCCCGGCGGCGCGGGCCGCCTCGATGACTCCGGGATCCACGGTGAGCAGGCTCTGTTCGACGATGCGGCTGACGGCGAACGCCGCCGCGAGCGACAGGGCGAAGGTGACCGCGTCGGTGCCGATCGTGGTGCCGATGGTGTGCAGCATGAGCGGTTGGATGGCCGTCAGGAAGATGACGAACGGCACCGGACGGACCACGTTCACCAGGACGTTGACGACGACGAACACCGCGCGGTTGGCCAGCAGGTTCCCCGGCCTGGTCGCGTACAGCACCAGTCCCAGGCCGAGTCCGAGCACGCCTCCCGCCGCGAGGGAGACCAGGACGATGTAGAACGTCTGCCGGATCGCGTCCCGGTAGACCGGCAGATTGGTGAGGAACTCGTCCACGTCAGGGGTTCTCCTCGATCAGGTCGACGCCCTCGGCGCGCAGCGCGCGGAGGGCGTCGTCGATGGCGGCCGTCTCGCCGAGAAGTTCGAACGTGAGGCTTCCGACGGGCCGTTCCTGTACTTCGCCGATGCCGCCGAAGATGATCTCGGCGGCCACCTTGTGCTCCGCGAACACGCGGGCGACCTCGGTCTGGAGCCCGGCGCGGTCCTGGATACGGACCGAGACGATCCGGCCCGTGTGCTTGCGCCGCAGCCGTTCCAGCGTGGCCTCGGAGGGACGTTCGCGCAGCGTGGTGCCGATCAGGCGCGCGGTCTCTTCCGCCTGCGGGCGGGCGAACACGTCGTAGACACCGGCCTGTTCGACGATGCGCCCGTCGTGGAGCACGGCGACCCGGTCCGCGACGGCGCGGATCACGTCCAGCTCATGGGTGATGATCACGATGGTGACGCCCAGCTTCCGGTTGGCGCGGCGCAGCACCGCCAGCACCTCGCCGGTCGTCTGCGGATCGAGCGCGCTGGTCGCCTCGTCCACGAGCAGCAGCGAGGGCTCGGTGGCCAGCGCGCGGGCGATGCCCACGCGCTGCTTCTGCCCTCCCGACAGTCGCTCGGGGTGGTCGTGCGCGCGGTCGAGCAGACCGACGAAGTCCAGCAGCGAGGCGACCCTGCGGTCCCGTTCGGGCCGGCCGACCCCGGCGACCTTGAGCGGATAGGCGACGTTGCCCGCCACCGTGCGGGATCGGAAGAGGTTGAACTGCTGGAAGACCATGCCGATGTCGCGCCGTACCTGCCGGCGGTCCCGCTCGCCGAGCGCGGTGAGGTCGTGGTCGCCCACGCGGACCGTGCCGGACGTCGGTGACTCCAGACCGTTGACGAGCCGTATCAACGTGCTCTTGCCCGCCCCGGACTGCCCGATGATGCCGAAGACCTCTCCCCGCCGGATGTCCGCGCTGACGTCGTCGAGGGCGACGAACGGTGTGCTGCGCTGGCCTTTGCCCGGGAAGGTCTTGTGCACATGCTCCAGGCGGACATGCACCTGTCCCTGTCCCTGTCCCCGTTCGTGTCCCTGCCCCTGTCCGTGTTCCTGTCCGTGTTCCTGTTCCTGTTCCGGCGAGCCGGACGGCTCGCCGCCGGTCGTCGACTCCGGTTCCGCCACGGTCACTTCTTCGCCGCCTCGGCCTGCTTCTCGACCTTCGCCAGCTCGGACCGCAACTGCCCGGGGGACTGCTTGCGGAACACCGCGGTGCCGCCGTTGGCCTTCTGTACGCCCTTCTGCACCGACGGGTCCTGGTAGAGCGCGGCGAGCTTGCGGTACGTCGGGTCGTCCTTGTCGGCGGCCCGGGAGGCGAAGACGTTCACGTACGGCGCGGCGACGGCGCTCTTGGGGTCGTCCTGGAAGATCGCGTCCGACTCCGAAAGCTTCGCGCTGGTCGCGAAGTTGTTGTTGACGACCGAGGCGGCGACCGAGCCGCTCTGTACCGCCCTGGCGGTCTGCGACGCGTCCAGGGTCACCAGCTCGACCTTGTGCTGTGTGACGTCCGAGGTGCTGGAGAACGTCGTACCGCCGTCCTTGAGCGTGAGCAGCTTCGCCGCCTGGAGGACGAGGAGCGCCCGCGCCTCGTTGACCTCGTCGTTCGGAATCGCCACCTTCGCCCCGTCCGGCAGCGCCGAAAGCGACTTGTACTTCAGCGAGTACAGCGGCAGCGGGTAGACGGCCGTCGCGCCGACCGGCTGAAGGTCGTCGTGCGCCGTGACGTTGTAGTCCGCCAGGTACTGGATGTGCTGGAACTGGTTCAGGTCCAGCCGCTTCTCCTTCAACGCCGGATTGGGCTGGCTGTAGTCGGTGAAGTTGACGTACTTCACGTTCACGCCCAGCTTCTTCTTCGCCAGCGCGGCGAACGTCTTCCAGTACGGCTGCGACCCGTCGGTGACGCCGATGCTCACGGTCTTGGACTTCGGTCCGCCGCTGAAGGAGAGAACCAGAGCGACGACGAGCCCCGCGACCAGGATGACGGCGACGGACGCCAGCAAGGCGACGTTCCGGCGGTTCCACCGGCGGGGCGGCAACTGCGGTGCGTTCGACGGCTCGTCGGGTATCGACGATTCGGACATGACAGGACCTCCAGAGAGAACGCGGGCAAGTGCAAAAGGGAAAGCGCAAAAGGGCAGGGGAAAGCGGAAAGGGGACGGCGGTCGGATCGCCGAGAACGCGCGGCGAAGACGCCACCGACAGAAGTGAGAATGCAGCGCGGACCACGGGCACGGGCGAATTCGCGCGTGCCCTCAACGGGCCCTGGAAATGGCTGCGATGACCCGTGCTCGAAGCCGTCCGCCCGTCAGGGCAGGTGCCTCAGAGCACGTGTGGCCGGAGTGGACTGCTCGTCAGATACAGAGACAGCTTGCGACGCGTGCGTGGTCGATCACACGCCGACTTGTCAACAGTACGGAGTCCATGCGCGCACTCTAACAGCCCTTCGCAGCAGCGCGAACCGGCCGCCGGCTACGGCGAGATCGCCACAGTCCACGGTCGGCGCATGCCCGGACACGGACCTGAGCCGGACGCGTCCCGGCACGTCACGCCGATCTGAGTCGACCTTGACACGGCGTCAGGGTTCTGGCGTGACCGGCGAATTCCTTGAAAAAGCCAGGATGCGCGAAGGACCAGTGAACCCATGGATTCTCAGAAAGGCGCCCGCCGGCGCCCACCGGTTCCGGCCGGCTCGTCGGTCTGTTCTCGACGGTATTCGTCATCGGCGCCGACGACTTCATCATCGCGGGCGTCCTTCCCCGCCCGTCACATGCGTCCGCAACATCCGCACCTTCCCCGGCGCGGGGCTGAAGGCCGACGACATCCGCGCACTCGACTCCTGCCTCGACGAGGAGCTTCCCGGCCCGCGCCGAACCGCTCGCCTTGCCCTACAGCGGCGGTCCGTCGCCGGGCTGTTCCTGGTGGGAGTAGCGCTGTTCCTTCCAGGGGTCGGCGAGGTTGTGGTAGCCGCGTTCCTCCCAGAAGCCGCGGCGGTCCGCGGTCATGTACTCGATGCCGCGCAGCCACTTGGGGCTCTTGTAGCCGAAGAGATGGGGCACGACCAGACGCAGCGGGAAGCCGTGCTCGGCGGTGAGCAGTTCACCGTCGTGGTGTGTGGCCAGGAGGGTCCGCTCGGCGGCGAAGTCGGCGAGGCGGAGGTTGGCTCCGAAGCCGTACTCCGCCCACGCCATCACATGTGTGACCTCGGGCGCCGGCGGCACCAGTTCCAGGAGGACCGTGGCGGGGACGCCGAACCACTCGTGGTCGGTCGAGGTGATTCCGGTCGCGCAGTGCAGATCGGCGACGACCGTGACGTGCGGCAGGTCGGGCAGGTCGTCGAACGACCAGAGGGATTCCTCTCCGGACGCCGTGGCCCCGTGGATCCGCAGATTCCAGCGGTCGGGCCGGAACTTGGGGACGGGGCCGTAGTGCGAGACGGGCCATCCCCGGACCCGGCGCTGTCCGGGAGGCAGCCGCCGGGGTGTGCCGGGTGTGGTAGCGGGCGGGCTGGGCCGGTCGCCTGCCATGGTCTGCCCCTCCTCGGTGTGGACCTCGTTGCAGGGTAGGTGCCCGGTCCCGGGACCGCCGGGCGCGGGGGCGGTCCGTGCTCCGCGCGCCGTGGGACCGGTTCGCCGCCCATGACCCTGCGCGCCGGGCCGTCGGTGCTCACCGGCGCAACAGCCAGGCACGGGCCGCGTCTTCCCTGCCGCTGCCAGGAATTCTCGATGTGGAGCGGGCATGTGCGGTTGCCGCTCTGGACTGTGCTCGCGCGATGGGCGCACGCTGGGGCATGCTGCTTCGCCAGTTGGAATATCTGGTGGCGCTCGCCCGTGAGCGTCACTTCGCGCGTGCCGCCGCCGCGTGTTTCGTCTCGCAGCCGGCGCTGTCGGCCGGGATACGGAAGCTGGAGAGCGATCTGGACGTGCCGCTCGTCCAGCACGGTGCCCGCTTCGAGGGGCTGACCCCGGAGGGCGAGCGCGTTCTGCTCTGGGCACACCGCATTCTGCGGGAGCGCGACTCGATGCAGCAGGACCTGACCGCCATGCGAGGCCGGCTGACCGGCACGCTGCGCCTGGGCGTCATCCCCACGGCCTCGTCGGTCGCCTCGCTGCTCACCACACCGTTCTGCGAGCGGCATCCACACGCCAAGGTCCGGCTGGAGTCGCTGTCTTCGCGCGACATCATGCACCGGCTCACCGAGTTCGAGATCGATGCGGCGCTGACGTATCTGGACGACGAGGATCTGCGGGGCGTACGCAAGTTCCCTCTGTACGAGGAGCGGTATCTGCTGCTCACGCCCGTGGAGGGACCGTGCGCCGCGCAGGAGAAGGTGCGCTGGGCCCAGGTCGCCGATCTCCCGCTCTGCCTGCTGGACGCGCAGATGCGCAACCGCCGCATCCTCGACGGATTCTTCGCCGCGGACGGGACCTCGGCCTCCCCGGCCATCGAAGCCGACACCGTCGCCGACCTGTATGCGCATCTCGCCTCGGGCCGGTGGTCGAGTGTGATCTCCCATGCGTGGCTGCACATGTTCGGCATCCCCCGCGGGATGCGGGTCGTACGGCTGAACTCGGACGACCCCGGCCGCAGTCCCCGCGTCGGTCTCGTCCTCATCGAGCAAGAGCGGGAGCCGGCCATCGTACGGGCCCTGCTCGAGGTCGCCAGAGGAGCCGGGCTGCGCGGTGCGCTGGATGCCCTGGTGGACGCCTATCTGGACTCATAACCCGCCGTTATCCGCGGATTGAAAACTTTGCTTTGCCCCGTCGGGCAACCGGCGGGAGCGTGTCGACCAACCCGCACCGATTGCCTCGACGGCGAGGAGTTGTGTC
>NZ_LJGW01000257.1 GCF_001751255.1 Streptomyces nanshensis | reverse complement strand
GTGCCCAGCCAGGCGGCGCCCGCCTCGCGCGCCGCGCGGGCGCACGGAACGGCGCCGTGCCCGTAGCCGTCCGCCTTCACGACGGCCATCAGCTCGGCGCGCGGCGCACAGGCGCGCAGCGTACGGACGTTGGCGCGTACGGCGTCGAGGTCGATCTCGGCGCGCGCCCGTAGCGTTTCGGCGGCGGGCGGCCCGGGGAAAGTCGTGGGGCTGGAGCGGTCGTTCACGGTCTCAGTGTCTCAGGTGGCCCCCGTACGGCCTTTCTCCACGTGTCTCCCTGCCTCTCCTCGTCCTCTCCACGTCTCCGTACGCGGCGGGGAAAACCGCTTGCGGGGGTGCGGAGAATACGGAGCATGAGCTGGGCCATCGCGCGCGAACCGGCCGTCGGCGGGGACGCCGTCGCCCTGCACCGCGCGTACCTCGACGAAGTCGTCAGCCGCTACTACGGACGTCCCGCGACGCCCACGGAGATCGACGAGGAGTTCGCGGGCATGTCCCCGGCGGACCTGACACCGCCGCGCGGCGTCCTCCTCGTCGTACGGCACCGGACGGAGGGCGGCCGCGCCGCCGGGTGCGCGGGCGTGCGGCTCATCGGTCCGAAGACCGCCGAGCTCAAGCGGGTCTGGGTGCGCCCGGAGGACCGCCGGCACGGCCTCGGCTCCCGGCTGCTGACCGCCGCCGAGGAGGCCGCGGCGGACCTCGGCGCGACGGCCGTACGGCTGGACACCCGCGGCGACCTCGTCGAGGCACGGCGGCTCTACGCACGGCACGGCTACGGGGAGATCCCGCGATACCACGACGATCCGTACGCGGAGCACTTCTTCGAGAAGCACCTCGGCTGACTGCCGGAAGCGAGCGGCGGCCGGGTCTCCCGGAGAGGGCCCAGGGACTCAGTCCGTCCCGGGTCCGCCGCCGCGCAGCAGGTCGCGCCAGGCCGCGGTCAGCGCCTCCGCCACATCCGAGGCACCGGCCGGACGCGGCGACAACCGCCCCGCCAGACCGTGCACATACGCACCGGCGGAGGCCGCGTCCAGCGCGTCCAGCCCCCCGGCGAGCAGCGAACCGATCAGCCCGGACAGCACGTCCCCGGTCCCGGCGGTGGCCAGCCAGCCGCTGCCCGTCGGGTTGACGCGGACGCCGCCGGGCCCGACGACGAGCGTGGTCGACCCCTTGAGCAGCACGGTCGCGCCCGTACGGTCGGACAGTTCGCGTGCCGAGGCCAGGCGGTGCGCCTCGACGTCCGCGCGCTCCCGGCCGAGCAGCGCCGCCGCCTCCCCGGCGTGCGGGGTCAGCACGGTCGGAGCGCTGCGGGCGCGCAGCGCCGCCTCGTCCGCGAGACGCAGTCCGTCGGCGTCGATGAGCAGCGGCACGTCGGCCGGAAGCACGTCCTCCAGCCGGTCCTTGTCCTCCCCCAGGCCCGATCCGACGGCCCACGCCTGCACCCGTCCCGCCTTGCTCGGCGGTCCCTGCGAGACCAGCGTCTCGGGGTGGCGCGTGACCACGGCGTCCGCGGCGGGGCCCACGTACCGTACGGCGCCCGCGCCGCCGCGCTGCGCTCCCGACACCGCGAGCACGGCCGCGCCCGGATAGCGCGCCGACCCGGCGACGATGCCGACCACGCCCCGCCGGTACTTGTCGCTCTCCGGGCCCGGCCGGGGCAGCAGTTCGCCGACGTCCCGGTGCTGGAGGGCCTCGACGGCCGGACGGTCGCCGAGATACGGCCCGAGCCCGATGTCGATCAGCCGCAGCGCCCCGGCGTGCTCGCGCGCGGGGTCGATCAGCAGTCCCGGCTTGTACGCGCCGAAGGTGACCGTCGCGTCGGCCCGTACCGCCACACCGGAGACCTCGCCCGTGTCCGCGTCCACACCGCTGGGCAGATCCACGCTCACGACCGGCGAGCGCACCAGCTCCAGCAACTCCACGGCCGCGGGCCGCAGACCGCCGCTGCCGCCGATCCCCACGATCCCGTCCACGACGAGGTCGGCGCGGGCGATGACCGGCTCCACCGGGACCGCCGCTCCCTCGACGACCGCGCCCGGCGCCGTCAGCACCCGGCCGCCGGCCGCCCGCAGCGCCGACAGCCCGCCCTCGTGGACGCGTTCCGGCGACAGCAGTACGGCGCTCACACCCGCTCCGCGGCGGGCGAGCCGGGCACCGGCGTAGAGCGCGTCGCCGCCGTTGTCGCCGCTGCCGACCAGCAGCACGACCCGGCTGCCGTACGTACGTCCCAGCATCCCGGCGCACGCCGCGGCGAGCCCCGCCGCAGCCCGCTGCATCAGGGCTCCCGGTGGCACGCGGTCCATCAGCTCACGCTCGGCGGCCCGTACGGTCTCGACGCTGTACGCAGTCCTCATGCCCCCAGTCTGACGGCCCGGCATCTGAGGGGACCACACGGACGGGACGGACGGACCCGGCGGGGAGGAGGTGTGCGCGGCCGGGGAGGAGCCTCAGCCTTCGGCGATCACCACGGCGGAGGCGATCCCGGCGTCGTGCGACAGGGACACATGCCACCCGCGTACCCCCATCGCCTCGGCCCGCGCGGCGACCGTCCCGCGTACGGTCAGCGAGGGCTGCCCCGAGTCGGCCTGCACGACCTCGGCGTCGGTCCAGCTCAGGCCGCCGGGCGCACCCAGGGCCTTGGCGAGCGCCTCCTTCGCGGCGAACCGTGCAGCCAGCGAGGCGACACCGCGCCGTCCGCCGCTCGGCAGCCACAACTCGGCCTCCACGAAGAGCCGTTCGGCGAGCTGAGGCGTACGTTCCAGGGCCTCGCCGAAGCGGTCGACGGCGGCCACGTCGATGCCGACTCCCACGATCACCGGACGCCCCCGAGGGTCTCGCCGCCGGTTCCGGAGCCCGTGCCCGTGCCTGTCCGGTCGGTGCTGCCGGGGCCGCCGTTCCCGATCCGTACCTCGTACGGGACCGGGTCCGCCCGTACCCCGTCCAGATCCGTGATCCACGCGCCCTCGGGCCGCACCGTCACCACATGTCCGTCGGCGACGTCGACCGCCTCCCGGGTGTGCGGGGCGAAGGCCGCCGGGTCGGAGGCGAGGAACGTCTCGCCGTCGCCCGTCCCCACCGTGAGCGGCAGGCCGCGGCACCCGCCGACGAGCACGTCGGGCTCCTCGGCGTGCACCGCCACCAGCGCGAAGGCGCCGGTGAGCCGGCGGCAGACCTGGCGCATGGCCTCGGCCGGGTCGCCGCAGGAGGAGAAGTGCTCGGCGAGCAGATGCGCCGCGGCCTCGGTGTCGGTCTGCGAGACCAACTCATGGCCGCGGGCGGCCAGTTCGGCCCGCAGCCGTTCGTGGTCGGCGATGTCGCCGTTCTGTACGACGGCGACGCGCCCCGAATCGTCCAGGTGCGGATGAGCGTTGACGTCGGTGGGCGGACCGTGTGTGGCGCTGCGGATGTGCCCGATCCCGGTCGTCGCGTCGGGCAGCGGACGCGCCCTCAGCTCCTGCCGCATGTCCTCGAACGTGCCCGCCTTCTTCGCCGCGGCCAGCCCGCCGTCGACGAGCAGGGCGACTCCGGCGGAGTCGTAGCCGGGACGCTCCAGCAGGCGCAGCCCGTCGAGCAGGACACCGAGGACGGAACGCCCTCCCGCGTACGCAACGATTCCGCACATGCGAGAACCCTAGACGCGTCCGGGACGGGCCCTGCGCGCGGACGGCCGCCCGGCCGACGGCCCGGGGGCCGCAGACGCGGACGGCGATGCTTGATGAGGACGGGACGGGGCGGACGGAAACGCGGAGGCGGACGTGGACGAAACGAACGGAGACGCGGAGGGCGGCGGCTCAACTCTCGCGCGCTATGCGCTCTATGGCGTCCTCCATCAGCTCCAGATACTCCGCTTCCTCGCACCGGGGCTTGCTGCCGAGGACGTACATGTCGAGGCTCTCGGAGAGATCCTCGGCCAGGTCCTCGTCAGGGAGGTCGTCGAGCGCGAGATCGCTCTGTATGCGGGCCGCGAAGTCCCCGTTCCGTGCGGAAGCGGGCAGGACGGGTCGTCTTCGTATGCGGTACTTCAGGCTCATGCGGCCGATGCGCAGGGACATGCCGGGAACGTAGCGGCAAAACCCTCCGCGCGTACACCGTCCTCACATCTTCTTTTCACGCGAGGGTCGCAGCCGCCCCGGACAGATTCCGTTTCCTGACCCGATCCGGTACCGCTCCGGTGCCGCACCCGGGCTGTGACCTCTCCGTATGCGCCCCTGCCGGTTCCGGTCGGGGGCCGTACGCGGAGAATGGCCGGGTGCCGACGAAGCCGTACGCCGACCTCTCGCGCGCGGAGTGGAGCGCACTGCGCGAACGCACCCCGCTGCCGCTGACCGCGGCCGAGGTCGAGGAACTGCGCGGGCTGGGCGACGCCGTCGACCTCGACGAGGTACGCGAGATCTTCCTCCCGCTCTCCCGGCTGCTCAACCTCTACGTCGCGGCCACACACGGGCTGCGCGACGCCGTCAACACCTTCCTCGGCGACGCCGGGCGGGGGCGGGACGGCGGCGGGCGCGGCGCTCCGTTCGTGATCGGCGTCGCGGTCGGCAAGTCCACGGTGTCGCGACTGCTACGAGCACTGCTGGCCCGCTGGCCGGAGCACCCGCGCGTCGAACTCGTCACAACGGACGGCTTCCTGCTGCCGACCGCCGAACTACGCGAACGCGGCCTCATGTCCCGCAAGGGCTTCCCCGAGTCCTACGACCGCCGCGCGCTGCTCTCCTTCGTCGCCGACGTGAAGGCGGGCAAGCCGGAGGTGACCGCCCCGGTCTACTCGCACCTCGTCTACGACCGGGTCCCCGGGGAGCAACTGACGGTACGGCGGCCCGACATCCTCATCCTCGAAGGGCTCAACGTGCTCCAGCCGGCACTGCCCGGCCGCGACGGCCGCACCCGCCTCGCCGTCGCCGACCACTTCGACTTCTCCGTCTACGTCGACGCCCGTACGAGCGACATCGAGACCTGGTACCTGCAGCGCTTCCGCGCCCTGCGCGAGACGGCCTTCCAGGACCCCCGCTCGTACTTCCACCGCTACACGCGGGTGCCGGAGGAGGAGGCGCTCGAGTACGCGCGGCACACCTGGCGCACGGTCAACGAGCCGAACCTCCGGGAGAACATCGCCCCGACACGGGGCCGCGCGACGCTCCAACTCCACAAGGGCGCGGACCACAGGGTCCGGCGGCTGTCACTGCGGAGGTTGTGAGGGGTGGGCGGGGCGAGGGATGGGCGGGGTGCGGGCCGGTATACAGCTCGTGTGCACGTGGTGTGGGGGGCTCGGCACGGGCCGTGCCGGTATATCGGGGAGCGCTGGTATACAGCTCGTACGCACACAGTGTGCTGCCCCGGGGATGCCGGTATACGACGCGTACGCGCGTGGTGTGGCGCACCGCACGGGTCGCGCCGGAGAGCGCGGAACGCTGGTATACGACGCGTACGCACACGGTATGGCGCCGCCGCACAAGCCACACGCCGGCCATCTCAGAACGCCGCGTATACAAGGCGTACGCACATTGCACGGAGCACACACGCGCTGACCCCAGAGCACCGGAGCGCCCGTGTATACAGCTCGTGCACGCATCGTGCGGAGCGCACCCACAAGCAGCCACCGGGACCACCCGGGACGGCATGACATCCGTATACAGCGCGTACACCCACGGCACACCAGCACCCCGCCGTACCCGACGCGGAGCCGCACCCTCGAGAGCGCCGGAACCACCAGAGCCAGCCGTATACACCCCGTACACCGCACGCCCCAGCGCCCGTACACCAGCCGCATACAACCGCGGGCCCCGGCCCGCCCGCCTCAGCCCAGCGAGCTCTTCACCACATCCGCCAGCCGGTTCGCCACCGACTCCGCCTGTTCGCTGTCGGCGGCCTCGACCATCACCCGTACCAGCGGCTCGGTGCCCGAGGAACGCAGCAACACCCGCCCCGTCTCGCCCAGTTCGCGTTCGGCCTCGGTGACGGCGGCGGCCAGTTCGCCGGAGGTCTCGACGCGGCTCTTGTCCACGTCCCGCACGTTGATCAGCACCTGCGGCAGGCGGTCCATCACGCTCGCCAGCTCCGCGAGCGGCTTGCCCGTCTCGGCGACGCGTGCCGCGAGCATCAGACCCGTGAGCGTGCCGTCCCCGGTCGTCGCGTGGTCGAGCGCGATCACGTGCCCGGACTGCTCGCCGCCGAGCGCGTACCCGCCGCGCTTCATCTCCTCCAGCACATAGCGGTCGCCGACTGCGGTCTGGAGCAGTTCGATCCCCTCGCGTCCCATGGCCAGCTTGAAGCCGAGGTTGGACATGACCGTGGCCACCACGGTGTCCTTGCGCAGTCGGCCGGCGTCCCGCATGCCCACGGCGAGGACGGCGAGGATCTGGTCGCCGTCGACCGTCCCGCCCCGGGCGTCGACGGCCAGGCAGCGGTCCGCGTCGCCGTCGTGCGCGACGCCGAAGTCCGCCTCGTGCTCGACGACGGCGGCACGCAGCCCGTCGAGGTGCGTCGAGCCGCAGCCGTCGTTGATGTTGAGGCCGTCGGGGTCGGCGCCGATGGTGACGACCTCGGCGCCGGCGCGCGCGAACGCCTCGGGCGAGACCCGCGAAGCGGCGCCGTTCGCCCCGTCGATGACGATCTTCAGACCGTCGAGCCGGTTCGGCAGCACGCCGATGAGATGCGCGACGTAGTTGTCGAAGCCCTCGTCGTAGTCGCGGACGCGGCCGACGTCGGCGCCCGTCGGACGGACCCAGGGCTGGCCGGTGCCGTGCTCGCGGTACAGCGCCTCGATACGGTCCTCCAACTCGTCGGCGAGCTTGTGACCGCCCTGCGCGAAGAACTTGATGCCGTTGTCGGGCATGGGGTTGTGGCTGGCGGAGAGCATCACGCCGAGGTCCGCGCCGAGCGACCCGGTGAGGTAGGCGACCGCGGGGGTGGGCAGCACGCCGACGCGCAGCACGTCCACACCGGCCCCGGCCAGGCCCGCGACGACGGCGGCCTCCAGGAACTCCCCGGACGCCCGCGGATCCCGTCCGACCACGGCCACCGGCCGGTGCCCCTCGAACGAGCCCACTTCAGCGAGCACATGAGCCGCCGCGACCGACAGGCCGAGCGCCAGCTCGGCGGTCAGGCCCTCGTTGGCGACACCGCGCACACCGTCCGTTCCGAAGAGACGTCCCACTTGTGGTTCCTCCGAGTCGAGTCGAGTCCGAGTACGGGCCGAGGGCGGTTTCCCGACCGCCGGATACGAGCTGTATACGAGCCGCGTATGAGGCGAATACGGACCGGACACCACCCGGTCCCTGCGAAGGTGCGGGCCCGTCCCCGTCCGTGCAAGGTATCCGCCGCGCCCCGGTCTTCCGCGCTCCCCGTGCCCGGCACGCGCACACGCCGCCCGCACTCAGCAAAAGTGCCCGTCGTCGACGCGTTGTATACCGAGTGCACGCGGGTCGTACGCGCGGCGGTACGCGAACCGCCCCGCCGCCGTCCTCAGCCGTCATCTCCATAGACGAACGCCCCGGGGGCACGGTTTCGTACCCCCGGGGCGCTTCATGTCCGCTGCGCGACGGCGCAGTCTGAACTGCGCGTCAGCGCTTGCTGTACTGCGTGCCCTTACGGGCCTTCTTCAGACCGGCCTTCTTCCGCTCGACGGCCCGAGCGTCACGCGTGAGGAAGCCGGCCTTCTTCAGCGGGCCGCGGTTGTTGTCCGCGTCCGCCTCGTTCAGCGCACGGGCCACACCGAGGCGCAGCGCGCCCGCCTGGCCCGAGATGCCGCCGCCGTTGATGCGGGCGACGATGTCGTACCGGTCGTCCAGCTCGAGCACCTTGAAGGGCTCGTTGACTTCCTGCTGGTGCACCTTGTTGGGGAAGTAGCCCTCAAGGGTGCGACCGTTGATCTTCCACTTGCCGCTGCCCGGGATGATGCGGACACGGGCGACGGCGTTCTTGCGGCGCCCGGTGCCGGCGGCCGGCTGCGGGTCGCCGAAGCGGGATGCGAGCGACTCGGAGGTGAACTCCTCCGGCGCCTCGGGGGTCTCGGTCGTGTACTCCTCGACGCCCTCGACGGGGGTCTCAGCAGTGGTCTCGGCCACGGTTCTCCTCAACTTCTCTCTGTATCGGGGCGGTGGCCGGACTTACTGCGCGACCTGGCTGATCTCGTACGGCACGGGCTGCTGAGCACCGTGGGGGTGCTGGTCGCCCGCGTAGACCTTGAGCTTCGAGAGCATCTGACGGCCCAGCGTGTTCTTCGGGAGCATGCCCTTGACGGCCTTCTCCACGGCCTTCGCCGGGTCCTTCTCCAGCAGCTCGTCGTAGCGGACGGACCGGAGGCCGCCCGGGTAGCCGGAGTGGCGGTAGGCCATCTTCTGAGTCCGCTTGTTGCCGGACAGGTGCACCTTGTCGGCGTTGACGATGATGACGAAGTCACCGGTGTCGACGTGAGGCGCGTACACCGGCTTGTGCTTGCCCCGGAGAAGGGTGGCGGCCTGCGTGGCCAGACGGCCCAGGACAACGTCCTGCGCGTCGATGACGTGCCACTGGCGCTGAACATCGCCGGGCTTGGGGCTGTACGTACGCACTGTCGTAGCCTTCGCTTCTGCTAGTGGGGTCTCCCCCTGTCCCGATGGGGACCGGAGGACGGGTCTCCCCGCACCCGCGAGGGGCACCGGGAAAGGTCCTGACAAGGCCACCTGGCGATCACATCAGCCTTGACCGCACCGCGGTGACGCGGGCCGCCTGTGCTGGTCGCTGATCATCGGCCGGTGGGCCGGGTGCAAGGCCCTCCCACGTGAGAATGAGCAAGCCAATACACAACGAACCGGCAGCTTACCGGGGCGCACCCGTACGGGTCAAAGCGGGCCGTACGGGCCCGTCGACCGGCGTTGCCGCCCTCTTACGACGGGCCAGGACCGGTCCCGGCGGACCCCCGGCCCGGCACCTCAGCGCCGCCCCGCGATCCGGCCGCCCGTGGACCCGGGCGCGGCCGGTTCCGCGCCTCGGTCTCAACTCGTTCCTCAACTCGCCGCTCCCCCGCCGCAGTTCAGCCGCAGCACCGCACCGACGGCGTGTTCTCGCGGTGGCATTACCCCGGAACCGACCGAATATGATGCGCCCATGAGCTTTGGGCAGGGTGGACCCGATCCGGGTCCAGGAGGTTCCACCCCGGACTGGGAGGCGCTCGCCGACGAGTCCGAACGGGAACGTGCGAAGCGCCGCCGGTGGATGATCGTCGGCGCCGGCGCGCTCGCCACCGTCGTCGTCGCGGGCATCGTCGCCCTCGCGGTGGTCAACGAGAACGACGGCGGGAGCGACGCCTCCGACAAGCCGTCCGAGAGCCTGCCCACCCCCGAGGATCTGCCGTCGAACACCGGGCAGCCCGGCCCGACGTTCAAGGACGAACCGCCGCCGCCCCCGCCGCCCCGCGACTTCGTCTCCGACGCCAAGCGCGACAAGGCCCCGCTCAACGTCGGCACGCTCTACCCGTCCAAGAGCGTCAGCATCAACGGCCGTCCGTACAAGCGTGCTTCGACCGATACGAGCAAGGGGTGCACGGACGCGGCGCATGCCGGTCTCGGCCCCGTGCTCAGCAAGAACGACTGCGAGAACCTCTTCCGCGCCACCTACACGCGCGGCGGCCTCGCCGTCACCGTGGGCATCGCCGTCTTCGACGACGCGAAGACGGCGTCCGAGGTGAAGAAGCAGTACAAGCCGAACCTCGTGGCCCTCAAGGGCGGCGGAGTCCCGGACTTCTGCCGTACGGTCACCTGCCGTACGACCGCCAACTCCTATGGCCGGTACGCCTACTTCACCATCTCCGGACGTACCAACGGCAAGCCGTCCACCGCCGCCGACAGCGAGGCGGAGCAGGCGGGCCGCGACGGCTCCACCTACGCCTACGCCCGCATCCTCAAGCGCGGCAAGGACCAGGCGGCGGAGGCCGTGGGCGCCTCGCCCGAGTAACGGCCCCGGCACAACGGCCACTTGGGGCCCGCCGGGATCCCCGGGGCCGGCGGTCCACCGCGTTCAGCGGCGCTCAGCCGCAGCAGCCCGCCCCGGAGACGCCGGTGTCCGCCCCGGGCAGCGAACGCCGGTTGCGCGCCGCCGAGTTGCGCGCCGCCAGCTCACCGTCCGGCGGGTAGCCGACCTCCTCCAGCGTCAGCCCGTGCGGCCGTACGACGTGCACGGCCGAGTCCCGTACCTGCTTCGCCAGGACCTCCCCCGGCCACTCCGGCGGCCGGTGCCCGTCGCCGACGAAGAGCATCGCCCCGACCAACGAGCGCACCATGTTGTGGCAGAAGGCGTCGGCCTGCACCGTCGCCTCCAGTACGCCGTCGGGATGCCGCTCCCAGCGCAGCCGCTGGAGCGTACGGATGGTGGTGGCGCCCTCGCGCTTCTTGCAGTACGCGGCGAAGTCGTGCTCGCCCAGGAGGTGTTGGGCCGCGGCGTTCATCGCGTCGACGTCCAGCGGCCAGTTGTGCCACAGCACGTGCGAGCGCAGCAGCGGGTCGACGCCGCCGGGGTGGTCGCTGACGCGGTAGGAGTAGCGGCGCCAGACCGCCGAGAAGCGCGCGTTGAAGTGCTCGGGCGCCGCGGCGACCCGCCACACCCGCACGTCCATCGGCAGCCGCCCCGCCAGCCGCCGCAGCAACTGGCCGCCGTGCTCGGCCCATACCGGCTCGGGCAGGTCGACGTGGGCGACCTGGCCGCGTGCGTGCACCCCGGCGTCCGTACGGCCCGCGACCGTCAACTCCACGGCCGCGTCCGCGCTTTCGTCCCCGTCCCCGTCACGCGGACCGAGTCGCAGGACGACGCGGATCGCGTCCTCGATCTCCTGCTGTACCGTTCGGCGGCCGCGCTGCCGGGCCCAGCCGGAGAAGTCCCTGCCGTCGTAGCTCAGGTCGAGCCGGACCCGTACCTTGCCGGGCGGCACCGCGTCCGTCACGTCGGTCACGCGGCCGTTCCTCCTGTCCTCTGGGCCCCTGCGGCCCGCTGCTGTGCCTCGTACGGCGTCCCGGCGGCCCCAAGTGCCCTGCGCCGCCGCCCCGTTGACCGTACGACCCGGTGAAGAACGAACAGGCCCGCCCCCCGAAGGGAACGGGCCCGCTCACGAACTCGACGAGCGTCAGGCGTCCTTGGACTTCTCGTCCGCGGACTCAGTGCCTTCGGCGTCGGCGTCGGTCTCGGCCTCCGCCGTCTCCGCCTCCTCGGCCTCCTTGGCCTCCTTGTCGGAGTCCTCGGCTGCGGCCTTCTTGGCGGTGGACTTCTTCGCCGCGGGCTTCTTCTCCGCGTCCTTGGCCGTCCGCTTGGTGGCGGCCTCGGCCTCGCCCACAGCCTGCTGCTGCACGGTGAGGGCCTCCACCAGCTCGATCACGGCCATGGGCGCGTTGTCGCCACGGCGGTTGCCGATCTTGGTGATGCGGGTGTAGCCACCCGGCCGGTTCTCGTAGCGGGGACCGATCTCGGTGAAGAGGGTGTGGACCACGCTCTTGTCCGTGACCGAGCGCATGACCTGGCGACGGTTGTGCAGGTCGCCCTTCTTCGCCTTGGTGATCAGACGCTCCGCGACGGGACGCAGCCGACGGGCCCGCGCCTCCGTGGTGGTGATGCGGCCGTGCTCGAAGAGATCCGTGGCGAGGTTCGCCAGCATCGCCTTCTGGTGCGCGGCGCTGCCGCCCATACGGGCACCCTTGGTGGGCTTCGGCATCGTGCTTCTCCTTCGCTGTTCCTGCACCGGCCGTATCAGGTACCGGTGGCAGTTCCGGCCGTATCAGGTACCGGAAGGTGGGTTCCTCCCGGGCCGCCGGGCCCGAGGGGAAGCCCGGCCGGGCGGATTCCCGGCCGGGCGACGAGGCGGCGTACCGCCCCGGAGATCAGAACCGCGTACGCGGATCGGTACCGCTCGTCAGTACTGCTCGGTCTCGACGAACCCGGCGTCCGTGTCGTCGTCCGCGCCGAAGGCGTCGGCGGCGGCCGTCGGGTCGAATCCGGGCGGGCTGTCCTTGAGGGCCAGACCCATGCCGGCGAGCTTCGCCTTGACCTCGTCGATCGACTTCGCACCGAAGTTACGGATGTCGAGCAGGTCCGCCTCGGAGCGGGCCACGAGCTCGCCCACCGAGTGGATGCCCTCACGCTTGAGGCAGTTGTAGGAGCGGACGGTCAGCTCCAACTCCTCGATGGGCAGCGCCAGATCGGCGGCGAGTGCCGCGTCCGTCGGGGACGGACCCATGTCGATGCCCTCGGCGTCGACGTTCAGCTCGCGGGCCAGGCCGAAGAGCTCGACCAGCGTCTTGCCCGCCGAGGCCATGGCGTCGCGCGGGCGCATGGCCTGCTTGGTCTCGACGTCGACGATCAGCTTGTCGAAGTCGGTGCGCTGCTCGACACGGGTCGCCTCGACCTTGTACGTGACCTTGAGCACCGGCGAGTAGATGGAGTCGACCGGGATGCGCCCGATCTCCTGGCCCATCTGCTTGTTCTGCACGGCGGAGACATAGCCGCGGCCGCGCTCGACCGTCAGCTCCATCTCCAGCTTGCCCTTGCCGTTGAGTGTGGCGAGGACCAGGTCGGGGTTGTGCACCTCGACACCGGCCGGCGGCGCGATGTCCGCGGCGGTGACCAGGCCGGGGCCCTGCTTGCGCAGGTACATCACGACCGGCTCGTCGTGCTCGGAGGAGACGACGAGGGACTTGATGTTGAGGATGAGGTCGGTGACGTCCTCCTTGACGCCCGGCACGGTCGAGAACTCGTGCAGGACACCGTCGATCCGGATGCTGGTGACAGCCGCACCGGGGATCGAGGAGAGGAGCGTACGACGCAGGGAGTTACCGAGGGTGTAGCCGAAACCCGGCTCCAGCGGCTCGATCACGAACCGTGAGCGGAATTCGTCGACGACCTCTTCGGTCAGGGACGGGCGCTGAGCGATCAGCATGTGGTGATGCCTCCAGTCTTCGGCAACCGCTATTTGATGCCGTACTGACAGGGTACGGGTGGTACGGCCCGTTCAGGAGCCGTACCACCCACCCCGGTTGAACCGCTGTTTCGAGCGGAATCCGGCGGCGGACCGCCGGTCGTACCCGGACTACTTCGAGTACAGCTCGACGATCAACTGCTCTTGCACCTGGGTGTCGATCACCTGGCGCTCGGGCAGCGAGTGGATGAGGATCCGCATCTTCGACGGGATGGCCTCCAGCCACGCCGGAACGGTCTTCTCGCCGGCCTCCGCAGCCGCCACCTGGAAAGGCGTGAGGCTACGGGAGGAGTCGCGGACCTCGATGATGTCGTTCACGGACACACGCGCCGACGGGATGTCGGTCTTACGGCCGTTGACCGTGATGTGTCCGTGCCTGACCAACTGGCGGGCGTGGTCACGGGACTTGGCGAAACCGGCCCGGTAGACCACGTTGTCGAGACGGATCTCCAGAATGCGCAGCAGGTTGTCACCCGTCTTGCCCTGGAGGCGGTTCGCCTCGTTGTAATACCCGCGGAACTGCTTCTCCAGGACGCCGTAGATACGCGCTGCCTTCTGCTTCTCACGCTTCTGCAGCAGGTACTCGGAGTCCTTGGTGCGCCCGCGACCGTGCTCACCCGGGGGGTAAGGACGGATCTCGATCGGGCACTTCGCGCTCTCGCACTTGCTCCCCTTGAGGAAGAGCTTCTGCTTCTCCCGACGGCAACGCTTGCAGTCGGCCCCGGTGTAACGCGCCATTGTTTAGTTCTCCTGATTCAGCTGGTCAGACTCGGCGGCGCTTGGGCGGGCGGCAGCCATTGTGCGGGGTCGGGGTGACGTCCTGGATGGAGCCGACCTCGAGACCCGTGGCCTGGAGAGAGCGGATCGCGGTCTCACGGCCGGAGCCGGGACCCTTCACGAAGACGTCGACCTTCCGCATCCCGTGCTCCTGAGCGCGGCGCGCGGCGTTCTCGGCAGCCATCTGCGCCGCGAACGGCGTGGACTTCCGCGAGCCCTTGAAGCCGACGTGGCCGGCGGAGGCCCAGGAGATCACGTTGCCGGTCGGGTCGGTGATCGAGACGATGGTGTTGTTGAACGTGCTCTTGATGTGAGCGTGCCCGGCGGGGACGTTCTTCTTGTCCTTGCGGCGCACCTTCTTGGCGCCGGCCGTACGGCCCTTCGGTGGCATATGGATTTACTCCTGTGGAGGTGGTCGGTCCTGCAGCACGGACCGCTTGCGGCGTGTCCGGTGCGGACTACTTCTTGCCCGGCTTCTTCTTGCCGGCGATCGCACGACGCGGGCCCTTGCGGGTGCGGGCGTTGGTCTTGGTGCGCTGGCCGTGGACGGGGAGACCGCGGCGGTGCCGCAGGCCCTCGTAGCAGCCGATCTCGACCTTGCGGCGGATGTCGGCCTGGATCTCACGGCGGAGGTCACCCTCGACCTGGAGATTGTTGTCCACGTACTCGCGGATCTTGACGAGGTCTTCCTCGCCCAGATCCCGCACCCGGGTGTCGGGGTTGATGCCGGTCTCACCCAGGGTCTTCTGGGCAAGCGTGCGACCGATGCCGAAGACGTAGGTGAGGGCGACCTCGACGCGCTTCTCGCGCGGGAGGTCGACGCCTGCGAGGCGTGCCATTCCTTGGCTCCTGATTGCTTTGCGGAGGTCTGCCGCAGCACCGTCCCCTGTCCGCGGGCGCCGTGGCGCCGTGCTGCACAGAGTCCCCGGCCTCCGACCGGGGGTGTCGTCCCCACCGACAAGCATGACCAGGCGGGGGGTCGGGTGACTGCGTATGTACTTGTCGCTTGCGTCGCGCGAAGAGTGCGATCTGTGCGAAGGGTGTGGTCGGTGCCGCGTCAGCCCTGGCGCTGCTTGTGGCGCAGGTTGTCGCAGATGACCATGACCCGGCCGTGACGGCGGATCACCTTGCACTTGTCGCAGATCTTCTTGACGCTCGGCTTGACCTTCATGAATGAGGTTCTCCGGGTCAGGCCGCCGCCCCGCTGACGGGGTCAACGGCTCGATCTGTCGAGCTACTTGTAGCGGTAGACGATCCGCCCGCGGGTCAGGTCGTACGGAGAGAGCTCCACTACGACCCGGTCGTCGGGAAGGATACGGATGTAGTGCATCCGCATCTTGCCGCTGATGTGCGCGAGAACCTGGTGCCCGTTCTGAAGCTCCACCTTGAACATCGCATTCGGCAGAGACTCGACGACCGTGCCCTCGATCTCGATGGCCCCTTGTTTTTTGGCCATGCTCTAGCGCTTCACCTTCCGGGATCGGCTACCTGGGGTGACCCCCGGGCATACCGATGCCCCGGGACCGACGAGCCAGTCTACGGTACGGGCCCCGCAAAGACGAATTCGGGTAGCCTCCCCGGCTACCAAGATCGTTATGCACAGCACCGCCGTCCAGAACCTGCTCCGCGTACGGACCGTACGGGCGCGGACACCGTACGGGAGGTCAGGCCAGCGGGTCGGGAGCGGCCGTGATCCCCAACTCGGCGAGCTTCGCCTTGCCCCCGTCGGGCGCGGTCAGCACCAGCGGGCCCTGCTCGGTGAGCGCGACGGAGTGCTCCCAATGACTCGACCAGGAACCGTCGTTCGTCTTGACCGTCCAGTCGTCCGAGAGCACGTGCGTCTTCGGGGTGCCCAGGGTCACCATCGGCTCGATGGCCAGGCAGAAGCCGGGCACCAGCTTGGGACCGCGCCCGCGGCGGCGGTCGACGTAGTTCAGCAGATGCGGGTCCATGTGCATCTGGGAGCCGATGCCGTGCCCGCCGTAGTCCTCGACGATGCCGTACGAGCCGGAGGCCGGCCGCGGTTGGCGCCGAATGTACCCCTCGATCGAGCGGGAGACGTCGACGAGCCGGTTGCCCTTGCGTACGGCGGCCAGGCCCGCCCACATCGACTCCTCCGTGACGCGGCTCAGCTCGCGCTGCTCGGCGGAGTGGCCCTCGCCCACGAAGACGGTGATGGCGGCGTCGCCGTGCCAGCCGTCGATGATCGCGCCGGCGTCGATGGACAGCAGGTCGCCGTCCTTGAGGACGGTCTCCCGGTCGGGGATGCCGTGGACGACGATGTCGTTCACGGAGGTGCAGATGTTGCCCGGAAAGCCGCCGTAGCCAAGGAAGTTGGGCTTCGCGCCGTGGTCGGCGAGCACCTTCGCGGCGACCTCGTCCAGGTCCTTCGTGGTGGCGCCGGGCACCGCCGCCGCACGGCACGCGTCGTGCATCGCGGCGACGACCAGGCCCGCCTCACGCATCTTGGCGATCTGTTCGGGGGTCTTGATCTCCACCATGCGGCGGGCCTTCCTGTCCTGACGGGGATGTCCGGGGATCGAGCAGAGGTCGTACGTCGTACAGTGCGGCGGGCCGGGCGTCCCGCTCACTCAGTGTGCCGCATACGCCTGCGGTCGCGGTCCCCTGCCCGGGCACCGCGACCGCAGGCGAAGCCGGTCACAGATCGCTGAGGCCCGTCAGTCGGCGACCGAGCCGTCGGGCACCGAGTCGTCAGCGGCCTCGAGGGCCTCCATCGCGCGCTCGGTCACCTCGCTCACCTCGCCCAGCGCCGAGATGGTCGTGACGAGGTCCTGGCGCTTGTAGTGATCGATGATGGGCTCGGTCTCGCTGTGGTAGACGGCCAGCCGCTTGCGTACGGTCTCCTCGCGGTCGTCGTCGCGCTGGTAGAGCTCGCCGCCGCAGACGTCGCACACACCGGCCTTCTTCGGCGGGGTGTACTCCGCGTGGAAGACGTGGCTGCTGTCGCTGCGACAGATGCGGCGGCCCGCGATCCGCTTGACGACCTCTTCCTCGGGGACCTCCAGGTCGAGCACGGCGTCGAGCTTCTGCGCCCGCTCTTCGAGGGCGCTGTCGAGCGCCTCCGCCTGCGCGATGTTGCGCGGGAAGCCGTCGAGCAGGAAGCCGTTCGCCGCGTCCGGCTCGGCCATCCTGTCCTTGGCCATGCCGATCGTGACCTCGTCCGGGACGAGCTGGCCCGCGCGCATGTACTCCTGGGCCTGCTGCCCGAGCGCCGTGCCCTGGCTGATGTTGGCGCGGAAGATGTCGCCCGTGGAGATGTGCGGAATCGACAGGTTCTCAGCGAGGAACGCCGCCTGCGTTCCCTTGCCCGCGCCAGGCGGTCCGACCAGGACGATACGCATCAGCGGAGGAACCCTTCGTAATTGCGCTGCTGAAGCTGGCTCTCGATCTGCTTCACGGTCTCAAGCCCGACGCCCACGATGATCAGAATGCTCGTCCCGCCGAACGGGAAGTTCTGCTGGGCACCGAACGCGATCAGCGCGACGGTCGGCACCAGAGCGATCAGTCCGAGATACAGAGACCCCGGCCATGTGATGCGGTTCAGCACATAGCTCAGGTACTCCGCAGTGGGCCGACCTGCCCGGATGCCCGGGATGAAGCCACCATACTTCTTCATGTTGTCGGCGACTTCTTCGGGGTTGAAGGAGATGGCGACGTAGAAGAAGGCGAAGAAAACGATCAGCACGAAGTACGTGACGATGTAGAGCGGGTGGTCACCCTTCACGAAGTGCGCCTGGATCCACTGCGCCCAGCCGGCCTGCGATCCGCTGAACTGAACGATCAGCGCGGGGATGTAGAGCAGCGAGGACGCGAAGATGACCGGGATCACACCCGCCTGATTGACCTTCAGCGGAATGTAGGTGGACGTACCGCCGTAACTGCGGCGCCCGATCATGCGCTTCGCGTACTGCACCGGGATACGGCGCTGTGCCTGCTCGACCAGCACGACGAGGGCGACCATGGCGAGACCGCTGATGATCACGGCGCCGAACTCGATCCAGCCGTCGGCGAGTTTGCCCTGCTTCTTGATGGACCACAGAGCGCCGGGGAAGCCCGCGGCGATCGAGATGAACATCAGGATGGACATGCCGTTGCCGATGCCGCGGTCGGTGATCAGCTCGCCGAGCCACATGATGAACGCCGTGCCGGCGGTCATGCAGATCACCATCGTGACGGTGGCGAACACCGACTGGTCCGGGATGATCTGGTCGCGGACCTGGCACTGCGGGAAGAGGGTGCCACTGCGCGCGGTGGCGACGAGGCCCGTCGCCTGGAGGATCGCGAGCGCGACCGTCAGATAACGCGTGTACTGCGTGATCTTGGCCTGTCCGGCCTGGCCTTCCTTCTTCAGCGCCTCCAGCCGCGGAATGACCACGACGAGCAACTGAAGGATGATGCTCGCGGTGATGTACGGCATGATGCCGAGCGCGAAAATGGTCAACTGAAGCAGCGCGCCACCGCTGAACATATTGACCAGCCCGAAGAGACCCTGGTTCCCCTTGGCCTCGTTCATGCACTGGTTGACGTTCTCAAAGCTGACACCGGGCACCGGTACGTGCTGTCCCAACCGGAAGAGCAGAATGATGCCGAGCGTGAACAACAGCTTCTTTCGCAGGTCGGGCGTCTGGAACGCCCGGGCGAACGCGGTGAGCACGGTGCCTCCTGCGCCCCCCGCGTCTCGCGCGAGAGGTGACGGTCTTGGGGTCGACAGATACCAACAGTGCCCGCCACCTTACCGGCGACGGTGCCCCCGTGGAACGACGGACCGGGGACGCCCCGTTGGGACGTCCCCGGCCCTGTCAGCCAACGAACTCAGTCAAGTTCGGTGACGGTGCCGCCGGCGGCGGCGATCTTCTCCTTGGCGGAGCCGGAGACCTTGTTGACGGTCACCGTCAGCGCCACTGACACATCGCCGGTGCCGAGCACCTTGACGAGTTCGTTCTTGCGCACCGCGCCCTTGGCGACCAGATCGGCCACCGTGACCTCGCCACCCTTGGGGTAGAGCTCGGCCAGCTTCTCCAAGTTCACGACCTGGAACTGCTTGTGGGCAGGGTTACGGAAGCCCCTCAGCTTGGGCAGCCGCATGTGCAGCGGCATCTGCCCGCCCTCGAAGTTCTCCGGAACCTGGTAACGGGCCTTCGTGCCCTTGGTGCCACGTCCGGCCGTCTTGCCCTTCGACGCCTCACCGCGACCCACACGGGTCTTGGCGGTCTTGGCGCCCGGGGCCGGCCGGAGGTTGTGGACCTTCAGCGGCTTGTCGTCCGCCATCTCAGTCGACCTCCTCGACCGTGATGAGGTGCTGGACGCTGTGCAGCATGCCGCGCACCTCGGGACGGTCCTCGCGTACGGACACGTCGCGAACCCTCTTCAGCCCGAGCGTCCGCAGCGTGTCCCTGTGGTTCTGCTTCGTACCGATGACGGAACGCGTCTGCGTGATCTTCAGGCGAGCCATTACGCACTCACCCCGGCACGGGCGCGGAGCAGCGCGGCGGGCGCCACGTCCTCGAGCGGCAGACCACGGCGGGCGGCGATCTCCTCGGGACGCTGAAGGCCCTGAAGCGCCGCACGCGTGGCGTGCACGATGTTGATCGGGTTCGCGGAGCCGAGCGACTTGCTGAGCACGTCGTGGATGCCCGCGCACTCCAGCACGGCACGCACCGGGCCACCGGCGATCACACCGGTACCGGGAGAAGCCGGCTTGAGGAGCACGACGCCCGCAGCCTCCTCACCCTGGATCGGGTGCGGAATGGTGCCCTGGATGCGGGGGACCTTGAAGAAGTGCTTCTTGGCCTCCTCGACACCCTTGGCGATGGCGGCCGGCACCTCCTTGGCCTTGCCGTATCCGACACCCACGGTGCCGTCGCCGTCGCCCACCACGACCAGCGCGGTGAAGCTGAAGCGGCGACCGCCCTTCACAACCTTGGCCACGCGGTTGATCGCGACGACGCGCTCAACGTACGCGGTCTTCTCGGCGGCGGCGCCGCCGTCCCGGCCCTTGCGGTCCCGACGCTCGCCGCCACCGGCGCCGCCACCGCGGCGCTGGGGTCCAGCCATTGGAATTACCTCTCTCCTTTGTCCGCTCAGCGCGGGAACAGGCTCAGAACTTGAGCCCGGCCTCACGGGCGGCGTCAGCCAGAGCGGCAATCCGCCCTGCGTATTTGTTTCCGCCGCGGTCGAACACGACGGCCTCGATGCCCGCGGCCTTCGCACGCTCGGCGACGAGTGCGCCCACCTGCTTCGCCTGAGCGCTCTTGTCCCCGTCACCACCGCGGATCGACGTGTCGAGCGACGACGCCGAGGCCAGGGTATGACCGGCGAGGTCGTCCACGACCTGCGCGACCATGTGACGGTTCGAACGCGTCACCACAAGGCGGGGACGGGCGGGCGTGCCCGAGACCTTCTTGCGGATGCGGATGTGACGGCGCTTGGCGGCGGCACGCTTGTAGGCATCGCCCTTGGCGATCTTCACGCCGTATGCCATGGCTTACTTACCAGCCTTTCCGACCTTGCGGCGGATGGTCTCGCCCGCGTACTTCACGCCCTTGGCCTTGTACGGGTCGGGACGGCGCAGCTTGCGGATGTTGGCGGCGACCTCGCCGACCTTCTGCTTGTCGATGCCCTCGACCGAGAACTTGGTCGGCGACTCGACCTTGAACGAGATGCCCTCCGGGGCCTCGACCAGGATCGGGTGGCTGTAGCCCAGCGAGAACTCCAGGTTGGAGCCCTTGGCCTGGACGCGGTAACCCACGCCGCTGATCTCGAGGTCCTTGCTGAATCCCGTGGTCACGCCAGTGATCATGTTCGCCACCAGCGTGCGGGACAGGCCGTGCAGGGCCCTGTTCCTGCTCTCGTCGTTCGGACGGGAGACGACCAGTGCGCCGTCCTCGCCCTTCCCGATCTCGATGGGCGAGGCAACCGTGTGCGCGAGGGAGCCCTTGGGCCCCTTCACCGCGACCGCCTGGCCATCGATGGTGACGTCCACACCGGCGGGAACCTGGATGGGGAGCTTGCCGATACGCGACATTGCTTTTCCTCCGTTCCCTTCCGTTACCAGACGTAGGCGAGGACTTCCCCGCCCACGCCCTTCTTCTGTGCCTGCTGGCCGGTGAGCAGTCCGTAGGAGGTGGAGATGATCGCCACTCCCAGGCCGCCGAGCACCTTGGGCAGGTTGGTGGACTTCGCGTAGACCCGCAGGCCCGGCTTCGAGATCCGCTTGATGCCGGCGATGGAACGCTCGCGGTTCGGCCCGAACTTCAGCTCCAGCACGAGGCTCTTGCCGACCAGGGCGTCCTCGGTCTTCCAGCCGGTGATGTAGCCCTCCTGCTGCAGGATCTCCGCGATGTGCGACTT
This sequence comes from Streptomyces nanshensis, assembly GCF_001751255.1. Taxonomy (GTDB): domain Bacteria; phylum Actinomycetota; class Actinomycetes; order Streptomycetales; family Streptomycetaceae; genus Streptomyces; species Streptomyces nanshensis_A. The sequence goes on along the minus strand of NZ_LJGW01000257.1, from coordinate 37,113 downwards.
GATCTTGCTGTGGGGCATCTCGACGGAGTCGTGGTACGCCGAGTTCGCGTTCCGCAGACGCGTCAGCATGTCCGCGATCGGATCGGTCATTGTCATGTGATGGCCTTCGGCCTCTCTCGCCGGGGTTTCCTGTATGCGCCCTCCTTCTCCCCGTACCGGGACGGGACAGGTGGGGCGCGGGGACCTACGGCGTAGTAAGACGGTCATGGACGGCGGGCGGCCGGCGCGGCTGCTGCGAGAGCAGTGCGGCGGACACCCGTCGGCCTTGATGCACTTACCGAGAGCCCTGGTTGACCCGTGTCCGCTCGCCCCCCGCGGTGGAGGGCGGGCGACGGGTTACCAGGAGCTCTTGGTGACGCCCGGCAGCTCGCCACGGTGCGCCATCTGACGAAGGCACACGCGGCACAGGCCGAACTTGCGGTAGACGGAGTGCGGACGGCCGCAACGCTGGCAGCGCGTGTACGCGCGGACCGCGAACTTGGGCTTGCGGGCGGCCTTGGAGATCAGGGCCTTCTTAGCCATGGTCAGTTCTCCTTGAACGGGAAGCCGAGGTGACGAAGCAGGGCCCGGCCCTCGTCGTCGTTGGTCGCCGTGGTGACCACGGTGATGTCCATGCCCCGGACCCGGTCGATCTTGTCCTGGTCGATCTCGTGGAACATGACCTGCTCCGTGAGACCGAAGGTGTAGTTGCCCCGCCCGTCGAACTGCTTCGGCGACAGACCGCGGAAGTCGCGGATGCGCGGCAGCGCGAGGGACAGCAGGCGGTCCAGGAACTCCCACATCCGGTCGCCGCGCAGCGTGACGTGCGCGCCGATCGGCATGCCCTCACGCAGCTTGAACTGCGCGATGGACTTGCGGGCCTTCGTCACCGCCGGCTTCTGACCGGTGATCGTGGCGAGGTCCTTGATGGCACCGTCCATCAACTTGGAGTCGCGGGCGGCGTCGCCCACACCCATGTTGACCACGATCTTGGTCAGGCCGGGCACCTGCATGACGTTCTCGTACGTGAACTCGTCCTGCAGCTTGCCCTTGACCTCGGAGCGGTAGCGCTGCTTGAGGCGCGGGGCTTCAGTGGTGGCAGTCATCAGATGTCCTCACCGGTCCGCTTGGCAACGCGGATCTTGTTGCCGTCGTCGTCGAAGCGGTACCCGACGCGGGTGACGACCTTGTTGCCGTCCTTCTCCACCACGAGCTGCACGTTGCTCACGTGGACCGGAGCCTCGGTCGTCACGATCCCGCCGGTCTTCGAACCACGGGCGGTCTGGCCGGCCTTGGTGTGCTTCTTGACCCGGTTGACACCCTCGACCAGGACGCGGTCCTCGCGGGGGTAGGCCACGATGACCTTGCCCTGCTTGCCCTTGTCCTTGCCGGTGATGACCTGGACCAGGTCGCCCTTCTTGATCTTCATCGTCACAGCACCTCCGGCGCGAGCGAGATGATCTTCATGAACTTCTTCTCGCGCAGCTCCCGGCCGACCGGGCCGAAGATGCGGGTGCCGCGGGGGTCACCGTCGTTCTTGAGGATGACCGCCGCGTTCTCGTCGAAGCGGATGTACGAGCCGTCGGGCCGGCGGCGCTCCTTGACGGTGCGCACGATGACGGCCTTGACGATGTCGCCCTTCTTCACGTTCCCGCCCGGGATCGCGTCCTTGACGGTAGCGACGACGACGTCACCGACGCCCGCGTAGCGCCGGCCCGAACCGCCGAGCACACGGATGGTGAGAATCTCCTTCGCACCCGTGTTGTCGGCGACGCGCAGCCGGGACTCCTGCTGGATCACGTCTATCTCCTGATCGTCTGCCGGTTCCCGGCAGGGTCACATCCCGTGCGGGACGTGCCCTGCCGAGCCTGGCGGAACTGTCCTGGGGGTCCCCAGGCTGATTGCCAAGCCAATTCCCTTGCGGAACTGCTTACTTCGCCTTCTCGAGGATCTCGACGATGCGCCAGCGCTTGGTCGCGGACAGCGGCCGGGTCTCCATGAGGAGTACGCGGTCGCCGACCCCGGCGGCGTTCTGCTCGTCGTGAGCCTTGAGCTTGTTGGTACGGCGGATGACCTTGCCGTACAGCGCGTGCTTGACGCGGTCCTCGACGGCGACGACGACGGTCTTGTCCATCTTGTCGCTGACGACCAGACCCTCGCGGGTCTTGCGGAAGCCGCGCTCCTGCTTCGTCTCTGTCACATTCGTCTCGCTCATCAGGCGCTCTCCACCGTCTCGATGCCCAGCTCACGCTCACGCATCAGGGTGTAGATCCGGGCGATGTCCTTACGGACGGCCTTCAGCCGGCCGTGATTCTCCAACTGCCCGGTCGCCGCCTGGAAGCGGAGGTTGAACAGCTCTTCCTTGGACTCGCGAAGCTTGCCGAGAAGCTCCTCGTCGCCCAGCTCACGCAGCTCGGTGGCCTTCGTGCCGGCCGCCATCACGACTCACCTGCCTCGCGCCGAACGATCCGGCACTTCATCGGAAGCTTGTGGGCGGCGCGGGTGAGCGCCTCCTTGGCAATCTTCTCGTTCGGGTAGGACAGCTCGAACATCACCCGTCCCGGCTTGACGTTCGCGATCCACCACTCCGGAGAGCCCTTGCCGGAACCCATGCGGGTCTCGGCGGGCTTCTTCGTCAGCGGGCGGTCCGGGTAGATGTTGATCCACACCTTGCCGCCACGCTTGATGTGACGGGTCATGGAGATACGAGCTGCCTCGATCTGCCGGTTCGTCACGTACGCCGCGGTGACGGCCTGGATGCCGTACTCGCCGAACGAGACTTCGGTGCCACCCTTGGCCATGCCCGTGCGCTTCGGGTGGTGCTGCTTACGGTGCTTGACCCTGCGCGGGATAAGCATGGCGGTCAGCCCTCCTTCCCGGCAGCGCCGGGCTCTGCGGCCGCAGCGGCGGGCGCCGCCGCCTCGGCCTTGGGGGCCTCGGCGGGTGCGTTCTGCTGCTGCGGCTTGCGGCCGCGGCCGCCGCGCTCGCCACCACGACGGGGGCGGTCGCTGCCGCCACCGCGGGACGGGCGGTTGCCCGCACGTGCGGCGGCGTTCTCGGCGCGGACCTCAGCGATGTTCTTGACGTCACCCTTGTAGATCCAGACCTTCACGCCGATACGGCCGAAGGTGGTCCTGGCCTCGAAGAAGCCGTAGTCGACGTTCGCGCGGAGCGTGTGCAGGGGCACGCGGCCCTCGCGGTAGAACTCCGAGCGGGACATCTCGGCGCCGCCGAGGCGGCCACCGCACTGGATCTTGATGCCCTTCGCGCCCGCCTTCATCGTCGTCTGCATGCTCTTGCGCATGGCACGGCGGAAGGAGACGCGGGAGGAGAGCTGCTCGGCGACGGCCTGGGCCACCAACTGCGCATCCGTCTCGGGGTTCTTGACCTCGAGGATGTTGAACTGGATCTGCTTGCCGGTCAGCTTCTCCAGGTTGCCCCGGAGCCTGTCTGCCTCGGCGCCGCGGCGGCCGATGACGATGCCGGGACGTGCGGTGTGCACGTCGACACGTACGCGGTCACGGGTGCGCTCGATCTCCACCTTGGAGATGCCGGCCCGCTCCATGCCCTGCGTGAGCATCTTGCGGATCGCGACGTCTTCCTTGATGTAGTCCTTGTAGAGCTTGTCGGCGTACCAACGCGACTTGAAGTCGGTGGTGATGCCGAGGCGGAACCCGTGCGGGTTTACCTTCTGGCCCATTACCGGGTTCCTTCCTTGCTGCTCACGACCACCGTGATGTGGCTCGTCCGCTTGCGGATCCGGTAGGCGCGGCCCTGGGCGCGCGGACGGAAACGCTTCAGGGTCGGGCCCTCGTCGACGTACGCCTCGGAGATGACGAGGCTGTCGGCGTCCGTGTGGTCGTAGTTGTGTGCGGCATTGGCGATGGCGCTGTCCAGCACCTTGCCCACCGGCACGCTCGCGGCCTGCGGGGCGAAGCGCAGGACCGCCTGAGCCTCCGTGGCAGGCAAGCCACGGACGAGGTCCACCACCCGGCGGGCCTTCATGGGCGTGACGCGCACATAGCGCGCGGAGGCCCTGGCTTCCATGGTTGTCCCTTCGGTGTCAGTCATAGGTCTTCACACCCCGCCATCAGCGACGACGCGACTTGCGGTCGTCCTTGACGTGGCCGCGGAAGGTGCGGGTCGGCGCGAATTCGCCGAGCTTGTGGCCGACCATCGACTCGGTGACGAACACCGGGACGTGCTTGCGGCCGTCGTGTACCGCGATCGTGTGGCCGAGCATGGCCGGGACGATCATCGAGCGGCGGGACCAGGTCTTGATGACGTTCTTGGAGCCCGCGTCGTTCTGCACGTCCACCTTCTTGATCAGGTGGTCGTCGACGAAGGGCCCCTTCTTGAGACTGCGCGGCATCTAAAACCCGCCTCCTAGCGCTTCTTGTTCGTCTTGCGGCGGCGGACGATGTACTTGTTGCTGGCCTTCTTCGGCGAGCGCGTACGCCCCTCCTTCTGACCCCACGGCGAAACCGGGTGGCGGCCACCGGAGGTGCGACCCTCACCACCACCGTGCGGGTGGTCGATCGGGTTCATGACCACGCCGCGGACGGTCGGGCGGACGCCCTTCCAGCGCATGCGGCCGGCCTTGCCCCAGTTGATGTTCGACTGCTCGGCGTTGCCGACCTCGCCGACGGTGGCGCGGCAGCGGACGTCGACCAGGCGGATCTCACCGGACGGCATGCGCAGGTGGGCCATGCGGCCCTCCTTTGCCAGAAGCTGCACCGAAGCACCCGCGGAGCGGGCGAACTTGGCGCCGCCGCCGGGCCGCAGCTCGATCGCGTGGATCGTCGTACCGACGGGGATGTTGCGCAGCGCCAGGTTGTTGCCCGGCTTGATGTCGGCCCCGGGACCGTTCTCCACGCGGCTGCCCTGCGTCAGGCCGGCGGGCGCGAGGATATAGCGCTTCTCGCCGTCGGCGTAGTGCAGCAGCGCGATGCGCGCGGTGCGGTTGGGGTCGTACTCGATGTGCGCGACCTTGGCAGGCACGCCGTCCTTGTCGTGACGACGGAAGTCGATCACGCGGTAGGCGCGCTTGTGGCCGCCGCCCTGGTGGCGAGCGGTCACACGACCGGCGTTGTTACGGCCGCCCTTGCTGTGCAGCGGGCGCACCAGCGACTTCTCCGGCGTGGACCGCGTGATCTCGACGAAGTCGGCGACACTGGCGCCACGACGGCCCGGAGTCGTCGGCTTGTACTTGCGGATACCCATTTCTCAGTCCTCGTCCGATATCGGACGGTCCTGTCTCCGTCAGGAGACCGGACCGCCGAAGATGTCGATTCGGTCGCCCTCGACCAGGGTCACGATGGCGCGCTTGGTGTCGGCGCGCTTGCCGTAACCGGTGCGGGTGCGCTTGCGCTTGCCCTGCCGGTTGAGCGTGTTGACCCCGCTGACCTTGACCGAGAAGACCGCTTCGACGGCCTGCTTGATCTGGGTCTTGTTGGCACGGGGGTCGACGACGAAGGTGTACTTGTTCTCGTCCAGCAGCGCGTAGCTCTTCTCCGAGACCACGGGCTTGATCAAGATGTCCCGGGGGTCCGTGAACGTCTTGCTGACGGGCTGGGCGGCGGACGTCTCGCTCATCAGGCTTCGCTCCCTTCGAGCTCAGTGGTGTCGGCCTTCTGCGGGCCGGTCACGAAGGACTCGAAGGCGGCCTTGGTGAAGACCACGTCGTCCGAGACGAGCACGTCGTACGTGTTGAGCTGGCCCGGCTCCAGGATGTGCACCTGGGGCAGGTTCCGTGCGGAGAGCCAGGCGGTCTCGTCGGCGCGCTCGGCGACCAGGAGCACGTGCTTGCGCTCGCTGATCTTGTTCAGCAGCGTCTTCGCGGCCTTGGTGGAGACCTCGCTCTCCACGACGCCGGAGACGACGTGGACGCGGCCGTGGCGGGCGCGGTCCGAGAGGGCACCGCGCAGCGCGGCGGCCTTCATCTTCTTCGGCGTCCGCTGCGAGTAGTCACGCGGAACGGGGCCGTGGACGACGCCACCGCCGGCGAACTGCGGTGCGCGGGTCGAGCCCTGACGGGCGCGGCCGGTGCCCTTCTGGCGGTACGGCTTCTTGCCGCCGCCGCGGACCTCGCCGCGCGTCTTGGTCTTGTGCGTGCCCTGACGGGCAGCGGCCAGCTGTGCGACGACGACCTGGTGGATCAGCGGAACGCTGACCTGCGCGTCGAAGATCTCCGAGGGGAGCTCGACGGAGCCGTCCTTCTTGCCGGCAGGCGAAAGGATGTCAACGGTAGTCATGGTTTAACCTCAGGCCCCCTTGGCCGCGGTGCGGACCAGGACGAGGCCGCCGTTCGGACCCGGGACAGCGCCCTTGATGAGCAGCAGGCCCTTCTCCGCGTCAACGGCATGGACGGTCAGGTTCTGGGTGGTGACCCGCTCGTTGCCCATGCGGCCGGGCATCCGCGTGCCCTTGAAGACACGGCCGGGCGTGGCACAGCCGCCGATGGCACCGGGCTTGCGGTGGATGCGGTGCGCACCGTGGGAGGCCTTGCCGCCGCGGAAGCCGTGGCGCTTCATGCCGCCGGCGAAGCCCTTGCCCTTGGACTTGCCCGTCACGTCCACCTTGCCGCCCGCCTCGAAGGCGTCGGCGTTGATCTCCTGGCCGGGGCTGTACTCACCGGCGTCGGAGGTACGCAGCTCGACGAGGTGACGGCGGGGAGTGACGTCGGCCTTGGCGAAGTGGCCCTTGAGGGGCTTGTTCACCTTGCGCGGGTCGATCTCGCCGAAGGCGATCTGGACGGCCTCGTAGCCGTCCTTGTCTGCGGTGCGGACCTGGGTCACGACATTGGGCCCGGCCTTGACGACGGTCACGGGAACGACGCGGTTCTTGTCGTCCCAGACCTGGGTCATGCCGAGCTTCTCGCCCAGGACGCCCTTGATCTGCTTAGCCATCTTCTTCCCGCACCCCTCAGAGCTTGATCTCGATGTCGACGCCGGCCGGAAGGTCCAGGCGCATCAGCGAGTCAACGGTCTTGGGCGTCGGGTCGAGGATGTCGATCAGACGCTTGTGGGTGCGCATCTCGAAGTGCTCGCGCGCGTCCTTGTACTTGTGCGGCGACTTGATGACGCAGTACACGTTCTTCTCAGTGGGCAGCGGCACCGGGCCTGCGACCGACGCGCCCGTGCGCGTCACCGTCTCGACGATCTTCTTCGCGGAGTTGTCGATGACCTCGTGGTCGTAGGCCTTGAGCCGGATGCGGATCTTCTGTCCCGCCATGGCTACTTCGTAGTCCTGTCTCTCGTAACGCTCTGGAACCCATGGGTGCCGTCCTCCTCGACCTTCCGACCCACGCGGTCGGGCGTGTCGTAACCCTTCCCGCAACGAACCGCGGAGGTTTCTCTCGAGAGAAAGGATTCGGGGGTACGGACCCACCGGGTGCCTGGCTGGAAGCCCCTCCTGCACTTCCCGGAAGATTCCCGTACTTCCGCTCCTGATAAGGAGCGACGAATACGCTGGGACTCGCTTCCGGTCCTCCCGGCGGGAGGCGCACAGCATCGGCACTCAACCGAGCAACCTGGACAGTGTGCCATAAGGCGTTTGGCGCACGCCAATCGGGGCGGCCGCCTTGCGGGGCCTGCCGGAGCGCTCACCTGCCGGTCAGGCTGCCCGGCCCGCAACGGCCTCAATCACACGTGGCGTTGAGCACTCCGCGCGCGAGCCGCATTCGCGGACGTCCCCGTGCGTCAACGACGTGCACATCTCGATGCCCGATGGTGTGAGCGCGCGGGTCCCCTGGCACCGGCGCACCCGCGCCCGTTCGCCGCCGCTGCCGTCACGACTCCACCCGCTCCGCGGTCCGGAACGTACGCCGGTACGCGAGCGGTGCGACGCCGATCGCCGCCTGGAGGTGCTGGCGCAGCGACGCTGCCGTCGCGAACCCCGCCCGTACCGCGACCTGGTCCACGGAGAGATCGCTGCTCTCCAGCAACTGCCGGGCCCTGACGACCCGCTGCTGGATCACCCACCGGCCCGGGCTCATCCCCACCTCGTCGCGGAACCTCCGGGCGAACGTCCGCAGGCTCATCTGCGCGTGCGCCGCCAAGTCGGCCATCGTCAGCGGCAGATGGAGCCGCTCCAGCGCCCACTGCCGGGTCGCGGACGTGCCGGCCGCCGCAGCCGCGGGCACGGGATGCTCGATGTACTGCGCCTGACCGCCGTCCCGCCACGGCGGTACGACACACAGGCGTGCCACCCGGTTCGCCAGCTCCGCGCCGTGGTCGTTGCGTACGACGTGCAGACAGACGTCCATGCCGGAGGCGGCCCCTGCCGAGGTCAGCACGTCCCCGTCGTCGATGAACAGCACGTCCGCGTCCAGGTCGACGGCCGGGAAGAGGCGGCGGAATTCCGCGGCCAGCGCCCAGTGCGTGGTGGCCCTGCGGCCGTCGAGGCGGCCGGTCGCGGCGAGCGCGAAGGCGCCCGTGCAGATGGACACCGTGCGGGCGCCGGGCGGTATCAGCTCGAAGGCGCGGAGGACCCGTGCGGGAAGCTCGGCCGTGGCCTGCCGCAGGTCGAAGGGCGGGATCACCACCGTGTCGGCCGTGGTGAGCGCGTCCGGGCCGTGCCCGACGTCCACCGCGAAGTCGGAGTCGCTCGGTACGGGACGTCCGTCCACGCTGCACGTGACCACCTCGTAGCGTCCGTCGGCGGACCCGAACACCCGGTGGGGGATGCCGAGTTCGAAGGGATAGACGCCGTCGAGGGCCAGGACCACCACGCGATGCATGGCACGATCCTAGCGAATGCTGGCAATCCTGCCATTGCCGAGTGCGACGGGTCAGGTCAGCCTTGACGTATGAGACAAACCGACACATCGGGCGCCGCGAGCGTCATGCGCGCCATCAGCCAAGACGAGCTGGGCGACCCCGCCGTACTGAAGGAAGTGGAACTGGAGCGGCCGCAGCCGGGCCCCAGCGAGGTCTTGGTCCAGGTGCGCGCCGCCGGCCTCAACCCGACGGACTGGAAGCACCGGCGGTACGGCGCCTTCCTGGGCAACCCGCCGTTCGTCCTCGGCTGGGACGTCTCCGGGGTGGTCGAGGCGACGGGGCTCGGCGTCACCGTGCACAAGCCGGGCGACGAGGTGTTCGGGATGCTGCCCTATCCGTACGGCGTGGGATCGCACGCCGAGTACGTCCGCGCCCCGGCGCGTGCGCTGGTACGTAAGCCGGAGCAGCTCAGCCATGTACAGGCGGGAGCGCTGCCGCTCGCGGGACTGACCGCCTGGCAGGCGCTCGTCGACACCGCGGGCCTGCGTGCCGGACAGCGGGTGCTGATCCACGCGGCGGCCGGCGGCGTCGGACATCTGGCCGTGCAGATCGCCAAGGCCCGGGGCGCACATGTGACGGGAACGGCCAGTTCCGGCAAGCACGCGATGCTGCGCGAGCTGGGGACCGACGAGCTGATCGACTACCGCGAGACCGACTTCGCCGACGCGGCCCGCGACATGGACGTCGTGTTCGACACCGTCGGCGGCGCCGACCACCGCACTCGCTCGCTGCGTACGCTCCGCTCGGGCGGCACGCTCGTCTCGATCCTCCTGGAGGAGCCCGCGGCGCTGGCGGACGAGGCGGCGCGGCTCGGCGTACGCGGCGAGGTGATGCTCGTCGAGGCCGACCAGGCGGGCATGAGCGCCGTCGCCGCGCTGGCCGAGACGGGCAGGCTCCGCCCGGTCGTCGCCGGCACGTTCGCGCTGGCCGACGCGGCGAAGGCGCATGAGGCCGGGGAGACCGGGCGTACGGCCGGGAAGCTGGTGCTCGATCTCGGCTGAACCGGCTGAACCGGCCCGGTCGGACCCGTCGCCCGGCGGCGGAGTCAGCCCGCCACGGACGCGGGGGACGCCGGTGACTCCGAGAACGTAGGGGCCACGGCGGCGCGCGGCCCACGCACCGTGCCGCCGCCGGGCACCGGCTCCGACGCGTCAGAGCCGCGCCCCACGATCCGGTTGTCCGCGTCGACGTGGACCACCGCGGGGCGCAGCGCCCGCGCCTCCGCGTCGTCGACCTGGGCGTAGCTGATCAGGATCACCAGGTCTCCGGGGTGTACGAGATGGGCCGCCGCTCCGTTGACGCCGATGACGCCCGAGCCGCGCTCGCCCTCGATGACGTACGTCTCCAGGCGCGAGCCGTTGGTGATGTCGACGATGTGGACGAGTTCGCCGGGCAACAGGTCGGCGGCGTCCATGAGTTCGGCGTCGACGGTGACCGACCCCACGTAGTGCAGATCGGCCTCGGTCACGGTGGCCCGGTGGATCTTGGACTTGAACATGGTGCGCTGCATGGCGTCGCTCCTGGGCGAAGAGGGTCGCGCCCCCAGGTCGGGGTGCGCGCCGGCCCGTCCATCGTAGGGCCACGGCGAAACGACCGAAGATCCGTACGTCCGCCACGGTCGGGTCTCCGCCTCCCCCGCGCCCGTACGACGGCCGCAGCCGCCCGCGGACACACACCGGCCCATGCCGTGGTCGTGAACTCACGGCATGGGCCGGGCCGTTCGCCCGCGGTCAGCTCTTCTTGACGGCGGAGATCTCGAATTCGAGCGTCACCTTGTCGCTCACCAGCAGACCGCCGGTCTCCAGCGGGGCGTTCCAACTCACGCCGAAATCCTGGCGGTTGATCGTGGTGCTGCCCTCGAGCCCGATCCGGCTGTTGCCGAAGGGGTCGGTCGCCTGGCCCTCGAAGGAGAGCGGAATGGTGACCGACCGGGTCACGCCCTTGATCGTGAGGTCGCCGGTGACCTCGAACGCGTCGTCCCCGTCCTGCCGGACGCCGGTGGACCGGAAGGTGATCTCCGGGTATTCGTCCATCTTCAGGAAGTCGTTGCTCCGCAGATGCCCGTCGCGGTCGGCATTACGGGTGTCGATGCTCTCGGCCTTGATGACCAGTTCCACCGAGGACTGCTCGGGCTTCTCACCGTCGATGTGGGCGGTGCCGGTGAACTCGTTGAAGGCGCCGCGGACTTTGGTCACCATCGCGTGGCGGGCGACGAAGCCGATGCGCGTGTGGGTCGGGTCGAGCTCGTAGTCACCGGTCAGCTTGGCGTAGTCGGTCGCGGTGGTCATGGCGTTCCCTCCGGGGTTGACGGTGCTTGCACCCCTGCCAACCTCGTTGAACGCTGAACTATTCCGCGCGCGACCCGTACTTTCCGACGTCTTCCGCACGGGATCCCGGCCCGTCCGCACAGCGCAGAGGGCCCGCACGACCGGAGTCGTACGGGCCCTCTCCCCCGGCCGAAGCCGGAGCAACGCTCAACGCGTCAAGGTCACTTGACGATCTTGGTGACCTGGCCGGCGCCCACGGTACGGCCACCCTCACGGATGGCGAACTTGAGGCCCTCTTCCATCGCGACGGGCTGGATGAGCTGGACGCTCATCTCGGTGTTGTCGCCCGGCATGACCATCTCGGTGCCCTCGGGGAGGGTCACGACGCCGGTCACGTCGGTGGTACGGAAGTAGAACTGCGGGCGGTAGTTGTTGAAGAACGGGGTGTGCCGGCCGCCCTCGTCCTTCGACAGGATGTACGCCTGACCCTCGAACTCCGTGTGCGGAGTGACCGAACCCGGCTTGATGATGACCTGGCCGCGCTCGACGTCCTCGCGCTTGATACCGCGAAGCAGCAGACCGACGTTCTCACCGGCCTGGCCCTCGTCGAGGAGCTTGCGGAACATCTCGATGCCGGTGACGGTCGTCGAGGTCTTGGTGTCCTTGATGCCGATGATGTCGACGTTCTCGTTGACCTTCAGCACACCGCGCTCGATACGGCCGGTGACGACCGTACCGCGACCGGTGATGGTGAAGACGTCCTCGATCGGCATCAGGAACGGCTTCTCGACGTCGCGCTCCGGGTTCGGAATCGCGTCGTCGACGGCGTCCATCAGCTTGGCGACCGAGTCGGCCCACTCCGCGTCGCCCTCAAGGGCCTTGAGCGCCGAGACCTTGACGACCGGAACCTCGTCGCCCGGGAACTCGTACTCCGAGAGCAGCTCACGGACCTCGAGCTCGACGAGCTCCATGATCTCCTCGTCGTCCACCATGTCCGCCTTGTTGAGGGCGACCACGATGTACGGAACGCCGACCTGGCGGGCCAGGAGGACGTGCTCCTTGGTCTGCGGCATCGGGCCGTCGGTGGCGGCGACCACGAGGATCGCGCCGTCCATCTGCGCGGCACCGGTGATCATGTTCTTGATGTAGTCCGCGTGACCCGGGCAGTCCACGTGCGCGTAGTGACGGTTCTCCGTCTGGTACTCGACGTGCGCGATCGAGATCGTGATTCCGCGCTGGCGCTCTTCCGGCGCCTTGTCGATGTTCTCGAACGCGGAAGCCTCGTTCAGCTCCGGGTACTTGTCGTGCAGCACCTTGGTGATCGCCGCGGTAAGAGTCGTCTTACCGTGGTCGATGTGACCGATGGTGCCGATGTTGACGTGCGGCTTAGTCCGCTCGAACTTCGCCTTCGCCACTGGGGTCCTCCTGTGGACTGGTGCTGTACACCCTCCACATTCTGCGGAGGGGTTCAGATGGTCGATAGAACCGGTCAGGACCCCGAGGGGGATGCCCTTGACCAGTTCGCTTGGGGGCTGGCGGCGGGGACTTCGGCACAGAACGCCGGATCAGATCCGTACGGTCTGCACCGAAGTGCCCCGAATGCCTTTGCTCCAGCCTAATGGGTGAGCAACGCGGTGTTACTCGCCCTTGGCCTTCGCAATGATCTCCTCGGCGACGCTCCGCGGAACCTCGGCGTAGGAGTCGAACTGCATGGAGTAGTTGGCGCGGCCGGAGGTCTTGCTGCGCAGGTCTCCGACGTAACCGAACATCTCCGACAGCGGGACCAGGCCGGTGACGAGCTTGGCGCCACTCCTGTCGTCCATGGACTGAACCTGGCCACGACGGGAGTTGATGTCGCCGATCACATCGCCCATGTACTCCTCGGGCGTGGTGACTTCGACCTTCATCATCGGCTCCAGCAGGGCCGGGCTCGCCTTCCGCGCGGCGTCCTTGAACGCCATGGAACCGGCGATCTTGAACGCCATCTCCGAGGAGTCGACGTCGTGGAAGGCACCGTCGAGCAGCGTCACGCGGACGCCGGTCAGCGGGTAACCCGCCAGCACACCGAACTCCATGGCCTCCTGGCAGCCGGCGTCCACGGACGGGATGTACTCCCGCGGGATGCGGCCACCGGTGACCTGGTTGACGAACTCGTAGCCGTCACCTTCGAGCGGCTCGACAGAGATCTGCACCTTCGCGAACTGACCGGAACCACCGGTCTGCTTCTTGTGGGTGTAGTCGACCTTGTCGACCGTCTTGCGGAGCGACTCTCGGTACGCCACCTGCGGCTTGCCGACGTTGGCCTCGACCTTGAACTCGCGCTTCATGCGGTCGACCAGCACGTCCAAGTGCAGCTCGCCCATGCCCGCGATGATCGTCTGGCCGGTCTCCTCGTCGGTCTTGACCTGGAAGGACGGGTCCTCCTCGGCCAGCCGCTGGATCGCGACGCCCAACTTCTCCTGGTCGCCCTTGGACTTGGGCTCGATCGCGACCTCGATCACGGGAGCCGGGAACTCCATCGACTCCAGGATCACCGGGTTGCTCGCGTCGCAGAGGGTCTCGCCGGTGGTGGTCTGCTTCAGACCCATGACGGCGACGATGTCGCCGGCACCCACCGACTCGATCTCCTCACGCTTGTTCGCGTGCATCCGGTAGATCTTGCCGATGCGCTCCTTCTTGCCCTTCACCGAGTTCATCACCTGCGAGCCGGTCTCCAGCCTGCCGGAGTAGACCCGGATGAAGGTGAGCTTGCCCAGGTGCGGGTCGCTCGCGATCTTGAACGCGAGGGCCGACATGGGCTCCTGCTCGGACGGCTTCCGCGTCAGGACCTCTTCCGGGTCCTTCGTGGAGTGCCCCTCGATCGCCTCGACGTCCAGCGGGGACGGGAGGTAGCGGGCGATGGCGTCGAGCAGGGGCTGAACACCCTTGTTCTTGAACGCCGTTCCGCAGAAGACGGGGGTCACGGTGGTGGTGCCCTCGGCGCCGGTGGAAGCGAGGGTGATGCGGCGGATCGCCGCGTAGAGCTGGTCCTCGGTGGGCTCCTGGCCCTCGAGGTACAGCTCCATCATCTCCTCGTCGTTCTCCGCGACGGCCTCGAGCAGATTGCCGCGCCACTCGTCGGCAGCCTCGGCGTGCGTGGCCGGGATGTCGACGGTCTCGTACATCTCGCCCATCTTCGCCTCGGGCGACCAGACCATCGCCTTCATGCTGACGAGGTCGACGACGCCCTTGAAGTCCGCCTCGGTCCCGATCGGGATCTGCATGACGAGCGGCACCGCGCCGAGGCGGTCCACGATCATGTCGACGCAGCGGTGGAACTCCGCGCCGGTGCGGTCCAGTTTGTTGACGAAACAGATGCGCGGCACGCCGTAGCGGTCCGCCTGACGCCAGACGGTCTCGGACTGCGGCTCGACGCCGGCCACGCCGTCGAACACCGTCACTGCACCGTCGAGCACACGCAGCGCACGCTCCACCTCGACGGTGAAGTCGACGTGGCCGGGAGTGTCGATGATGTTGATGGTGTAGTCGACGTCGTTGAGCGGCCAGTGAGTGGTCGTCGCGGCAGACGTGATGGTGATGCCGCGCTCCTGCTCCTGGGCCATCCAGTCCATCGTGGCAGCGCCGTCGTGGACCTCACCGATCTTGTAGCTGCGACCGGTGTAGAACAGGATCCGCTCGGTGGTCGTCGTCTTGCCCGCGTCGATGTGGGCCATGATCCCGATGTTCCGGACCTTGGCCAGGTCAAGTGAAGTGGTAGCCATAAGGCTTCAGTCTTCTCTCGGTCTCGATGGGGTCTGCGACTACCAGCGGTAGTGCGCGAAGGCCTTGTTGGACTCGGCCATCTTGTGGGTGTCCTCGCGCTTCTTCACGGCGGCGCCGAGCCCGTTGGAGGCGTCGAGCAGCTCGTTCAGCAGACGCTCGGTCATGGTCTTCTCGCGGCGGGCGCGGGAGTACCCCACGATCCAGCGCAGCGCGAGCGTGGAGGAACGGCCGGGGCGGACCTCGACCGGAACCTGGTAGGTGGCGCCACCGACGCGCCGCGAGCGGACCTCGAGGGTCGGCTTGACGTTCTCCAGCGCGCGCTTGAGGGTGATGACCGGGTCGTTGCCGGTCTTCTCCCGCAGACCCTCCATGGCGCCGTAGACGATGCGCTCCGCGGTGGAGCGCTTGCCGTTCAGCAGCACCTTGTTGATGAGGGAGGTCACCAGAGGAGAACCGTAGACCGGGTCGATGATGACCGGGCGCTTCGGGGCGGGGCCCTTACGAGGCATGCTTACTTCTCCTTCTTGGCGCCGTAGCGGCTGCGAGCCTGCTTGCGGTTCTTGACGCCCTGCGTGTCGAGGGAGCCGCGGATGATCTTGTAGCGAACACCCGGCAGGTCCTTCACACGGCCGCCGCGCACGAGCACGATGGAGTGCTCCTGGAGGTTGTGGCCCTCACCCGGAATGTAGGCGGTGACCTCGATCCCGCTGGTCAGACGCACACGCGCGACCTTACGCAGGGCCGAGTTCGGCTTCTTCGGGGTGGTGGTGAAAACACGCGTGCAGACGCCGCGACGCTGAGGGGAACCCTCGAGTGCCGGCGTCTTGTTCTTCTCGACCTTGTCCTGCCGGCCCTTCCGGACCAGCTGCTGGATCGTAGGCACCGTTTCTCCGGTTTCTGTGTGCCGTCTCGGTAAAGCTAACCTGGGCCACGCTCCCGACCCACGAGGTCGGGTGTGTCGAAAGCTGCAGAGATCCGCGCGAAGGCGAAAGGCCCCTCGAGGTGAGAAGCATGCAGATCCGGGGCCTCCGTCCGCACTTCCCGAGCGTCTGATCCGCTTACGAGAGCGCAGGGGGCACCCCAGGCACAAGGTCAGAGCGTACCTATCGCGTCGTCCCCGGTCAAAACAAGCCTCCACGCTGCCCACGGGCCACAGCAGCCCCAGGTCAGCGGCCTCTCGATACGCCCTTCCGACCGCGTTAGACCGAGACGACCAGGGCGGCCAGCCCGGTGAGCATCAGACAGACCCATCCCAGGAGCAGACCGGCGAGTGCCGTTCCCTCTCCCCGCTCTCCCGTACGCCGCATCTCCTGGCGGGCCTTGTGCCCGAGGACGACCGCGGGCGCCGACCCGAGCCAGAAGAGATACGGGGCATGGAGTTCGATGACGAGCGGCACGGCGACCGAGGAGACGATCGGAGCCGCGATGCCGCAGACGAGCGCGGCCATCGCGTTGCTGTTGCGCTGCCTCGGCAGTGCGTACGGAGCGAGCGGCTGCGGCTGGAAGGGCACCAACTGGCCCTGCGCGGCGGGGCGTTGGAAGGTCGGCGGCACGGCGCTGGGCCCGTTGGGCACATCGCTCGTCAACTGCTGCAACTCCTCGACCGTACGCGCTCCGAGAGCACGTCCGGAGCGGTAGTCGTACTCGTCCTTGGTCAGCCGGCCCTCCGCATAGGCAGCCTTGAGTACGTCTCCCGCCCGGTCCCGGTCTGCATTTCCTGCGAGCATCCGCACCACCCCCTCCGCCTCATCATGCCCAGAGGGCGACCGCCCCGGTAGGGACGGCCGCCCTCTGTAGCAGAGCTATGACCTCGGATCAGGCGTTGTACGGACCGTAGTCGTAGTCCTCGAGCGGGACCGCCTGGCCGGAGCCGGTGCCGAAGGGCGAGTAGTCGATGTCGTCGTAACCGACGGCCGAGTACATCGCGGCCTTGGCCTCCTCGGTCGGCTCGACCCGGATGTTGCGGTAGCGGGACAGGCCCGTACCGGCCGGGATGAGCTTACCGATGATGACGTTCTCCTTGAGGCCGATCAGGGAGTCGGACTTGGCGTTGATCGCCGCGTCCGTGAGGACCCTGGTCGTCTCCTGGAAGGACGCCGCCGACAGCCACGACTCGGTGGCCAGCGAAGCCTTGGTGATGCCCATGAGCTGCGGACGGCCGGAGGCCGGGTGGCCGCCTTCCGCCACGACCCTGCGGTTCTCACCCTCGAACTTCGTACGCTCCACCAGCTCGCCCGGCAGCAGTTCCGCGTCGCCGGACTCGATGATCGTCACGCGGCGCAGCATCTGCCGGATGATGATCTCGATGTGCTTGTCGTGGATCGAGACGCCCTGCGAGTTGTAGACCTTCTGGACCTCGCCGACCAGGTGCACCTGGACCGCACGCTGGCCGAGGATGCGCAGCACGTCGTGCGGGTTGGTGGCACCCACCGTCAGCGCCTGGCCGACCGTGACGTGGTCGCCCTCGCCCACCAGCAGCCTGGCGCGCTTGCTGACGGCGTACGAGGTCTCGTCCGAGCCGTCGTCCGGGGTGACGACGACCTTCTTGGTCTTCTCCGTCTCCTCGATACGCACCCGGCCCGCCGACTCGGAGATCGGCGCGACGCCCTTGGGCGTACGGGCCTCGAACAGCTCGACCACACGCGGCAGACCCTGCGTGATGTCGTCACCGGCCACACCACCGGTGTGGAAGGTACGCATCGTGAGCTGGGTGCCGGGCTCACCGATCGACTGGGCCGCGATGATGCCGACGGCCTCGCCGATGTCGACCAGCTTGCCGGTGGCCAGCGAACGCCCGTAGCACATGGCGCAGGTGCCGACCGACGACTCGCAGGTGAGGATCGAGCGGGTCTTGACGGTCTCCACGCCGTGCCGCACCAGCTCGTCGATGAGCACGTCGCCCAGGTCGGTGCCGGCCGGGGCCAGCACCTTGCCGTCCACGACGATGTCCTCGGCGAGGCAGCGCGCGTACACGCTGGTCTCGACGTCCGCGGCCTTGCGCAGCACGCCCTCGGAGTCCTTGGCCGCGATCTCCAGCTTGAGGCCGCGGTCGGTGCCGCAGTCCTCCTCGCGGATGATCACGTCCTGCGAGACGTCG
The DNA here is from genome assembly GCF_001751255.1 of Streptomyces nanshensis. Classification (GTDB taxonomy): domain Bacteria; phylum Actinomycetota; class Actinomycetes; order Streptomycetales; family Streptomycetaceae; genus Streptomyces; species Streptomyces nanshensis_A. The sequence goes on along the minus strand of NZ_LJGW01000257.1, from coordinate 19,228 downwards.
ACGAGACGACGCGTCAGGTAACCGGAGTCGGCGGTACGCAGAGCGGTGTCCGCGAGACCCTTACGGGCACCGTGCGTGGAGATGAAGTACTCCAGCACGGAGAGACCCTCGCGGAACGACGCCTTGATCGGCCGCGGGATGGTCTCGTTCTTCGCGTTAGACACCAGACCGCGCATGCCCGCGATCTGACGCATCTGCATCATGTTCCCTCGGGCGCCCGAGTCGACCATCATGAAGATCGGGTTCGTCCGCGGGAAGTTGTCGCTCATCGCCTCGGAGACCTCGTTGGTCGCCTTGGTCCAGATCGCGATGAGCTCCTGCGTGCGCTCGTCCTTGGTGATCAGACCGCGCTCGTACTGCTTCTGGACCTTCTCGTCCTGCGCCTCGTATCCGGCGATGATCTCCGGCTTGGCGTCGGGGACGACGACGTCCGAGATGGCGATGGTGACGCCGGAACGGGTCGCCCAGAAGTAACCGGCCGACTTCAGGTTGTCCAGCGCCGCCGCCACGGTGACCTTCGGGTAGCGCTCGGCCAGGTCGTTGACGATCTGGGAGAGCTCCTTCTTGCCGACCGAGTACTCGACGTACGGGTACTCCTCGGGCAGCAGCTCGTTGAAGAGCGCGCGGCCCAGCGTCGTACGCAGCCGGAAGCCGTCGCCGGGCTGCCACTCGGGCTCGCCCTGCTCGGGCATCGGCGGCGTCCAGTCCGCCGGCGGCACGGAACCGATCGGGAAGCGGATGTCGATCTCGGCCTGGAGCGAGAGCTCCCCGGCGTCGAAGGCCATGATCGCTTCGGCGGTGGAGTTGAACGACCTGCCGTCGCCGATCGTCTCGCGCTGCTCCTCGGTGGTGGTGAGGAAGAACAGCCCGAGCACCATGTCCTGCGTGGGCATGGTCACCGGGCGGCCGTCGGCCGGCTTGAGGATGTTGTTCGAGGACAGCATCAGGATGCGGGCCTCGGCCTGCGCCTCCGCGGAGAGCGGCAGGTGCACGGCCATCTGGTCACCGTCGAAGTCCGCGTTGAACGCGGTGCACACGAGCGGGTGGATCTGAATGGCCTTGCCCTCGACGAGCTGCGGCTCGAAGGCCTGGATGCCGAGGCGGTGCAGGGTCGGTGCGCGGTTGAGCAGCACCGGGTGCTCCGCGATGACCTCTTCCAGCACGTCGTAGACGACCGTACGGCCGCGCTCGACCATGCGCTTCGCCGACTTGATGTTCTGCGCGTGGTTGAGGTCCACCAGGCGCTTCATCACGAACGGCTTGAAGAGCTCCAGCGCCATCGCCTTCGGCAGACCGCACTGGTGCAGCTTGAGCTGCGGGCCGACGACGATCACGGAACGGGCCGAGTAGTCGACGCGCTTACCGAGCAGGTTCTGCCGGAAGCGGCCCTGCTTGCCCTTGAGCATGTCGGACAGCGACTTCAGCGGACGGTTGCCGGGGCCCGTGACCGGGCGGCCGCGGCGGCCGTTGTCGAAGAGCGCGTCGACGGCCTCCTGGAGCATCCGCTTCTCGTTGTTCACGATGATCTCGGGCGCACCGAGGTCGAGCAGACGCTTCAGACGGTTGTTCCGGTTGATGACACGGCGGTACAGGTCGTTCAGGTCGGAGGTCGCGAAGCGGCCACCGTCGAGCTGCACCATCGGACGCAGGTCCGGCGGGATCACCGGCACGCAGTCGAGCACCATGCCCTTGGGGCTGTTGCTCGTCTGCAGGAAGGCCGAGACGACCTTGAGGCGCTTGAGCGCACGGGTCTTCTTCTGGCCCTTGCCGGTACGGATGATCTCGCGGAGGCGCTCGGCCTCCTCGTCCAGGTCGAAGGTCTCCAGGCGCTTCTGCAGAGCGGCGGCGCCCATCGAACCGTCGAAGTAGGTCCCGAAGCGGTCGCGCAGCTCGCGGTAGAGCAGCTCGTCGCCCTCCAGGTCCTGCACCTTGAGGTTCTTGAAGCGCGACCAGACCTCGTCGAGACGGTCGATCTCGCGCTGCGCACGGTCGCGGAGCTGCTTCATCTCGCGCTCGGCGCCCTCGCGCACCTTGCGGCGTACGTCCGCCTTGGCGCCCTCGGCCTCGAGTTCGGCCAGGTCGGACTCCTGCTTCTTGGCCCGCGCCTCGAGGTCCGCGTCGCGGCGCTGCTCGATCTGCTGACGCTCGACGCCGACGTGCGCCTCCAGGGAGGGCAGGTCGCGCGTACGGCGCTCCTCGTCGACGTACGTGATCATGTACGCCGCGAAGTAGATGACCTTCTCCAGGTCCTTCGGAGCCAGGTCCAGCAGGTAGCCCAGGCGCGACGGGACGCCCTTGAAGTACCAGATGTGGGTGACGGGCGCGGCCAGTTCGATGTGGCCCATCCGCTCACGGCGCACCTTGGCGCGGGTGACCTCGACACCGCAGCGCTCACAGATGATGCCCTTGAAGCGGACGCGCTTGTACTTGCCGCAGTAGCACTCCCAGTCCCGGGTCGGACCGAAGATCTTCTCGCAGAAGAGTCCGTCCTTCTCGGGCTTGAGGGTGCGGTAGTTGATGGTTTCCGGCTTCTTGACCTCGCCGTGCGACCACTGACGGATGTCGTCAGCGGTGGCAAGGCCGATCCGCAGTTCGTCGAAGAAGTTGACGTCGAGCACTCTCGTCAATCCCTCTCAGGGTTGTGTCGATGAATGGTCTGAGCGGGGTTTGGAGGGGTTGCCTCCAGGCCCCCAGGGCCGATGGGGGAGACCGGAACGCCTGGCGAACGCGTCCCGGCCAGACCCGTCAGACCTCTTCGACGCTGCTCGGCTCGCGCCGGGACAGGTCGATACCGAGCTCTTCCGCCGCGCGGAAGACGTCCTCGTCCGTGTCGCGCATCTCGATGGACATGCCGTCCGAGGACAGCACCTCCACGTTGAGGCAGAGCGACTGCATCTCCTTGATGAGCACCTTGAACGATTCGGGGATGCCCGGTTCGGGGATGTTCTCGCCCTTGACGATGGCTTCGTAGACCTTCACGCGGCCGGTGACGTCGTCGGACTTGATGGTGAGCAGCTCCTGCAGCGCGTACGCGGCGCCGTACGCCTCCAGAGCCCACACCTCCATCTCACCGAAGCGCTGGCCACCGAACTGTGCCTTACCGCCCAGCGGTTGCTGGGTGATCATGCTGTACGGACCGGTCGAGCGGGCGTGCAGCTTGTCGTCGACCAGGTGGTGCAGCTTGAGGATGTACATGTAGCCGACGGAGATCGGGTCCGGGAACGGCTCCCCGGAACGGCCGTCGAACAGGTGCGCCTTGCCGGATGGCAGGACCATCCGGTCGCCGTCCCGGTTCGGGACCGTGGCCTGGAAGAGGCCGGCGATCTCGTCCTCGCGGGCGCCGTCGAAGACCGGGGTCGCGACGTTGGTGCCGGGCTGCACCTCGTCCGCGCCGATCTGCTCGAGGCGTTGCGACCACTCCTCGTCGATCCCCGCGACGTTCCAGCCCTGGGAGGCGAGCCAGCCCAGGTGGATCTCCAGCACCTGTCCCGGGTTCATACGGGACGGGACGCCGAGCGGGTTGAGGATGACGTCGACCGGGGTGCCGTCCTCGAGGAACGGCATGTCCTCGACCGGGAGGATCTTGGAGATGACGCCCTTGTTGCCGTGACGGCCGGCGAGCTTGTCGCCGTCGGTGATCTTCCGCTTCTGCGCCACGTACACGCGCACGAGCTGGTTCACGCCCGGGGGAAGCTCGTCGCCCTCCTCGCGGTCGAAGACGCGGACGCCGATGACCTTGCCGGTCTCGCCGTGCGGCACCTTCAGCGAGGTGTCGCGGACCTCGCGGGCCTTCTCACCGAAGATCGCGCGCAGCAGCCGCTCCTCGGGGGTCAGCTCGGTCTCGCCCTTCGGGGTCACCTTGCCGACCAGGATGTCGCCCGCCTCGACCTCGGCGCCGATGCGGATGATGCCGCGCTCGTCGAGGTCGGCGAGGACCTCCTCGGAGACGTTCGGGATGTCCCGGGTGATCTCCTCGGGGCCGAGCTTGGTGTCACGGGCGTCGACCTCGTGCTCCTCGATGTGGATCGAGGAGAGGACGTCGTCCTGCACCAGGCGCTGGCTGAGGATGATCGCGTCCTCGTAGTTGTAGCCCTCCCACGGCATGAACGCGACGAGCAGGTTCTTGCCGAGCGCCATCTCGCCTTCGTCGGTGGACGGGCCGTCGGCGAGGACCTGGCCCTCGACCACGCGGGAGCCCTCGTCCACCAGGACCTTCTGGTTGAAGGAGGTGCCCTGGTTGGAGCGTGTGAACTTCGCGACGCGGTACGTGGTGTAGGTGCCGTCGTCGTTGGCCACCGTGACGTAGTCCGCGGAGACCTCCTGGACGACGCCGTCCTTCTCGGCCTTGATGACGTCACCGGCGTCGACCGCGCAGCGGTACTCCATGCCGGTGCCGACCAGCGGCGCCTCGGCCTTGATGAGCGGCACGGCCTGCCGCATCATGTTCGACCCCATGAGGGCGCGGTTGGCGTCGTCGTGCTCGAGGAAGGGGATCATCGCCGTCGCGACCGACACCATCTGGCGCGGCGAGACGTCCATGTAGTCCACGTCGTCGCCCGGGATCAGGTCGACCTCGCCGCCACGGCGGCGGATGAGCACCCGGTCCTCGGCGAAGCGCATCTCCTCGGTGAGGGGGGCGTTCGCCTGGGCGATGACGAAGCGGTCCTCTTCGTCGGCCGTCAGGTAGTGCACCTCGTCGGTGACGACACCGTCGACGACCTTGCGGTACGGGGTCTCGACGAAGCCGAAGGCGTTCAGGCGCCCGTACGAGGCGAGCGAACCGATCAGACCGATGTTCGGGCCTTCGGGCGTCTCGATCGGACACATGCGGCCGTAGTGCGAGGGGTGCACGTCACGGACCTCGAAGCCCGCCCGCTCACGGCTGAGACCACCCGGGCCGAGCGAGTTGAGCCGGCGCTTGTGGGTGAGCCCGGAGATCGGGTTCGTCTGGTCCATGAACTGGGAGAGCTGGCTGGTGCCGAAGAACTCCTTGATAGAGGCGACGACCGGCCGGATGTTGATCAGCGTCTGCGGCGTGATCGCCTCGACGTCCTGCGTCGTCATCCGCTCACGGACGACGCGCTCCATACGGGCCAGACCCGTACGCACCTGGTTCTGGATCAGCTCGCCGACATTGCGCAGACGGCGGTTGCCGAAGTGGTCGATGTCGTCGGTCTCGATGACGATCTGGTCGCCCTCGGCCGACGTCGACTCGGTCTCCCCCGCGTGCAGCTTCACCAGGTACTTGATCGTGGCGATGATGTCCGCGGTGGTGAGCACGCCGGAGTCCAGCGGCTCGTCGCCGCCAAGCTTCTTGTTGATCTTGTGGCGGCCGACCTTGGCCAGGTCGTAACGCTTCGGGTTGAAGTAGAGGTTCTCCAGCAGCGTCTGCGCGGCCTCACGCGTCGGGGGCTCGCCCGGGCGCAGCTTGCGGTAGATGTCGAGCAGCGCGTCGTCCTGCCCCTGGGTGTGGTCCTTCTCCAGGGTGGCGCGCATCGACTCGTACTGACCGAACTCCTCGAGGATCTGCTCGTTCGTCCAGCCGAGAGCCTTGAGCAGTACGGTCACGGACTGCTTGCGCTTGCGGTCGATGCGCACGCCGACCATGTCGCGCTTGTCGATCTCCATCTCCAGCCAGGCGCCCCGGGACGGGATGATCTTGGCGGAGTAGATGTCCTTGTCGGACGTCTTGTCGATGGAGCTGTCGAAATAGGCACCCGGCGACCGCACGAGCTGCGTGACGACGACGCGCTCGGTGCCGTTGATGACGAAGGTGCCCTTGTCGGTCATGAGCGGGAAGTCGCCCATGAAGACCGTCTGGGACTTGATCTCACCGGTCTCGTTGTTGGTGAACTCGGCGGTGACGAAGAGCGGAGCCGCGTACGTGAAGTCGCGCTCCTTGCACTCGTCGATCGAGTTCTTGGGGGGCTCGAAGCGGTGGTCGCGGAACGTCAGCGACATCGACCCCGAGAAGTCCTCGATCGGGGAGATCTCCTCGAAGATCTCCTCCAGACCGGACTTGGTCGGGACGTCGTTTCCGCTCTCCAGCGCCGCCTCGACCCGGGCTTTCCAGGCTTCGTTGCCGAGCAGCCAGTCAAAACTCTCGGTCTGGAGCGCAAGGAGATTGGGAACCTCGAGGGGCTCCTTGATCTTCGCGAAAGAAATACGCAGCGGGGCGGTGCTGGCGCCGTTGTTCGAATTGGCAGTCGAGGCAGTGCGCGAGGCGGCCAAGAGGGGGTCCTTCCGAGGGCTCGGACTCTCTGCGCGCATACCGGTGGGCCCCTGGGTGACGGACCGGGAGCAGCTAACAGGCAGCGCAAAGGGTCAGTGTAGCCACAAGGCCCACTGATGTCCAGAGCAGGTTTCCGGGACCGGGCCTCGGTCCCGGTCTCCGCCTCCAGCCGGTGGCAATCTCTCCTCCGGGAGGGGTCCCCCTAGTTGTTCATCTCCGCCGCGACCCGTTCCGACGGCCTCGTACGTCGGGACGGAACGTGCTTGCCGCAACACTTCCCGCTTCACGCTCGATCCATGCCTCGGAACCCGGATCGATGCGAACGGCGCGTCCAGAGAATCGCGCGCCAACTGCCGTACGTCAAGGGCCCCACGGCAGCGTAGATCACCATACCCACCCGTCACGAGGCCGCCCGTGAGCACTCCTGGGACGCCGAAGGGCGACCACCCGGCTGGGTGATCGCCCCTGGCTGGAGGGGTCCTGGGACCCCGTTGATCACTTGACCTCGACGGAGGCGCCGGCGCCCTCGAGGGACTCCTTGGCCTTGTCCGCGGCGTCCTTGGCGACCTTCTCGAGGACCGGCTTCGGGGTGCTGTCCACGAGCTCCTTGGCCTCCTTCAGACCCAGGGAGGTCAGCTCGCGCACGACCTTGATGACCTGGATCTTCTTGTCGCCGGCGCCGGTGAGGACGACGTCGAACTCGTCCTGCTCCTCGGCCTCCTCGGCGGCGCCGCCACCCTGGCCGGGCGCGGCGACGGCGACGGCGGCCGGGGCGGCGGCCTCGACGTCGAACTTCTCCTCGAAGGCCTTCACGAACTCGGAGAGCTCGATGAGGGTCATGTCACTGAACTGCTCGAGCAGCTCGTCCTGGCTGAGCTTCGCCATGGTGGCGGTCCTTCCACTAGTCCGGCTGGTGCCGTGTGTACGTATCGACGGGCTTACGGCCCGCTGCGACCGGGCGGGTGCGCCTGCCCGGCCTCGACGGGAGCCGAATTACTCGGCACCGCCCTGCTCGACCTTGCTGCGCAGCGCGTCCGCGGTACGGGCGAACTTCGTCAGCGGGGCCTGGAAGGTCGCCGCGGCCTTCGCCATGGACGCCTTCATGCCGCCGGCCAGCTTGGCGAGCAGCACCTCGCGGGATTCGAGCGCCGCGAGCTTGTTGAGGTCGGCGGCGCTGTACAGCGCGCCGTCGACGATGCCGCCCTTGACTTCGAGAGCGGGGTTCTCCTTGGCGAAGTCACGCAGACCCTTCGCCGCCGCGACCGGGTCACCGGTGACGAAGGCGACGGCCGACGAGCCCGTGAAGAACTCGTCGAGCTCGCTGATCCCGGCCTCGTTGGCCGCGATCTTGGTCAGTGTGTTCTTCACCACGCGGTACTGCGCGTCCTCACCGAGCGAGCGGCGCAGCTGCTTGAGCTGGGCAACCGAAAGCCCCGTGTACGCGGTGACCACTGCGGCGTTGGAGTCACGGAACTTGTTCGTGATCTCCTCAACGGCGGCGATCTTGTCGGGCGCGACCTGGTCCCTCGCCATGAGCCTCGGCCTCCTTCCGGGTGATGAGACCGCTCGGAAGGGGCTGGAACGACGAAACGCCCCTGCGCAGGGCATGGGGCGTGGCTCGACCGGGACGGCACAAGCGTGCCCCGGGAGCGTTCCTCATCACCTGCGCGGGTCGTCCGCGGCTAGCGGATCCTTCGGCCGCCGTGCCTCTTGGATGAGCACGACGACGACCAGCGGTCTTTGGCTTTGTAAGAGATTACGCGAACGCCCCCTCCTGCACCAAATCCGGTGCCGGAGGGGGCTCGTGAGCGGTCCGGCCGCCGTCGGCGGCGATCGGCTTCCGCCGACCGTCAGCTACGGCCGGGCAGCGCGTCCTCGAAGGCCACCGTGTCGGACCCGGCGGGCGCCTCGACCGAGACGTCGGTGCCGTAGTCCGAGTAGAAGACCGTGGAATCCAGGGCGCCGTTCGTGCCCTTGGCGCGCTCCTGCTTCTTCACCAGCAGGTGCTCGCCGTCGATCCAGACGTCGACCTTCTCGGTCTTGAAGCCCTGCTGCTTGAGCTGGTCGGAGAGCTGCTCAAGCTCCTTGTCGCTGAGCTTCTTCGACTGCATGCGGGCCAGTTCGGCCACCTCGATGGTGCCGCTGTAGTGGTCGGTCTTCTTGCCCTTGACGGTCTCGGAGCCGACCTTCTTCACCTTGCCGCTGGCCAGCAGCAGATCGACCGAGCGGGCCGGGTTGTTGTTCTGCATCTGGTCCTTGATGAGCGCGCCCGACGGACCGGCCTGCTCGGCCAGCTTGTCGTAGTCGTACTTCATCCAGTGCTTGCCCTTGCCCGCCGTGGACGCGAACTGGTCGCCGAGGTTCACGTACATGGCGTCCTCGGTGTAACGCGCGGGCATCGGCTTGCCGCTCGTGGGCAGGCCGTTCGCGCCGGAGCCCTGCTGGGTGACGGTCATCTCCGCGGTGGTGCCGCCGCCGGACCAGTCGAGGGAGCCCTCGGTCTTGGTGGAGACCTCACCCTGCGGCGTGCCCTGCGTCTGGTCGCCCTCGACCTTCGCGGACTCCGCCTTCTCCGTGCTCTTCGACGCCTGCTGCAGCTCGGTGATGGCCAACTGCGCGGGCGAGAGGCCCCCCTTGTCCGCGGAGTCGCCCCCCTTGTCACTGCCGCCTGAGCTGCCGCCGCAGGCCGTGAGACCTGCCGCCATCACAACTGCCGCCGCCGTCAACGCGATTCGGGCCTGGCGCATCTGATTCCCCCTGCTTTTTCCACTTGTTGAGCACTACGGGGAGGACCTTATCCCGGAGTCCGCCCCGCCGCGTAACGCACGAAAGGGCCCCGCCCTCGGTGAGGACGGGGCCCTGTGTCGCGTCGCGTCCGCGCGGGCTCGAGCCGGGGCTCAGACCGCTGCGGGGTCCTCCTCGGTGAGGAGGTTGCGGGTGCGGTTCGGGTCGACGGGGATGCCGGGGCCCATCGTGGTGGTGATGGACGTCTTCTTCACGTAACGGCCCTTGGCGGCCGACGGCTTGAGCCGCTGGACCTCCTCGATGGCCGCGGCGTAGTTCTCGACGAGCTGGGTGTCGTCGAAGGACGTCTTGCCGATGATGAAGTGGAGGTTGGCGTGCTTGTCGACGCGGAACTCGATCTTGCCGCCCTTGATGTCGTTGACGGCCTTGGTCACGTCCGGCGTGACGGTGCCCGTCTTCGGGTTCGGCATCAGGCCACGCGGACCGAGCACGCGGCCGAGGCGGCCGACCTTGCCCATCAGGTCCGGGGTGGCGACGACGGCGTCGAAGTCCAGACGGCCGCCGGCGACCTCCTCGATCAGCTCGTCGCCGCCGACGATGTCGGCGCCTGCGGCCTCCGCGGCTGCTGCACGGTCACCGGTCGCGAAGACCAGGACCCGGGCGGTCTTGCCGGTGCCGTGCGGCAGGTTGACGGTGCCGCGGACCATCTGGTCGGCCTTGCGCGGGTCGACGCCCAGGCGCAGGGCGACCTCGACGGTCGCGTCGAACTTCTTGGTGGAGGTGTCCTTGGCGAGACGCACGGCCTCAAGCGGGGCGTAGAGACGCTCCCGGTCGATCTTGGCCTCCGCCTCGCGGAAGTACTTGCTGCGCTTCACTTCTGCTCCTGACAGTGTCGTCGTACGGCTGCGGCCGCACGGCGGTTACGGAGTCGTGGTACGGGCCTGCGCGGGCCCTTCCACGGCGGGGCGGTCAGCCCTCGACGGTGACACCCATCGAACGGGCCGTGCCCGCGATGATCTTCTCGGCCTGGTCCAGGTCGTTGGCGTTCAGGTCGGGCATCTTCGTGGTGGCGATCTCGCGCACCTGGTCACGTGTGATCTTCGCGACCTTGGTGGTGTGCGGGGTGCCGGAGCCCTTCTCGACGCCCGCGGCCTTCAGGATCATCTTCGACGCCGGCGGCGTCTTGGTGATGAAGGTGAAGGAGCGGTCCTCGTAGACCGTGATCTCCACGGGGATGACCCAGCCGCGCTGCGACTCGGTCGCCGCGTTGTAGGCCTTGCAGAACTCCATGATGTTGACGCCGTGTTGACCGAGCGCCGGGCCGACCGGCGGTGCGGGGTTGGCCGCGCCCGCCTGGATCTGGAGCTTGATCAGCCCCGCGACCTTCTTCTTCTTGGGAGGCATGCTCTCTCCGGGTCCTTAGTGAGAGGTGATTCGTCCTCCACCCGTCGAGCGGATGAAGGCATACCGCACCACGATAGCCCGTACCGCGGTGCGCGCTGAAACCGGCTGCTCAGGCGGCCCGCGCGAGGTGCGCCGGGCCGCCCAACGAAGCGCCGGGAAGGCTCAGTTCTTCTGGATCTGGTCGAAACTGAGCTCGACCGGGGTCTCGCGGCCGAAGATCTCGACGAGGCCCTTGACCTTCTTCGAGTCGGCGTTGATCTCGTTGATCGTGGCCTGGAGCGTGGCGAACGGGCCGTCGGTGACGGTGACCGAGTCGCCGACCTCGAAGTCCAGCACCTGGACCTCGACCTTGCGTCCGGGACCGCCCGCGGGCTTGCCCTCCTCCTCGGCGGCCGCGGCCTTGGCGGCCTTCTCCTCGGCCTCCGGGGCGAGCATCTTGACGATCTCGTCGAGCGTCAGCGGGTACGGGTCGTAGGCGTTGCCCACGAAGCCGGTGACGCCAGGGGTGTTGCGGACGACGCCCCAGGACTCGTTCGTCAGATCCATGCGCACGAGCACGTAGCCCGGGAGCTTGTTCTGCCGGACGGTGCGGCGGTCGCCGTTCTTGATCTGGACGACCTCTTCCTGGGGCACCTCGGCCTGGAAGATGAAGTCCTCGACGTTGAGCGAGACGGCGCGCTGCTCGAGGTTGGTCTTCACGCGGTTCTCATAGCCCGCGTAGGTGTGGATCACATACCACTCGCCGGGGAGCAGGCGCAGTTCGTCGCGGAGCGCGGCCACCGGGTCCTCGGCCTCGGGCTCCGGCTCTTCGAGCTGCTGTGCGGCGGCGTCCTCGGCGGTCTCCGCGATCTCGTCGGTCTCGACGTGGAGCGCGGCCTCCTCGGCCGGCTCGCCCACCTCGCCCTCGGCGCTGAGCGCCTGGGCGGGGCCGCCCTCGTCGGCCTGCTCCTGCTCCACGCTGTCGTCCGCGGCCTCGACGATGTCGCGTGCGGTGTCGTCGCCCTCGCCGGGCTCGACGGCATCGTTCAGGTTCGGATCAGACACGGTGGCTGCTTCTTCCTGGCTTCATGGGTTCGAACATGCGCAAAGCACCGCGAGGCGGCGCCTTCGCGGGCTCAGCCGAAGACGTACTTGACGGCCTGGGTGAACCCGTAGTCAATCACGGTCACGAGACCAATCATGATGACGACGAAGACGATCACCACGGAGGTGTACGTCGAGAGCTGCTGCCGGGTGGGCCAGACGACCTTGCGGAGCTCGGCGATGATCTGGCGGTAGAAGAGCCCGAGTCGGCCCAGCGGACCCTTCTTGGCGCGCTTGCCCCCGCGACGGCCTTTGCCTTCCGACGACCCGCCGGGCTCTGGGACCTGGGTGGTATCCGTGATCTCCGTCACTCGTCCTCACCTGATCCGGGTCGATGCCGCGCGGCATCCGGCCCGGCCGCACAGCGGTGCATTTCAGTACGTACGCAAGCACTCACACGCCGCTTGGACGGAGTGTGGAGCAGGGCCGGAGGGACTCGAACCCCCAACCGCTGGTTTTGGAGACCAGTGCTCTTCCAATTGAGCTACGACCCTTTGTGATTCCCCAACTTACCCCATGGCGGCGACTGCTCGGTCTGCGCACCGGGCACGGGGCCGGGAACCGACGACGTGTGAGTGTACGTGCTCCCCCGCCGGGCGTCGAACACGTAACAGCGCTACCGCCGCACTCCCCGGTGCCGCCGCGTACGGCGGTCTGGGAAACTGCCTTCATGAGCGCTCCAACGCCACCCGCACAGTCACCCACCGAACGTCGAGTATCGGCCCGCGTCGGGTCGATCTCCGAGTCCGCGACGCTCGCCGTCGACGCGAAGGCGAAGGCCCTCAAGGCCGCCGGGCGTCCGGTGATCGGCTTCGGCGCGGGCGAGCCGGACTTCCCGACCCCCGGCTACATCGTGGACGCGGCAGCCGAGGCCTGCCGTGACACGAGGAACCACCGGTACACCCCGGCCGGCGGCCTGCCCGAACTGAAGACCGCGATCGCCGAGAAGACGCTGCGCGACTCCGGTTACGAGATCGACCCGGCGCAGGTGCTGGTCACCAACGGCGGCAAGCAGGCCATCTACGAGGCGTTCGCCGCCGTCCTCGACCCGGGTGACGAGGTCATCGTCCCGGCGCCGTACTGGACGACCTACCCCGAGTCGATCCGGCTCGCGGGCGGCGTGCCCGTGCCCGTCGTCGCCGACGAGACGACCGGATACCTCGTGAGCGTCGAGCAGTTGGAGGCCGCGCGCACGGAGCGTACGAAGATGGTCGTCTTCGTCTCGCCCTCCAACCCCACCGGCGCCGTGTATTCGCGTGCGCAGGTCGAGGCGGTCGGCAAGTGGGCCGTGGAGCACGGGCTCTGGGCGCTGACGGACGAGATCTACGAGCATCTCGTCTACGGGGACGCGGTGTTCACCTCGCTTCCGGCCGTCGTACCCGAACTGCGCGACAAGTGCGTGGTCGTCAACGGCGTGGCCAAGACGTACGCGATGACGGGGTGGCGCGTCGGCTGGATCATCGGTCCGAAGGACGTGGTGAAGGCGGCCACGAACCTTCAGTCGCACGCCACTTCGAACGTCAGCAACGTCTCGCAGGTCGCCGCCGTGGCCGCCGTCTCGGGCAGCCTCGACGCGGTCGCGGACATGCGGGCGGCCTTCGACCGCCGTCGCCGCACGATCGTGCGGATGCTCAACGAGATCGACGGCGTGCTCTGCCCCGAGCCCGAGGGCGCCTTCTACGCCTACCCCTCGGTGAAGGCCCTGCTCGGCAAGGAGATCCGCGGCAGGCGCCCGGCGACGAGCGTCGAGCTGGCCGAACTGATCCTGGAGGAGGCCGAGGTGGCGGTCGTACCGGGTGAGGCGTTCGGCACCCCCGGCTATCTGCGGCTGTCGTACGCGCTCGGGGACGAGGACCTGGCCGAGGGCGTCTCGCGGATGCAGAAGCTGCTGGGCGAGGCGCGCGACTGACCGCGGCTGACGACGCGGAGCCGGCCGGGCAGACGGCCGGCGGACGCGGAGGACGCAGAGGACGGCCCCCGGGTACGACGCCCGGGGGCCGTCCCCGTGTTCGGGCGAGCGCCCGTTCAGGGACGGGCGGCTACCGGCCGGCGGGCGGTGTGCGGCAAAATCCGTGGATGGCCGTCCGAGATCTGCGCACCCTGCCCAAAGCCCATCTGCACCTGCACTTCACGGGTTCGATGCGCCCGTCCACGCTGCTGGAACTCGCCGACAAGTACGGCGTGCACCTGCCCGCGGCGCTGAGCGGCGGCGAGCCGCCCAAGCTGCGGGCGACGGACGAGCGGGGCTGGTTCCGCTTCCAGCGGCTGTACGACATCGCGCGCTCCTGTCTGCGCGAACCGGAGGACATCCGGCGGCTCGTGCGCGAGGCCGCGGAGGAGGATGTGCGCGACGGTTCGCACTGGCTGGAGATCCAGGTCGACCCGACCTCGTACGCGCCCCGGCTGGGCGGTCTCATCCCCGCGCTGGAGATCATCCTGGACGCGGTGGAGAGCGCGGAGCGCGACACCGGTCTCGGGATGCGGGTCGTGGTCGCGGCGAACCGGATGAAGCACCCGCTCGACGCACGGACGCTCGCGCGGCTCGCCGTCCGCTTCCGGGACCGCGGCATCGTCGGCTTCGGACTCTCCAACGACGAACGCCGGGGTTTCGCACGGGACTTCGACCGTGCCTTCGCGATCGCGCGGGCCGGCGGGCTGCTGGCGGCACCGCACGGCGGCGAGCTGACCGGGCCGTTCAGCGTGCGCGACTGCCTCGACGATCTGCAGGCGACGCGGATCGGGCACGGCGTACGGGCCGCCGAGGAACCGGAGTTGCTGGCACGGCTGGCCGAGCGGAGCATCACCTGTGAGGTCTGTCCCGCCTCGAACGTGGCGCTCGGCGTGTACGACAAGCCGGGGGACGTGCCGCTGCGCACGCTCTGGGACGCCGGGGTCCCGATGGCCCTCGGGGCGGACGACCCGCTGCTGTTCGGCTCGCGGCTCGCCGCGCAGTACGCCATCGCGCGGGAGACGCACGGCTTCACCGACGAGCAACTGGCCGAGCTGGCACGGCAGTCGGTGCGCGGGGCGTCGATGCCGCAGGAGCGGCGCGAGCGGACGCTGGCCGCCGTCGACGACTGGCTCGCGTAGCGGACCCGGAGCTAGTGGGTCCGGCGGACCTGGCGGACCCGGCGGATCAGTCGGGCGCCGTACCGTCGTCCGCGGAGGACACCGAGGACGCGGCGTCGCCGGCGGGCGCGATCCCCGCGAGCAGCGTACGGACGATGTCCGCGGCGAAGTCCTCCAGCGGCTGGGACGCCTCCGCCCCTCCCCCGATGCTCAGCAGGATCGCGCGCTGGCTGCACGCGCCGAGCAGAAGCGCGGCGGCGGCCTCCGGATCCGCTCCGGGGCGGACGCGTCCTGCCGCGCGCTCGGCGCGCAGATACCCGGCGAGCGCCTCGACGGGCTTGTGCGGACCGGTGCCGAGACTGCGCATGGCCTCGTCGTGGCGGCGCAGCAGCGTCGGCTCGGCGAAGAGGGACGCGGCGATGGGGAGGCTGTGCTCGTAGAAGCGCGCCGCGCGGCGGGCGATCTCGATCAGGTTCTGCTCGACGGTACGGGCCGCGGATGCCTCGCCCGCGCCGAGTTCGTCGAGGAGCGGGTTGAGCGGAGGCAGCCGTTCCTTCAGGACGTGGACGAAGATCTCCTCCTTGCCCGAGAAGTGCTTGTAGAGCGCGGCCTCCGAGCAGCCGGCGGCACGGGCGATCTCCTTGGTGGTGGCGCGCGCGAGACCGATGGTGCGCATGCGCTCCTCGGCGGCGTCGAGGATGCGTTCGCGGGTGGGACGGGGCCGGGCCGAGGAATCCGGGGAACGGGTGGGCATTCACTCACCCTAGGCGCGGGATCAGTGGCAGAGTTGGTGAGTGAACACTTACCCACCCAGGAACCGGCCCAGCCGCCGGCCCCCTCACCGATCCCCAACCACGCCTCACCGCACGGAAGGACAAGCACTGTGCGTCTCACGGTCTTCGGAGCGACGGGCGGCACCGGCCGCCAACTCGTACAGCAGGCGCTGGACGCCGGACACCAGGTCACCGCGGTCGTACGGGACCCGGCCCGGCTGACCGTACGGAACGAGGAGCCCGCGCGGCTCGACGTCGTCACCGCCGACGTCACCGACCCGGCGGCGCTGGCGCCCGCCGTGGCCGGCCGCGACGCGGTGCTCTCCGCGCTGGGCGCACCCAGCAACAAGGCCGCGGGCATCGCCTCCCGCGGGACGCGCGCGATGCTCGCGGCGATGGCGGACGGCGGCGTGCGCCGCTATATCGGGGTGAGCGCCGCTCCCGTCGTGGCGTGGGGAGAGGGCGAGAGCCTGCTCTTCCGGCGGGTGGCGGTGCCGCTGGTGCGCCGGGCGCTGCGTGCGGTCTACGCGGATCTGGCGGTGATGGAGGAGGCGGTGCAGGCGAGCGGCCTGGACTGGACGCTCGTCCGGCCGCCCAAGCTGACGGACGGGGCCGCGACCGGCAGGTACCAACGGGTCGTCGGCGGCAACGTGCGACGCAGCCACTCCGTCTCCCGCGCCGACCTGGCCACGGCGATCCTGGCGATGGTCGACGATCCGGAGACGGTACGGCAGGGAGTGGGGATCGCTTCCTGACCGGGAGGCGGACAGAGGCGCGCGGGGGCGCGTGGCCGCACATCGAGGCGTGCCCGCACATCAGCCGTACGAGCGTGCGCGTGTGCAGGCGTACGTACGTGAACAGGCGCTCCCCGCCCGGCAGTTCGCGCCACGCCTGCGATGCGCTCCTCCAAGAGCGCTTCTACAGCGCGCAGCCCACGGTCACGGGTTCGTTGACGAGCGTCACGCCGAACGCCTCGCGCACCCCGTCCCGTACCTCGCGGGCCAGCGCCAGCAGATCGGCGGTCGTCGCGTCGCCGCGGTTGGTGAGCGCCAGGGTGTGCTTGGTCGAGATGCGGGCCGGGCCCGTCCCGTACCCCTTGGTGAATCCCGCGCGGTCGATGAGCCAGGCGGCCGAGGTCTTCGTACGGCCCTCCCCCGCCGGGAAGGCGGGCGCCGCGACGTCGCGGCCCAGGCGTTCGGCGACGCGGGCGGTGAAGGCTTCGAACTCCGCCTCGTCCAGCACGGGGTTGGTGAAGAAGGAGCCCGCGGACCAGGTGTCGTGGTCCTCCGGGTCGAGCACCATGCCCTTGCCCGCGCGGAGCTTCAGCACGGTCTCGCGCGCGGTCTGCGCCGGGACGCGGTCGCCGGGCTCGACGCCGAGGACGCGCGCCGTCTCCGCGTACTTCAGCGGCGCCGACAGCCCCCCGGCGTCCTCCAGTTGGAAGCGGACGCGGAGGACGACGTAGCGGGACGGGTCGGCCTTGAAGCGGCTGTGGCGGTAGGCGAAGCCGCACTCCGCGTTGGGGAGGGTGACCGTCCGCCCCGTGTGCCGGTCGTATGCGACGACCTCGGTGACGGTGGAGGAGACCTCCTGCCCGTACGCGCCCACGTTCTGAATGGGGGTCGCGCCCGCGGAACCGGGGATTCCCGCCAGACACTCGACGCCCGCGAGCCCGGCGTCGACGGTGCGGGCGACGGCGTCCGACCAGTTCTCCCCGGCGGCCAACTCCAGGCGGGTGCCGGTGAGTTCGAAGCCGCGCGTGGCGATGCGCAGTGCGGTCCCCGGAAAGCCCTCGTCGGCGATGACGAGGTTGCTGCCGCCGCCGACGATCAGCAGCGGGGTGCCCGAGGCGTCGGCCTCGCGGACGGCGGCGACCACCTCGTCGTCGGTCGTGGCCGTACGGAGGCGGGCCGCGGGACCGCCGAGCCGGAAGGTGGTGAGGGGGGCGAGGGGGGCGTCATGGAGTTCCTGCACGCGCACCAGCGTACGAGAGGGGGCGCGCCCGTCGCCCACGGCGGCACCCGCCCCGCCCCCGGCCGTCCTCGTGGGGCCGTCCTTGCGACGGCCCTCTCCGGCCGGACGCGGCTCTTACGCGAGGCGGACCACCGCGCGGGACATGCCCAGCACCTTCTGGCCCGCGCTCAGCACCGTCAGATCGACGCGGACGGTACGCGCCTCGTCGTCCAGCTTCGCGGCGACCTTGCCGCTCACCTCGATCGAGGCGCCCTTGTCGTCGTCGGGCACGACCACGGGACGGGTGAAGCGCACGCCGTACTCGACGACGGAGGCGGGATCGCCCGTCCAGTCGGTGACGACGCGGATCGCCTCGGCCATGGTGAACATGCCGTGCGCGATGACGTCGGGAAGGCCGACGTCCTTGGCGAAACGCTCGTTCCAGTGAATGGGGTTGAAGTCGCCGGAGGCGCCCGCATAGCGCACGAGCCGCTCGCGGTCCACGGGGAAGGTCTGCGCGGGCAGTTCGGTGCCGGTCTCGACGTCGGCGTATGCGATCTTCGCCGCCATCAGCCCTCCTCCTCGGACTCGGGTCCGCGGGCGACCAGCTTGGTGTGCGCAGTCACCACGAGCTCTCCGCTCTCGTCGTGCACGTCGCCGCGTACGTCGAGGATGTCGTTGCCCGCCATGGACTTGATGGCCTCGATCGTGGAGGAGACCGTGAGCCGGTCCCCCGCCCGTACCTGACGGCTGTAGACGAACTTCTGGTCGCCGTGCACCACCCGGCTGTAGTCCAGGCCGAGTTGGGGGTCCTCGGTGACCTGCCGGGCGGCGCGGAAGGTGATCGCGAAGACGAACGTGGGCGGGGCGATCACGTCGGGATGCCCGAGGGCCTCCGCCGCCGCGCGGTCCGTGTAGGCGGGGTTGCCGTCGCCGACGGCCTCGGCGAACTCCCGGATCTTCTCGCGTCCCACCTCGTAGGGCGCGGTGGGCGGATAGCTCCGCCCGACGAAGGACTGGTCGAGCGCCATGGGCGCGGCACCTCCTGAACGGTGACGGTGATGCGGGCCGTCACCCGGCGTCACCGGGAGCGCCGGGCGGCGGCACAACGACACGAGGCCGCCCCCGCAGGGAGCGGGGACGGCCTCGTCGAAGGGCCTGAGTTCAGCGCGTCTCGCGGTGCGCCGTGTGGGCGTTGCAGCGCGGGCAGTGCTTCTTCATCTCAAGACGGTCCGGATTGTTGCGCCGGTTCTTCTTGGTGATGTAGTTCCGCTCCTTGCACTCCACGCAGGCCAGCGTGATCTTCGGGCGGACGTCTGTGGCAGCCACGTGAGTGCTCCTTGACGGACAGATGGGCCAGAACGCAGGAAGAGTAGCCGATCGAAGGACCGACCCCACAATCGGCTACATTCGGTGAAGTAGCGGTGACCGGACTTGAACCGGTGACACAGCGATTATGAGCCGCTTGCTCTACCGACTGAGCTACACCGCCACGATGCGCGGACTCCCCTCTCCCGACGGGAGATCTCACACATCAGAGCCCCAAAACGGAATCGAACCGTTGACCTTCTCCTTACCATGGAGACGCTCTGCCGACTGAGCTATTGGGGCGAGCGGTGAAGACATTACACGTCTGACAGCCAAAGGTGAAATCCGTATCGGGCCCGTCGGAGGCCGCCTGTCACCCCCGCTTCCGCCGTCCGCTACGGGGTCGCGGGAGCCTTCAACCGCCCCTTGCACCACGTCAGTACGACTATTCGCTCCTTCCTCGCCGGTGCCCTGTGAGCGCCCTACTCTCTACTCACGCTGCGTGATCATGATCATCCGCCGATGTGGGGAGTGCGATGGCCGACAATCAGCCCGAGAGGCCGGCGGACGGCGAGGGCCACCGCGACGAACCCCCCGCGGAGGGCACCCCGAAGGACGGCGCGGACGGGGGCGGCGGCGCGGGCGGCGCCACGGCCGGCCC
>NZ_LJGW01000238.1 GCF_001751255.1 Streptomyces nanshensis | reverse complement strand
CCGACCTACCCCTTCCAACACGAACGCTACTGGCCCACGGCTTCCCCGGCTCGGGGTGACGCGGGCGCCCTGGGTCTCGTACCGGCCGAACACCCGCTCCTGGGCGCGGCGATGCCCGTCGCCGGTTCTGATGCCGTCGTACTGACCGGACGACTGTCGGCGTCCACCCTCCCCTGGCTCGCGGACCACACGGTGCACGGCGCGGCGACCCTGCCCGGTGCCGGGTTCGTGGAGCTCGCCGTCCGAGCCGCCGACCAGGCCGGCTGCGACCGCGTCACGGAGCTGACCGTGACCACGCCGCTGGTACTCGGCGCGCACGAGGGCACGACCGTCCAGGTGTGGGTCGAGGCCCCTGACGACGAAGGGCGCCGCGCCGTCACCTTCCACTCCCGGCCTGCGGCAGCCGAGGACGGTCCGTGGACCCGCAACGCCACATGTGTGGTCACCTCCTCCGCGGGCGACCCCCCGGCGCCACCGGCCCTGCGGTGGCCGCCGGAGGGAGCCGAATCGGTCTCCCTCGACGGCTGGTACGACGACACCGGACAGGCCGGCGTCTCCCGCGGCCCCCTCTTCCGGGGACTGCGCGACATATGGCGCCTCGGCGACGAGATCTTCGCCGAAGCCGAACTTCCCGCGCCCGCCCCCGAAGCACGCGCCTACGGGCTCCACCCGGCGCTGCTCGACGCCGCCCTTCAAGCGTTCGACGCCTCCGCGGAAGACCGCGAGGACGCCGTGCCCGTCGCGTTCGACGGGCTGTCGCTGCACGCCTCGGGCGCGTCCGCGCTACGTGTTCGCCTCACCCGCAGCGGGCCGCACACCCTGTCGTTGGCGGCGTTCGACGAGGACGGGGAGCCGGTGATCACAGCCGACACCGTCGACATGGCCGTACCGGAGGCCGGCCACGCCGCGGTCGCACCCTCCTCGGCCCGGCGCGAATCGCTGCTGCGACTGGAGTGGCCCGAGGTGCCCGAGGGTGACGTCCCGCCCGCCGCTTCCGGCGAGCGCTGGGCCGTCGTAGGGCCGGACGACTTCGGTCTGGCAGCGGCACTGGCCGCCGGAGGGCAGAGCGTGGCCGAAGCGGCGCCGTCTCTGTCCGAGGCGGTCGGTGCCGACGGCGCGGTCCCCGACATCGTGGCCGTCCCGGTGCCCGCGGAGGACGGAGCCGACGTCGCCGGTGCGGCGCACCGATCCGCCGCACGGGCACTGGAGTTGGTGCGCGAGTGGCTGGCGGACGACCGATTCGTCCGCTCCCGGCTGCTGTTCGTCACGCGCAGCGCCGTCACGACCGGTGCGGAACGCCCCGCGGCGGCGTCCCGCACCGGCCCGGCCGCCGCACCGCAGACTGCGCCCGTGTGGGGGCTGGTGCGCTCCGCCCAGGCGGAGAGCCCGGGAAGTCTGCTCCTCGTCGACGTCGACGGCACCGCGGAATCCGCCGCTGCCCTGTCGCGCCTGCCCGCGCTGCTCGACGCCGGGGAGACCCAGGTCGCGGTGCGCGAGGGCACCGTACGCGTCGCACGTCTCGACCGGCTGCCCGCCGAGGAGTTCGCCGCAGAGCCCGCCGAACCCGGAACCGGCGAGGCCGCCGAGGACGCCGAGGACGCGACCGCCGAGTGGGACCCCCACGGCACGGTGCTGATCACCGGCGGCACCGGCGGACTCGGGGCCGAACTGGCCCGGCACCTCGTCGCCGTACGCGGCGCGCGGCATCTGCTGCTCGCCTCCCGGCGCGGCCCCGACGCACCCGAAGCGCTCGCCCTGCGGGCCGAGTTGACGGCCCACGGCGCCGACGTCACCGTCACAGCCTGCGACACCGCGGACCGCACCGCAGTCGACGCTCTCGTGGCAGGCGTGCCGTCCCGGCATCCGCTGACGGTGGTCGTCCACGCCGCGGGCGTCCTCGACGACGGCGTCGTCCCCTCGCTGACCGGGGAACGCCTCGACGCGGTGCTCCGCCCGAAGGTCGACGGCGCCTGGAACCTGCACGAAGCCACACGCGGTCTTCCACTGGCGGCGTTCGTCACCTATTCGTCCGTCGCCGGCGTCATGGGCGCAGCGGGTCAGGCCAACTACGCCGCCGCCAACGCGTTCTTGGACGCCCTCGCCCAGTACCGCACCGCCGTCGGCCTGCCAGGCCAGTCCCTCGCCTGGGGCCCCTGGGCGCAGGAGACGGGCGGCGCACGCGCGGGTGGTCTGACCCGTTCGCTCTCCGAGCAGGACATGCGCCGCATGGGCCGCTCCGGCATGCCGCCCCTCACCACAGAGGAGGGCCTGGCACTCTTCGACGCGGCCACGGCGCACGGCGGCGCGCTCCTGGTGCCGGTGCGTCTCGACACACGGCGTACCCGTACCGGTACCGCCGTGGGCCAAGTCCCCGCGGTACTGCGCCTGTTGGTGCCGCAGGGACGGCGGGCGGCAGGCGACCGTCCCGCCGGAGCCGACCTGACGCAGCGGCTCGGCGCCATGCGGAAATCCGAACGTGCCGGCTTCCTGACGGACCTGGTGCGCCACCACGCGGCCGGAGTGCTGGGGCATGCCTCGCCCGAATCCATCGACGCGGAGCGGGAGTTCCGGCAGATGGGCTTCGACTCGCTGACGGCGGTGGAACTGCGCAACAGCCTGGGCGGCGCCACCGGCGCACACCTGCCCGCGACCCTGGTCTTCGACCACCCGACGCCCGCCGCCGTCGCCGCGCACCTCGCGGACGAACTCCTCGGCGACGGAGGGGAGTCCGGCGGCGCGCTGGCCGAACTCGACCGGCTTGAGGCCGCATTGGCCGAGGGCGACCCCGAAGACCTCGCCGCCGCGGGAGTGGCCTCCCGGCTGCGGAACCTCCTGGCCCGCTACGGCGGCACGGCCCCCGACGACGGCGCCGAGACAGAGGTGGCCGAGCGCATCCAGTCCGCAAGCACGAACGAGGTACTGGCGTTCATCGACAACGAGCTCGGACGACGCACGAACGCAGACCCCGACCGCTGATGAGGAAGGTTCACTGGCGATGCCGGACGAAGAACAGCTCGTTGAGTACCTGAAGTGGGTCACCGCGGATCTGCACAAGACCCGGCAGCGCCTCGAAGAAGTGGAGGCCGGGCGTCACGAGCCGGTGGCCGTCGTCGGCATGGCGTGCCGCTTTCCCGGCGGCGTCCGCAGCCCCGAGGACCTGTGGGACCTGGTGGCCGCCGGTGGCGACGCCGTCTCCGACTTCCCCTCCGACCGGGGCTGGGACCTGGGCGCCCTCGCCGGTGACGGCAGCGGCCACAGCGCCACCCTCCAGGGCGGATTCCTCTACGACGCGGGCGAGTTCGACCCCGGCTTCTTCGGCATCTCACCCCGCGAGGCCCTCGCGATGGACCCGCAGCAGCGGCTGCTGCTGGAGGTCTCCTGGGAGGCGATCGAGCGCGGCGGCATCGACCCCGTCTCACTCCGCGGCTCCCGCACCGGTGTCTTCGCGGGCACCAACGGCCAGGACTACGGGCACCTGCTGCTCGCCTCGCAGGAGGACGTCGAGGGGCACGCCGGGTCCGGCACGTCCGCGAGTGTCCTGTCCGGCCGGGTCTCCTACAGCCTCGGCCTTCAGGGCCCGGCCGTCACCGTGGACACCGCCTGCTCATCCTCGCTGGTGGCCCTGCACCTGGCCGCACAGGCCCTGCGCGGCGAGGAGTGCTCCCTCGCGCTGGCCGGAGGCGTCACCGTCATGTCGACGGCGGCCGGCTTCGCCGGCTTCACCCGCCAGGGCGGGCTGTCGCCCGACGGGCGCTGTCGCGCCTTCTCCGACGACGCGGACGGCACCGGCTGGTCCGAAGGCGTCGGCGTACTCGTCGTCGAACGCCTCTCGGACGCGCGCCGCAACGGGCATCCCGTGCTGGCCGTGCTGCGAGGCGGAGCCGTCAACCAGGACGGTGCCTCCAACGGACTCACGGCCCCCAACGGCCCCTCCCAGCAGGCAGTCATCCGGGCCGCCCTGCGCAGCGCCGGCCTCGCCCCGTCCGACGTCGACCTCGTCGAGGCGCACGGCACCGGCACCACACTCGGCGACCCCATCGAGGCACAGGCCCTCCTCGCCACCTACGGGCAGAGCCGCAGGAAACCGCTGTACCTGGGGGCGGTGAAGTCCAACATCGGCCACACACAGGCCGCCGCGGGAGCGGCAGGCGTCATCAAGTCGGTCATGGCGCTCAGCAACGAGACGATGCCGCCCACGCTGCACGTGAACTCCCCGTCGACCCACGTGAATTGGGACGCCGGCGCCGTCGAGCTGCTGACGGGATCCGTCGCGTGGCCCCGTACGGACGAGCCTCGCCGCGCCGGCGTCTCCTCCTTCGGCGTCAGCGGCACCAACGCCCACCTCATCGTCGAAGAGGCCCCGGACGCGGGCGATGCCGGGGAGACGGAGGACGCACCGCCGCCTCTCGCGCACACCGGCCCCGTCCCGCTGCCCGTCTCGGGGAAGACGGCCGGAGCCCTCGACGACCAGTCGGGACGCATCCGCGAGAAGATACGCGACGGCTCCGCCTCCGCCCTCGACGTCGGATACTCGCTGGCCGTCTCCCGCTCCCGGTTCTCCCACCGCGCGGTGCTGCTCGCGGACGAGCACGGCATCGCGGAGGCCGCGCGGGGAGTGGCGTCCGCCGAAGCGTCGGTGGGCGTGCTCTTCTCCGGCCAGGGCGCTCAACGCCTCGGTATGGGACGGGAGTTGTACAGGCGTTTCCCCGTGTACGCCGAGGCCCTGGACGCCGCGCTGAAGCACCTGGACGGCCCCGTGCGGGAGGTGATGTGGGGTGAGGACGCTGAGGCTCTGAACGACACCGCCATGGCGCAGCCCGCGCTGTTCGCCACCGGCGTCGCCCTCTACCGTCTCGTCGAATCCCTCGGTGTCGCCCCCCGGTTCGCCGCGGGCCACTCGATCGGCGAGGTCACCGCCGCGCACGTCGCAGGAGTGCTCTCCCTGGAGGACGCCTGTGCCCTGGTCTCCGCGCGGGCACGGCTGATGGGCGCGCTGCCCGCGGGCGGCGCCATGGTCGCGGTGCAGGCCACCGAGGCGGAAGTGCAGCCGTTGCTCGGTGAGGGAGTGGAGATCGCCGCAGTCAACGGTCCCGCGTCCCTCGTCGTCGCCGGCGCGGAGGAACCGGTCCTCCGGCTCGCCGCCGCCGTGGAGTCCCGTGGCCGCAGGACCTCACGGCTTCAGGTCTCCCACGCCTTCCACTCGCCGCTGATGGACCCGATGCTGGAGGACTTCCGGCAGGCCCTGGCCCGGATCACCTTCCACGAGGGCGAGTCGGCTCTCGTCTCCAACCTCACCGGAGACCTC
This sequence comes from Streptomyces nanshensis, assembly GCF_001751255.1. Lineage (GTDB taxonomy): Bacteria > Actinomycetota > Actinomycetes > Streptomycetales > Streptomycetaceae > Streptomyces > Streptomyces nanshensis_A. The sequence continues at coordinate 10,267 of NZ_LJGW01000238.1, read as the reverse complement.
GCCGGCGAAGAGGTCCGCACGCCCGAGTACTGGGTGCGGCACGTGCGCGAGACCGTCCGCTTCGCCGACGGCGTCCGCGCCCTGCGGCGCGCCGGCGCGGGCGCACTGCTGGAGCTGGGCCCCACCGCGACGCTCACCCCCATGGCACAGGAGAGCCTGGAGGACGCCGAAGCACCCGCCGCCTCCGGCACCCGCACGTCCGGCACCCGCACGTCCAGCGCCGGGACGCCGGAAACCGAGCAGACCGAACGGTCCGGCGGTGACGGCGCGCAGTCCGCGGACCTCGCACGCCCCGTGCCCGTCGTTCCGCTGCTGCGCAAGGACCAGCCGGAGGAGACCGCCGCCGCGACGGCCCTGGCCCGCCTGCACACCGCCGGCGCACCCGTCGACTGGTCCGCCTGGTTCTCCGGCACCGGAGCACGGCTCACGGACCTGCCGACCTACCCCTTCCAGCGTGAGCGCTACTGGCCGTCGCCCCCCGAAGGAGCCGCCGCGGCCACGGCCCCCCGTCCGCCCTGGGCGCAGGAACCCACCGTCTACGGAGTGGAGTGGACGCCCGCGCCCTCGTCCGCGCCCGCCGCGGCGTCCGCCCGGTGGGCCGTCATCGGCGCCGACGAGTTCGACCTCGCCCACCTGCTGCACAGCGCCGGACAGAGCGTCACCGCCTACGGGGAGACACTCGCCGGGGCCATGGTCGACGGCGGCGCCGTGCCCGACGTCTTCCTCGTGCCGCTGGTGGGCCGGCGGGACGAGGACGTGCCCGCCTCCGCACACGAACTCGCCGCCCGCGCCCTCGCTCTCGTCCAGGAGGCCGTGGAGGAGCAGCGGTTCGCCGGCTCACGCCTCGTCTTCGTCACCGGCGGGGCCTTCGCCGCCGACGGGGAGAAGGTCACCGACGTCGCGGCCGCCGCCGCCTGCGGCCTGGTGCGCTCGGCCCAGTCGGAGAACCCGGGACGCTTCCTGCTGGTCGACATGGACGGCGCCGAACTCTCCGGCGCACTGCTGCCGTCCCTCCTCTCCCTCGACGAACCGCACCTGATGGTGCGTGACGGCACGGTGCACGTGCCGCGCCTGGCCGAACCGGCCGTTGACGACGGGGTCCAGCCCCCACAGTGGAACCCCGACGGCACCGTGCTGATCACCGGCGGCACCGGCGGACTCGGCGCGGAACTCGCCAGGCACCTCGCGTCCGAACGCGGCGTGAAGCACCTCCTGCTGGCCTCGCGGCGCGGCCCGCAGGCCCCCGGCGCAGAGGAACTGCGCGCCGAACTCGCCGCCGCGGGCGCCGAGGTGACACTCGCGGCCTGCGACGCCGCCGATCCCGCCGACGTGGACGCGCTGCTCTCCCGCGTCGGCGCCGAACACCCCCTGACCGCCGTCGTGCACGCCGCGGGCGTCCTCGACGACGGACTCGTCGCCTCCCTCACCCCGCGGCGTCTGGCCGACGTGCTCCGGCCCAAAGTCGACGCCGCCTGGAACCTGCACCACGCCACCCGCGGCAGCGACCTGGCCGCCTTCGTCCTGTACTCCTCCGTCGCGGGCCTCCTCGGCGCCGCCGGACAGGGCAACTACGCCGCTGCCAACACCTTCCTGGACGCCCTCGCCGCGCACCGCCGCGCCGACGGACTCCCCGCGGTGTCCCTGGCCTGGGGCCCGTGGGCCGAAGCAGGCGGCATGACCGGCGCCCTCAGCGACGCCGCGATGGAACGCATCGCCCGCTCCGGCATGCCGCCGCTGACGACCCGGCAGGGCATGGCCTGTTTCGAGCTCGCGCTCACCCGCGAAGACGCCGTACTGGCACCGCTGCACCTCAACACGGAGGCCCAGCGGCGGCAGGGCGTGCCGCCGCTGCTGCGCGGCGTCGTCTCCGACGGGGGCGGCACGGGCGCCGCGGCCACGCAGACCTCGGGCGTCACCATGCTGGACCGGCTCGCCGGGCTGGACGCCGCCGAACAGGAGGCCGCGCTGCGGGACCTCATCGTGAGCACTGCCGCAGTGCTGCTCGGCCACTCGTCCTCCGACGGCATCGAACCCGAACGGGACTTCCTCGAGCTCGGATTCGACTCGCTGATCGCCGTCGAGCTGCGCAACCAGCTCTCCGAAGTTCTCGGCGTGCGGCCCCCCACGTCCGTCGTCTTCGACACCAAGACCCCGGCGCGGCTTGCGCGATGGCTGCTGGACGAGCTGCCCGAACACCTCGCACACGGCGGGGGAGGGGCTGCGCCCGGCCGGTCCGCGGCGCCCGCGGCCCACCACGGCGACACCCTGCAAGGGCTGTTCACCGAGTCCGTACGTTCCGGGAAAGTCCTCGAAGGGCTCCGCATGCTCAAGACGGTGGCGGCGCTGCGGCCGACGTTCGAGACGCCGGCCGAACTGGAGGAACTGCCCGCGGCCGTCACACTCGCCGACGGCGGCGCCACCCCACGGCTGATCTGCATCAGTGCCCCCGGGGCGACGGCCGGTGTGCACATGTACGCCCGCATGGCGGCCCAACTCCGCGGTAAGCGGCACGTGTCGGCCCTGCCGCTCGTCGGCTTCGCAGAGGGCGAGATGCTTCCCGCGACCACCGAGGCCGCGGCCCGCGTCGTCGCCGAGTCCATCCTGCACGCCAGCGACGGCGAGCCTTTCGTGCTGGTCGGCCACTCCTCGGGCGGCACCCTCGCCTACTTCGCCGCCGCCGTGCTGGAGGAGGCGTGGGACGTGCGGCCCGAAGCCGTCGTCATGCTCGACACCCTCAGCCTCCGCTACGACAGCCACGAAGGCATGGACTTCGACGCCGTCACCACCAACTACTTCAACACCATGGACTCGCCGGCCGTCAGCATGAACAGCGCCAAGCTGTCCGCGATGGCGCACTGGTTCATCAAGATGACCGACATCGGTCTGGAGACCAGCGTGCCCAAGCTGCTCGTCCGCTGCGGCAAGGAAGTGGACGGCACCGACTTCGAGACGTCCTCCGCTTCCTCGGCCCCTCCCGTCTCGGTGCCCGCCGACGACGTCCGCGTCGTGGCGACCGACCACATGGCCATGGTCAAGGAGGACTCGGCCATGACCGCCGACGTCATCGAGGACTGGCTCGGCACCCTCGCCCGGTCCGGACGGTGACGGCGGCCCCGCGGACCGCTCGCCCCGGCTCGGCCACCACGCACCGACCCCAGGAGGCTCGACCCATGACCGACGCAGCCGAACTGCCCACGCTCGAAGCCGAACAGCCCGCCATTCTCACGCTCTCGCAGTTGCGTCTGGACCTTCAGGCCAAGGCGCCCGTCTGCCGCATACGCACCCCCGCCGGTGACGAGGGGTGGATCATCACCCGTCACGCCGAGGTCAAGGCCCTGCTCCAAGACGACAGGCTGGCCCGTACGCACGCCGACCCCGAGAACGCGCCCCGCTACATCCGCAACCCGATGCTGGACATGCTCATCACCGACGCGGACCCGCAGGAGGAGCGCGAGTCCCACGAAGCCAAGAGGGTCCTCTACACGCAGAGCTTCGCCGCCCGGAAGGTACTGGACCACCGCAGCAGGGTCGACGCCATCGCCGAGCAGCGTATCGACGCCATCCTCGACAAGGGCCGTCCCGCCGACCTGCACGCCGACTTCTCCATGCCGTACTCGCAGCAGGCCCTGTGCGACATGATCGGCATCCCGCCGGAGGACCGCGAGGAGCTGCTGGCCCGCATGGACGGAGCCCGGGAAGTCGACCGCGGCGACGGTGGCGCCCCGGACGGCCAGGAGCGAGGGGGGCAGGACGCCTCTGGGGACGACCACGGAATGGCCGCCCTCTTCGGCTACGCCGCCCGCATCGGCGCACGCAAACGCGGCGAACCCACCGACGACGTCATCTCCCGCTTCATCGAGTCGGGGCTCAGCGACGACGAAATCGGCCTGCACACCGTGACGTTGCTCTTCACCGGCCTCGCCGGGGTCGCCAGCCACATCGACTTCGGGACGCTGCTGCTGGCCACCAACCCGAAGCAGCGCGCGGCGGCGATGGACGACCCCGAGATCATGGCCCGCGCCGTCGACGAGGTGCTGCGCGCCACCGTGGGCAGCCCCGTCCTGCCCCGCTACGCCCACGAGGACATCGAGATCGGCGGGGAGACGATCCGCACCGGAGACCTGGTGCTCCTCGACTTCTCCCTCGCCAACTTCGACCCCCGGGTCTTCGACCGCCCCGGCGAGTTCGACGTCGGCCGCACCCCGAACCCCCACTTCACCTTCGGGCACGGCATGCGGCACTGCACCGGGGCGCCGCTGGTGCGGATCCTTCTCCAGTCCGCGTACACGAAGCTCTTCGACCGGCTGCCGGGGCTTCGCCTGGCCGTACCGCAGGAGGAGCTGCGCCCGCACCCCGGAGGCCGCCTGGCCGGCGGCCTCGCCGAACTGCCCATGACCTGGTAGCCGTTCCGGCTGTCGGAGGGGATCCTGCCATGACCGCAGTGGACGACGTCCGCGGCCGGCGAGCGGAGTACGAGAGCCCGGACGCACCGCGCCGCGGGCAGCACCCCGGGCAGCCTGACGAGCGGCGGACGGAGCAGGCCCGCGCCGCGGCGTCCGCGGGCGACGTCCGGCAGGTGCCGGACGGCCCGGACGAGGGCGCCGCCCGCGCCCAGCACGCACGCGGCAAGCTGACGGTGCGCGAACGTCTCGACCTGCTGCTGGACGCGGGCTCCTTCCAGGAGTTGGAGCCGTTGCGGCGCCACCGGGCCACCGGCTTCGGCATGGAGGACGAGCGTCCCCGGACCGACGGAGTCGTCACCGGACACGGCACCGTGGAGGGGCGTCCTGTCTTCGTCCGGGCCCACGACGTCCGCTGTCTCGGCGGCTCACTCGGCGAGGCGCACGCGGCGAAGATCCACCGCCTCATGGACCTCGCCCTGTCCGCCGGCGCGCCACTGGTCGACATCAGCGACGGTGGGGCCGCCCGGATACAGGAGGGCGGGACGGCGCTGGCCGGATACGGCGGCGTCTTCCGCCGCCAGGTGCGGTCGTCGGGGATGATCCCGCAGATCAGCGTCGTCCTCGGCGCGTGCGCCGGAGGAGCGGCCTACGCTCCGGCCCTCAGCGACTTCGTGTTCATGGTCCGCGGCGTCTCCCGCATGTACGTGACAGGCCCGGAGACGGTGCGGACCCTCACCGGGGAGGACGTCACCGCCGAGGGCCTGGGCGGCGCCCACGTCCACGGAGAGACAAGCGGCGTCGCCCAGTTCGTCCACGACGACGAGGAGAGCTGCCTCGCCGACGTACGCCGCCTGCTGAGCCTGCTGCCCGCCAACAACCGCGCACTGCCGCCCCGCGAGGTGCCGGACGACGCTCCCGGCCGCCGGTCCCCGCGGCTGCTGGACCTGGTGCCCGCCGATCCCCGGCTGCCCTACGACATGCGGGCGGTCATCGAGGAACTCGTCGACGACGGCGACTGGTTCGAGGTACACGCCCCCTGGGCCGCCAACGTGATCTGCGCCTTGGCACGGCTGGACGGCGACGTCGTCGGCCTCGTCGCCAACCAGCCGTCGGTGCTTGCCGGTTCACTCGACATCCACGCAGCCGAGAAGGCCGCCCGCTTCGTTCAGACCTGCGACGCCTTCAACATCCCCCTCGTCACCCTCGTCGACGTGCCCGGCTTCCTGCCCGGCAGCGCCCAGGAACGCGGCGGCATCCTCCGGCACGGCGCGAAACTGCTCTACGCGTACTGCAACGCCACGGTCCCGCGGGTCTCGGTGATCCTCCGCAAGGCATACGGCGGCGGCTACATCGTCATGGACAGCCAGTCCATCGGCGCCGACGTCACGCTCGCCTGGCCGTACAACGAGATCGCCGTGACGGGAGCCGGCAGCGCCGTGGACGTCGTCTGCCGCGAGGAGATCGAGGAGGCCGCGGACCCGGCGGCGACCCGCGCCGAGTGCGCCAAGCGTTACGAGGAAGAGCTGATGCACCCCTGCCACGCTGCCGAACGGGGCCTCGTCGACGACGTCATCGACCCCGCCGGAACCCGGGCGGCACTGATCGACGCCCTGGAGATGCTGCGCACGAAGCACGCCGGCCTTCCCGACCGCAAGCACGGCAACCCGCCGCTGTGACAACCCGCCGCTGTGACAGGACGCGACGCCGGGACCGTCCGTGTACTACTGCGCCGACCCCGCGCCCGCCCCGGAATCCGGCCCCTCGGTCCCCGCCTCAGCCTCCGCCTCCGCGCTGTGACCCGGTGCATCGTCGGCGGCGTCCCGCATCGACCCACCGTCCGCCCGGTCCAGTACGCGGACGAGGGCGTCGGTCAGTGCGCCCACCGCGTCCTCCACGCCTTCCGGCGAACGCCACGCGACGAACCTGTCCGGGCGGACCAGCACCGCACCGCGCGGCCCGATGCCCCGGTGGGCGACCCACGTCGAGCGGGGGTCCAGGAAGTCGCCGTCGAGATGGCCGACGCGCACCGCCTCCACGGGGACGTCCAGCGACTCGGCGGTCTTCTTCGCCGCCGCGACCCACTCCTCGCCCTCCTCCCCGGCGATCACCAGGAACGCACCCGGCCGCACCAGGTCCGCCACCGGCAGCCGCGCGCCCCCCGAGCGCTCCAGCCACGCGTGCGGCAGGGGCGCGCCGGGGCGGGTGCCCGGCCGGTAGATGCGCACGGGGTCGGGGTTGGCGGGCTCGGGCGTACCGTCGGCGACCACCGCGGTGGACACCTCGTAGGTGTAGCCGTAGTCCAGCCCGAGCGCGTCGAACTCCATGGACTGGCTGGCGATGGCGCGGTTCGCCTGCACGCGGAAGGCCGTGTTCTCCCCGGCGTCTCCCGCGGCGTCCTCTCCCCGGCTCTCGCCGTTTCCGTCTCCCCAAAGGCGGTGCAGGGCGGCCCAGTTGGCTTCCGGGTCGCTGCCGGGACCCATCCCCATGGCCTGCACGGCCAGCAGATGGCTGACGGCGTTGTTCACCGCGTGCTGCACGTTCCGCGCCGCGATGCGCTTGCGCTCGTCCTCGTAGGTGTCCAGCAGGCCCTCCCCGGCGCGCCCGTGCAGCACCGCCGCGAGCTTCCAGGCGAGGTTGTGGGCGTCCTGCACCGCCGAGTTGAGGCCGAAGCCGCCCGTGGGGGGATGGCGGTGCGCGGCGTCGCCGAGCAGGAACACCCGCCCCAAGCGGTAGCGTTCGGCGACGACGCCCTCCAGACGCCAGCGGGTGATCCGGTGGACGGACAGCTCGTGGTCATGCAGACCCAGCGACTCGCGCAGCTCCGCGACCACCGCTTCGTCGTCGAGTGACGCCACGGCCTCTTCCGAGTCGTTGAGGTGTACCACCCACTCCTCGGAACGCCGGCCCCAGTTGTCGGGCCCCATCGGCACCAGCGAGACGCCCACGCCGGACTCGGGCAACCACAGCCAGCGCACCAGGACTTCGTCGTCCTCCAGCAGCTCCGACAGGTCGGCCGAGAAATGGATGGAGACCATGCGCGCAATGTCGTCGGCGCCCTCCACGCCGACTCCCAGGGACGGCCCGATGAGCCGCCCTCCGTCACAGGCCAGCAGATACCTGGACCGGACCCGGTAAGAGGCGCCACGGGCACGGTCCACGACGGTGGCGGTCACCCCGTCCTCGTCCTCCTCGAAACCCGTCAGCTCGTGCCCGAAGTGGACGCCGCCGGGGGCCAGTTCCTCCGCGCGCCGCCGCATCAGCGGCTCCAGCCGGATCTGCGGCAGGTTCGCCGGACGGCACGCGCTGGCCGCCGCCCACGCCGGGTTCGCCCCTCCCGCACCCCACGCCTCGATCTTTCCGCACCGGCGCCCGTACTCTTCGCGGTCGCCCGCCAGCCCCGCGTACCAGCCGGCGTGAGACATGTTCTGCGGTGGCGTGCTCAGCTCGTACACGCTCTCCGCCAGCGCCACGTCACGGAAGATCTCCATGGTGCGCTGACTCAGCACGTGCGCCTTCGGCAGCACGGAGGTGTCCTGCGATGCGCACGCCAGCCACGTTTCGACGCCCAGTTGGGACAGCAGCATCGACGCGGTCAGCCCCGCGCAGCCCCCTCCGGCGATCAGCACGGGAACGTCTACGGCGGCATCCGCAGGGGCAGGGGGAACGGCCGAGTCGGACACGGGGCCTCCTCATTGGGGACGTGCCCGTGAGCGTACGGCGCGGGGCACTAGGTGATCGCTCAGTCTCGTGCGCCGTCCGGCTGCGCTCCGCCCGGAGCGGGCAGGCATACGGGCGGACGCGACGGCCGTCCCCGGGAGTTGGGCAACTAGGGAATTTCCGGCACGCGTTGCTGTGTACTGACCGCCCGTGCCGCCGTCCTCCTGACGAAGGGGAGTACATGAGCGAACAGACCGACCGCCCCGATGAGCAGTCCCCGGCGGGCGAGCGGCGCAACGGCGAGGAGTCGCCTCTCGCCGGCATCTTCGGTCTCCTGCTGGACGTGGGCGTGCCGATCACCTGCTACTACGTGCTCAGCAAGGGCGTCGGCCTGAGCGTCATGGCTTCCCTGGCGTGGAGCAGCGTGATGCCGGCGGTCCGCACATCCTGGAGCATCTTCGTGCGGCGCAGCACCAACCGCTTCGCCCTCGCCGTCCTGGTCGTCACCCTCGTCGGGCTGGTGCTGAGCCTGTGGACGGGTGACGCCCGGCTGATGCTCGCCAAGGACAGCGGCGCCACCGCCGCACTGAGCATCGTCGTGCTCGTCTCCACGCTGCGCGGTACGCCGCTGATGTCGGCGGCGCTGCGGCCCTGGCTGGTACGGGGCGACGCGGAACGCGGCTCCGCGTGGGGCCGGCTGTCCGCGTCGTCGGACCGGTTCAAGACGGCGGAGCGCCGCTACTCGGTGGTGTGGGGCCTTGCGCTGCTCACCGAGTGCGTGCTGCGCGTCATCGGCGCTTACACGCTGCCCGTGGACTTCATGGTCTGGTTCGGCACGGTGATCCTCGGCGTGTGCGTGGCGGTCGCCGTCGCGGTCTCGGGACCCCTCGCCACCAAACCCATGGAGAAGATGATCACCGCGGAAGCCGGTGCCCCCGCCGCGGAGGCCGGCGCACGGCGCCGATAGCGAACCACGGCGCGCCGCAAGCCCGCCGGCCGAGAACGGCCGGGCCCTGCCCGGAGCGCTACGCGGCGGGCTTGCGGGCGACCACGGCCCCGTTGGCCCCCGCTGCCTCGAACCGCACCACGTACGGGTCCGCGAAGCCCGCGTCGGTGAGCCAGGACGCGTAGTCGGCCTCGGAGTAGTTCTGGCCTCCCGGGTGGGACAGCAGCATGTTCATCCCCATCAGGGCCGCCGTCGACGGCCCGGTGCGGTCCGCGTTCACCAGCAGCTCGCACACGAGGACCGTCCCGCCGGGCTCCAGGGCGTCCCAGCACTTCTTGAGCAGCTCGCGGTTGGCCGCCTCGTCACCGCAGTGCAGCACCTGGCTGAGCAGCATCACGTCGTGGCCGCCCGGTAGTTGGGGGTCGGCCGTGAAATCACCGGGCACCGCCGTGACGGCGTGCTGCATACCGGCCGCCGCGACCTTCTCCCGCACGATGTCGCACACGTGCGGGAGTTCGTAGACCGACGCCTCAAGACCCTCTGCGCTGCGGCACAGTTCGATGGGGAAGCCCCCGGAGCCGCCGCCGACGTCCAGCAGCCGGCGGTGCTGCGAGAAGTCGTAGACCTCTCTGAGCGCTCGCGCCGTGTAACCGGCGAGCGCATGCATCGCGTTCCAGAAGAAGTCCATCAGGAAGCGGTCCTCGTCGGAGGCGAAGACGCTGTCCTGCTTGTCGGAGTCGACGAACATCGGCCGGTTCGTGCGCAGCGACTGCACGACGTGCTGCCAGCCCGGATACATCGCGTGGTTGTAGAACTGCAGGTAGCCGCCGAAGAAGTACGGACGCCCCTCGACCAGATAGGCCTCCGAGACGGGCGCGTTGCGGTACCTGTCTCCCTCCTTCTCCAGCAGTTCGATGGAGGTGAGCGCCGTGAGGAGGATGTCCGCGGGCCGCAGTTCGAGGCCGATCAGCTCGGCGAACTCCTCAACTGTCACGGCACGCCCGCCTTCGAGCTTCGTGAACACGTTCAGTTCGACCCCGGCCGCGAAGGTCTTGAAACTCATGAAGCCGTTGGTGAGTTGCAAGAGCGGCAACTGCGACGGCCCCGACTCGGCGTTCGTCATCAACTCTTCTCCCGCGTGCTGTGACGGTCCATGGACCCCGCTGTGTTGCCCGGTTGAGGCTATGGCCGGGCTTGTTAGTGGAATCCCTACATCGGGGTGGCGGTGGTGGTTCTGGGTGGTGTGCCTGCGGGCCGGGCT
>NZ_LJGW01000253.1:1916-18985 GCF_001751255.1 Streptomyces nanshensis | reverse complement strand
GCGGCGGTCGCACCGACCGCCGCGGCCCCGGCCTCGGACAGGGTCCCGGACTCCCGTATCTCCCGGTCCCCCAGGTCACCTTCCGCGCGTCACATCTTCACGCCGTGCGACCGCATCGCCTTGATCGGCTCGGTGCCCGAGCCGTAGTCGGGCGTGCTGCGGATCTCGAAGTGCAGATGCGGGCCGGACGAGTTGCCCGTCGAGCCGGACAGACCGATCTTCTCGCCGGTCTTCACCTGCTGGCCGGGCTTGACGTTCAGCTTCGACAGGTGCGCGTACTGCGAGTACGTGCCGTTGTCGTGCTTGACCACGATGGCGTTGCCGTACGAGGAACCGTCACCGGCGCCGTTCGGGCCGGCCTTGACGACGGTGCCCTTGTGCACGGCCTTCACCGGGGTGCCGGTCGGCACGGCGAAGTCCTGGCCGGAGTGCTTGTGCGACCAGCGGCCACCGCTGTTGCCGAACCCGGCGCTCAGTTCGTACTTGCCGGAGACGGGCTTCGTCCAGGAGTTGCCGTTCTTCTTCTCCGCGTGCTTGCGCTCGCCGCCGCGCGAACTCCGGTCGTCCTTCTGGTCCTTGGCGCGCTGCTCCGCGTGCTTCTTGGCCAGGGCCGCCTTGTGCTGCTGGTCGGCCTGGACACGCGTGGAATCGGCGAGCTGCGACGCGGTGCCGGACGCGAAGGCGTCGCTCTGCCCGTCCATGTGGGCGGCGACAGCCGAGCCCGCGCCCAGCAGCATCGTGGCGCCGAGCCCCGCCGCTATCACGGCGGCCTTCGTGCGGCCACGAGGCTTGTGCGCGTTCTTGGGCGTCGTCGACATACGGGTACTACCTCCGGATTGGGCTGGGGTGACCCCGAAGCGTGGGTTCTTCGGGGACAAATCATTGGTAACCCGCCTGATCCGGCATACCAAGAAGCGTTATTACTAATAGGTCCCGTACGGACAGAGAAGACAGCAAGGCACTCTTAAGGATTATTCAGGCACCGCCCAGGCGGCCGTGCCGTCCGCGGGCGCTCTGTGCGGCGGTCGCGCAGGGGTGCCGCAGCGGTTCCGACGGGCCCGCGCCGCCGCGCTGTTCCGCTCCTATCGCCCCTCGTAGGCGCCCTTCGGGCTGTGCGGCAGCTCACCTGACGGGCCGCTCCGGCGGGCCCTCGGATGTGACCTGGGTCGCGCCGGGGTGTCCGAGAGCGACGTGTCCGTCACCCGCCGCCAGCCGTAGGCTTTGCGGATGGAACCGGGTGTGGTGGGGGCCCGCGTCGCGTCCGGCGCGGTGATGCCGCTGGTGAAGAAGCTGTTCGTGACGGAGGGACCGGGGGCGGGCCTGGCCGAGCGGCCCGTACGGATCGCCTCGCTCGTCTCCTTCCGGGGCGAGAAGCGCGTCCTGTCCGAGAGGGATCTGCACAAGCTCGTACGGGAGTTGGTGCGCCGCGCGGGAGCACGCACGGGGACGGCGGCGGAGGGCGGGGAAGGCCCGGAGGGCGGCGGAGGCGTCGGCGTCGGCGGTGGCGCCGCCCGGAACGGCGAGCGGGAAGCGGTGACCGGCGCCCTCGTCCGTACGCTCCACGCGCTCGGCGATCTGACGATGGACGACGCGGAGGCCGTCTCCCTCGGCGTGGACGGTCTGCGGGACGCCCTGCACGAGGCGGCCGGCGGCAAGCGCGTCACCGCCGACCTCAGCGCCGCGTCGGAAGCGCTCTACCGGCGCGTCCTCGAATCCGCGTGCCTGCACGTCCTGCACTTCTTCACACAGCGCTCCACCTTCGTCGCCCGCACCCTCGTCGAGCAGAGCCGGCGCCTGGCCGACCTCGTCACCCGTACCGATCTGCTGCTGGAGCGCATCGCCTCGCGTACGGCCGAGGACGCCGGGTTCGAGAAGCGCTACGCGCAGTACGTGGCGAAGAAGCACAGCCGTCTGACCATCTACGGCATCGATCTGAAGCACGTACGTGAATGGCCCCTGGACACCGCGTACTTGAACCTGGAGGTGACGGAGGACTCCGGCGCGGACCCCTGGGCCGGCGCCCCCGCGCAGCAGGGCTGGCGGCCCGCGGTCTCCCGGCGGGTCGACGAGGCCGTCACCGGCCACCGCCGCATCCTGCTGCGCGGTGCGGCCGGTTCCGGCAAGACGACGCTGATGCAGTGGCTGGCCGTCTCCGCCGCGCGGCAGGACGGGCTCTCCGGCGAACTGGTCCGGCTCACCGGCCTCGTCCCGTTCGTGCTGCCGCTGCGCACGCTGGCGCGCGGCGGCGGCCGGTTACCCGCGCCCGAGGAGTTCCTGACGGCGGTCGGCTGCCCGCTCGCCGGTGCGCAGCCCGAGGGCTGGGCGAGCCGGGTGCTGTCCGCCGGGCGCGGCCTCGTCCTCGTGGACGGCATCGACGAGGTGCCCGAGGACGACCGCGAGCGGACCCGGCGGTGGCTGGCCGACCTGCTCACCGCCTTCCCCGACAACCGCCTGGTGGTGACCTCGCGTCCGTCGGCGGTGAGCGAAGAGTGGCTCGGCGGCGAGGACTTCGCGGCGCTGTCCCTCTCCGGTATGCGGCCCGCGGACGTGTCGGTCTTCGTACAGCGCTGGCACCGTGCGGCACAGGCGGACACGGACGCGGAGGCCGGGCTGCGCGACGCGCTGCTGCACGAGCTGCGCGTGAAGCCCGATCTGGCACGGCTGGCCACCAACCCCCTGATGTGCGGGCTCATCTGCGCGCTGCACCGGGAGCGGCGCGGCTTCCTCCCGCGCGGCAGGAAGGCCCTCTACGACGCCGCGCTGAGCATGCTGCTGGAGCGGCGCGACCGCGAGCGGCACATGGGACCGCTCGGCGGCATCGAGCTGGACGAGGAGTCGCAGACCGAGCTGCTGCAGAAGCTGGCGTACTGGCTGATCCGCAACGCCCGTGCGGAGATGGCGCGTTCGGACGCCGTCGGGCTGCTGGCACGAGTGCTGCCCTCGATGCCGTACGCGCAGAGCCAGGGCACGGCGGAGGTCGTCCTGGACTTTCTGCTGGTGCGGTCGGGCCTGCTGCGCGAACCGGTCGACGGGGCCGTCGACTTCGTGCACCGCACCTTCCAGGACTACCTGGCCGCCCGCGAGTTGGTGCAGGAGCGCGACTTCGATCTGCTGGCGCGGCGCGCACACGAGGACCAGTGGGACGACGTCGTACGGATGGCCGTGGCGCACGCCCGTCCCGACGAGCGCGCGCGGATCCTGCGGGCGCTCCTGGAGCGGGCAGACGCCGAGGCCGCCGTCCGGATGCGGCTGTATCTGCTGGCCACGGCCTGCCTGGAGCACGCCGTGAACATGGACCCGGAGGTGCGCAAGGCCGTCCAGGAGCGGGCGGCGGCGCTGATTCCGCCGCGCAGCTTCCAGGAGGCGAAGGCGCTCGCGGAGGTCGGACCGGTCGTCCTCGATCTGCTGCCCGGCCCGGAGTCGCTGGAGGACGACGAGGCCGAGGCCGTGGCGCACACGGTGGCGCAGCTCGGCACGGACGCGGCGCTGGCCCGGCTCGTGGACTTCCGGGACGATCACCGTTGGCCGGTGCTGCGCCAACTCGCGGGCCACTGGGACCAGTTCGACACGCAGGAGTACGGGCGCGAGATCATCGCCCCGATCGTGGCCCGTGAGGACGTCCCGGTGACCGTCCGCTCCTCGGAGGAGCTGAGGGCGCTGGTCCGGATGGCGCGGACGGCCGAGGCGGTACCGCCGCGCAGGGTGCATCTGCACGGGCACTTCCCGGACACGGAGATCACCGACTCGCTCGCGGGCGACGACCTCGCCGAACTGCGGCTCGTACGGAACAGGGCGGTCCAGGACCTGCGCTTCCTCCGGCACTTTCCCCGCCTCGGTGAACTGGACCTGGCGGATGTGTCCGTACCGGACCTCGCTCCCCTCGCGGCGCTGCCGCTGCGCAAGCTCGCCCTCCGCCTCCCGGAGGCGGAGGGCCTGCCCCGCCTTCCGGAGCTGAGGGAGCTGACCGTGGTCGAGGGGTCGTCCGTACGCATCGAGGCGCTGCCGCCCCTGGAATCGCTCACGGCACTGGAGGTGCGCCACTCCCAGGGCGAACTCGCGGGCATCTCGCGCTTCACCGGGCTGCGGAGCCTCGCCCTCGTCATCGTGCTCTCGCTGCGCGAAGGCGATCTGGCCGAGGCGGCGGAGCTGCCCCGGCTGACGGAACTGGCCCTCGACGCCCACACGCTCGGCCTCCTCGACGGGACCGGCCCGCCGCTGCCCCGGGTGCGCCACGTCAGTCTCGTCTGCGACGACAAGGTACCGATGCTGTCGCCGCTCCCCCGCTGCTTCCCGGAGGCCGAGGCGGTCACGCTGCACCGTCCGGGGGCCGGCACCGATCTGGCACCGCTGGCCGGGCTGCCCCGGCTGCGCGAGCTGGCGTTGTTCCAACCGCCCGCGCACGTACGGGAGTTCGCCGACCGTACCTTCGCCGGGACGCTGTCGCTCATCGTGCGTCCACGGCCCCGCGCAGAGGCCGACTTCGGCGTGGCCGAGGCCCCGCCCGTCCGAATAGGCTGGGAGACGCAGTGATGTGACGCACACTCAGCCGCCGACTCGCCGACCACCGACCAGCAGCTCAGCCGGGAGCCCCCAGCCCATGGAACAACCCGCCGTCCGCCTGGCGTCCACCGTCGTCGAGCCGCTGATCGGCAGGCTCCTGAGCTCGGCACCGCCGCAGCCGGAGCCACGGGAGACGGAGGCGGAAGGGGCGACGGGGGCCCGGGCGGAGCGGGAGGCGGAGCCGGCGCCCGGCTCGGAGCCCGGACGCCTCATCGCACGCCTCGTCTCCTTCCGTGGCGAGGACCCGGAGCTGAGCTGGGACGAACTGGTCGAGCTGGCACGGGAGTTGGTACGCCACGGACTCGCCTCCACGGGCCCGTCCCGCGCCGTGGGCCCCGGTGACGAGGCGGCGGTGGGCTATGTCCTCGCCCGTACGCTCCACGTCATCGGCGAACTGGACACCACCGACACCCAGGCCGTACGCCTCGGGCCGCAGGACTACGCGCGTCGGCTGCGTTCCGCGGTGCCCGGCGTGGACCGTACGCTCTCCCGCGAAGCCGCCTGGTTCCACGACGGCCTGCTGGTGACGACCTGCCTCCACTTCCTCCATACGCTCATCGTGCGCTCGCCCGAACTCGCCGAGCGGCTGCCCGAACGCAGCCACCGGATCGGCCAGCTCGTCGACCTCAACGACGTGGAGGCGGTGCGCGGACACTCCCAACCCTCCGCGGAGGACGCCGAGTTCGAGGCACGCTATCTGGGCCGCGTCGCCGAGCAGTACAACCGCGTCACCATCTACGGCATCGACCTGCCCAACCCCAACGCCCCCGACGAGTGGTCCCTGGACGCGACGTATCTCAGCCTCTCCGCGGAGTTCCGCTCCCCGCGGGACCGGGCGTCGGGCGGACGGGAGACGGACCGTACGGACACCGTCGACGCGGCCCGTGACGGCGACGGCACTCCCGCGGACGCGGTCGCCGGCGGTGACGGGACCGAAGACGGTACGGGCGGCGCCACCCCGGGCTTCACCCCCGAACCTCTGGTGCGGGCCGACCGCGCGCTGGCCGTCCACGAGCGCGTCCTGCTCCGCGGAGTCGCCGGCTCCGGCAAGACCACGCTCGTCCAGTGGCTGGCGGTCTCCACCGCGAGCGGCACGCTCCCCTCCGAACTCCAGGCCCTGCAAGGCCGAATCCCCTTCGTCCTGCCCGTACGCCGCTTCGCACGCGACGGCATTCCCGCCCCCGACGACCTCCTCTCCGCGATGCGCCACCCCCTCGCGGACCAGGCGCCCGAGGGCTGGGTCGCGCGCGTGCTCGCCTCCGGACGCGCGATGCTGCTCGTCGACGGCATCGACGAGGCCCCGGACGACGTCTGGGACGATCTGCGCACCCAGCTCCGCAGACTGCTGCGGATCTACTCCGGCAACCTCTGCCTCGTCACCTCCCGCCCCTCGGCGATCGACGCGGACTGGCTCTCCGAGGAGGGCTTCACGGAGCTGACGCTCGCCCCAATGAGCCACGGCCAGGTCGCCGAGTTCGTCACCGCGTGGCACGACGCCGCCCGCTCCGACGAGGGGAAGGACCACGCGCGGCTCGACGAGTACGAGGGCATGCTGCTGCGGTCCATCCCCATCTACCGCGAACTGCGCGTGCTGGCCACCAACCCCCTGATGTGCGGGCTGATCTGCGCCCTGAACAGGGACAGGTCGGGCTCGCTCCCGCAGGGCCGCAAGGAGCTGTACGAGGCCGCCGTGCAGATGCTGCTGCAACGCCGCAATCCGGAACGGCGGGTGTTCGAGGACCTTCTCCAACGGGCCCCGCGCGAACGGCTGTTGCGGAAGCTCGCCTACCGGATGCTCGTCGACGGGTCCTCCGTGCTCGACCACGCCACAGCCCTCGCCGAGATCGCGCGGCACGCCGGCGCGATCCCCACCATCCCCAGGGATCTGCGGTGCGAGGACGTCTTCAACGATCTGCTGCTGCGGACCGGGCTGCTGCGCGAACAGGCCGACGGATCCGTCGAGTTCGTCCACCGCACCATGCAGGACTACCTCGCGGCGCGGGAGGCCGTCGACCAGGGCGAGTTCGGGCTGCTGCTCCAGCACGCGCACGAGTCGGGCTGGGAGGAGGTCTTCCGGATGGCGGTGGCCTACGCCCGTCCCGCCGAGTGCGCCACGCTGCTCCAGGGGCTGCTGACCCCCGGCTGGATCGGGATGGACCGCAACCGGCGCCATCTGCTGGCCGCCTCCTGCCTGGAGCACGTCACGGAACTCGACCCGCAGACCCGCGACCGGGTCTTCGAGGCGACGCAGTTCATGGTGCGGCCGCGCGACCCGACACGGCGGAAGATCCTCGGCTTCCTGGGACCGATAGTCCTGGAGATGCTGCCCGACCCGGCGACGCTCCCCGACGACGAGGCCTACCTTGTGGCGCTCACCGTGACCCGCGTACGGGACGACGCCGCCGTGGACTATCTGGCGCGGCTGCGCGACCGCGGCTCCCTGCGGCTGCGTACGGAACTGGCCAACGGCTGGCACAAGTTCGCGACGGAACGCTATGCCGAGGAGGTCCTGCGGCATCTCGACCCGACGGGCGTCTACTTCCCGGTCTCCGACCACGCCGAGCTGGCGAAGCTCAAGGAGCTGGGCGGACGTGAACGCGTCCAGATCACCGGGGACTTCCGGCCGGAGGAACTGCTGGCCGGGCTGGAGCGGGACAAGCTCACCCATCTGTGGATCGCGTACGACCTGGGTCCGGGCATGGAGATGGAGTGGCTGCGGGAGTTCCCGTCCCTGACGACCCTCCGGGTCCACTCGCGGCTGCGCGTCACGGGAGTGCCGGAGGGCATACGCATCATGGCGTGACCCGCGGGCGCGCGCCTACGGGACGCAAGGGGACGACGAACGGCCTGTGCGCCGTGGCGGCGATGCCACCACGGCGCACAGGCCGTCTTCGTACGTCAGGACCCCGGGCCCGAGACCCGGACGGTCACGCCTCCTTGGAGAGGTTCGGACCGCCGCCCGCCGCGGACTCCACCGGAGGTGCGTCCGGCAGCGCGGTCTTCTCCTCGCCGCGGAAGGTGAACTTCTTGTCCTCGTCCGTGTCCCCCTCGGTGTCCACGACCACGATGTGGCCGGGGCGCAGATCGCCGAAGAGGATCTTCTCGGAGAGCTGGTCCTCGATCTCGCGCTGGATCGTCCGGCGCAGCGGCCGGGCGCCCATCACCGGGTCGTAACCCCGCTTCGCGAGCAGCTCCTTGGCGTCCGTGCTCAGCTCCAGACCCATGTCGCGGTCCTTGAGCCGCTCGTCCACCATCGCCAGCATCAGGTCGACGATGCGGATGATGTCGTCCTGAGTGAGCTGGTGGAAGACCACCGTGTCGTCGACACGGTTGAGGAACTCCGGGCGGAAGTGCTGCTTCAGCTCGTCGTTGACCTTGGCCTTCATCCGGTCGTACCCGGCCTTGGTGTCGCCCTGGCCGGCGAAGCCGAGGTTGAAGCCCTTGGAGATGTCCCGGGTGCCGAGGTTGGTCGTCATGATGATGACCGTGTTCTTGAAGTCGACGACCCGGCCCTGGGAGTCGGTCAGACGACCGTCCTCCAGGATCTGTAGCAGCGAGTTGAAGATGTCCGCGTGCGCCTTCTCCACCTCGTCGAAGAGGACCACGGAGAACGGCTTGCGGCGGACCTTCTCGGTGAGCTGACCGCCCTCCTCGTACCCCACGTATCCGGGGGGCGAGCCGAAGAGCCGCGAGACGGTGTGCTTCTCGCTGAACTCCGACATGTCGAGGGAGATCAGCGCCTCCTCGTCGCCGAAGAGGAACTCCGCGAGCGTCTTGGACAGCTCCGTCTTACCGACGCCGGACGGACCGGCGAAGATGAACGAACCGCCGGGACGCTTCGGGTCCTTGAGGCCCGCACGCGTACGCCGGATCGCCTGGGACAGCGCCTTGATGGCGTCCTCCTGGCCGATGACGCGCTTGTGCAGCTCGTCCTCCATGCGCAGCAGACGCGAGGACTCCTCCTCGGTGAGCTTGAAGACCGGGATGCCCGTGGCCGTGGCCAGGACCTCCGCGATCAGCTCCTCGTCGACCTCGGCGACGACGTCCATGTCGCCGGCCTTCCACTCCTTCTCCCGCTTGGCCTTCTGGGCCAGGAGCTGCTTCTCCGTGTCGCGGAGGGAGGCCGCCTTCTCGAAGTCCTGCGAGTCGATCGCGGACTCCTTGTCACGGCGGACGTTCGCAATCTTCTCGTCGAACTCGCGCAGGTCCGGCGGTGCGGTCATGCGGCGGATCCGCATCCGGGAGCCGGCCTCGTCGATCAGGTCGATCGCCTTGTCCGGCAGGAAGCGGTCGCTGATGTAGCGGTCGGCGAGCGTGGCGGCGCCGACCAGGGCGGCGTCCGTGATGGAGACGCGGTGGTGCGCCTCGTAACGGTCGCGCAGACCCTTGAGGATCTCGATCGTGTGCGGCAGCGACGGCTCGGCGACCTGGATGGGCTGGAAGCGGCGCTCCAGGGCCGCGTCCTTCTCCAGGTGCTTGCGGTACTCGTCGAGCGTCGTGGCACCGATGGTCTGGAGTTCACCGCGGGCCAGCATCGGCTTGAGGATGCTCGCGGCGTCGATGGCGCCCTCTGCGGCGCCCGCGCCGACCAGCGTGTGCAGCTCGTCGATGAACAGGATGATGTCGCCGCGGGTGCGGATCTCCTTGAGCACCTTCTTCAGGCGCTCCTCGAAGTCACCGCGGTAACGGGAGCCGGCGACCAGGGCGCCCAGGTCCAGGGTGTAGAGGTGCTTGTCCTTCAGGGTCTCGGGCACCTCGCCCTTGACGATCGCCTGGGCCAGGCCCTCGACGACCGCGGTCTTGCCGACGCCGGGCTCGCCGATGAGCACCGGGTTGTTCTTCGTACGGCGCGAGAGCACCTGCATGACCCGCTCGATCTCCTTCTCGCGCCCGATGACCGGGTCGAGCTTGGATTCGCGGGCGGCCTGCGTGAGGTTGCGGCCGAACTGGTCCAGCACAAGGGAGGTCGAGGGCGTGCCCTCGGCGGGGCCGCCTGCGGTGGCCGCCTCCTTGCCGCCGGAGTAGCCGGACAGTAGCTGGATGACCTGCTGCCGCACCCGGTTGAGATCGGCGCCCAGCTTCACGAGGACCTGGGCGGCGACGCCCTCGCCCTCGCGGATCAGGCCGAGCAGGATGTGCTCCGTACCGATGTAGTTGTGGCCGAGCTGAAGGGCCTCGCGGAGCGACAGCTCCAGGACCTTCTTCGCACGGGGCGTGAAGGGGATGTGGCCCGAGGGCGCCTGCTGGCCCTGGCCGATGATCTCCTCCACCTGCTGACGGACCGCCTCGAGCGAAATCCCGAGGCTCTCCAGTGCCTTAGCGGCGACACCCTCACCCTCGTGGATCAGGCCCAGGAGAATGTGCTCGGTGCCGATGTAGTTGTGGTTGAGCATCCGGGCTTCTTCCTGAGCCAGGACGACAACCCGCCGCGCGCGGTCGGTGAACCTCTCGAACATCGTTAATCGCTCCTCAGAGCGGTCAGGCAGTGAGGGGACGCTCCCCTCTCTGTCCTTCCGCAGCTTAGTCCCGCAAGCGGGGACCGCTCATTCCATCTGCCGACTCCGGCCCGGCTGCGCCGACGGCCGGCCACGCTCCCGTGGGAAGCACAGTCGGGCCTCCTTCCCCGAACAGTCGACAACAGTTCCAACCCGATGGTGCGAGACGATGTTCCCGCAGGCCAGGCGTAGCCGCCGTGATTCACTACGCCCACGGCGAACGGCACTTCGCCACGACGCTCCCGGCTCACCGCCATCGCCCCTCGCACCCCCGTGTCACCAGGTCTTTGTGCTGCCCGTCCGGCCCCGAAGCAGGCAGGACCGACCTCACGACCTTCTTACCCGCTCGTACTGACATCCCATGCCGTGGTTGTCGGAGTCGGCCGCAGGCATCCGCTGAGGGCGAACAGCCTTGCACCTGGCGCTTCCTGGGTCGCCACGGTGCGCACACACCCGGCGACGCAGCGGAGCGGAAAGTGCCGCGAGGCGCGACGCCGCGTAACTCCGCCGGGGAATCACCTGTTGCCCGGGACGTGAGCTTCTCGGACTTCTCGGTCTCCGGCAGGGACCGGACGCCCCTGCGGCCGCCTCGGGGACGGGGCGGCGGGTGCGACGTGCTGGTGCTGGACGCGGACGCGGGGCTGGCGCTGCTGCGGCGGCCCGGTGTGCGTACGGGGCCTGTCGCCTACGACGGGGAGAGCGGATGCGTCCAGTTCCTCGTCCCGGAGGGCAGCGCCGAGGAATTGCCGGGGCTGCTGCAATGGCTCGAATGGGGCGGCATCGAGCTGGGACTGACGGGCCGCGCCGCCTACGACCCTCGGGAGGCCGCCGTATGGCTGCGGCCTCCCGAGCCGGGGCGTGAGGCGGATCGCGTCGATCTCGTGCGGCTCGTCAGCGCGGCGGCGACGGAATGCCACCGGGCGCGGCTGCGGAGCGCCGCACGTAAGTACCGGGGTCAGCCGTTGGCCTTCTCGTAGGCCTCCCGGATATTGGCCGGAACGCGGCCGCGGTCGTTGACCTCGTAACCCTGGTCCTTGGCCCACGCCCGGATCTTCGCGGTGTCCTGGCTGCTGCCGCCGCCGGAGGCACGGCCCTTTCCGCGTGCCGAACGGCCGCCGGTGCGGCGCCCGCCCTTCACATAGGGTTCGAGCACGGTACGGAGCTTGTCCGCATTAGAGGTGGAGAGGTCGATCTCGTAGCTCTTCCCGTCCAGCGCGAACGTGACTGTCTCGTCCGCTTCGCCACCCTCGAGGTCGTCGACCAGAAGAACCTGAACCTTCTGCGCCACCGCATACTCCCATTCGTCATCGATAACTCGATTACTGATACTGACGAAGAAAGCAAACCGCTTTTCGGTGAGAAACACAAACCCTCTGTTGAGTTTGTACGGGCCACCGGCGGGATTGGCGGGATCTTTCGGACAAAGTGCCTCCCTCATCCCACGGGCGAGTGAGCCGTCCGGTCACGGCTCCGTCACTCAGAGATGCAGGAGCATGCGGCTGTTGCCCAAGGTGTTCGGCTTCACTCGTTCGAGACCCAGGAACTCCGCGACGCCCTCGTCAAAGGAACGCAGCAGTTCGCTGTAGACATCGCCGTCGACCGGCGTCTCGCCGATCTCCGTGAAGCCGTGCCTGGTGAAGAAGTCGACTTCGAAGGTGAGGCAGAAAATGCGGCGCACACCCAGCCAGCGCGCGGTGTTCAGGAGCTTCTCCAGCAGGAGATGACCCACGCCGCTGCCCTTCAGCGCGGGATCCACCGCGAGGGTCCTGACCTCGGCCAGGTCCTCCCACATCACGTGCAGAGCGCCGCAGGCGACCACCTCGGCGTCGTGATCGCGTTCCGCGACCCAGAACTCCTGAATGTCCTCGTAAAGGGTGACCGTCGCTTTGTCGAGCAGGATGCGGTCGCGCGAGTAGACATCGATGAGGCGGCGCACAGCGCGCACATCTCCCGTCCGTGCACGGCGAACGGTGACTTCTGATACGGACGGGGATGCTGACGCCATGAACGGGACGCTATCGCCCTCGCCGAACGCGGTGCTCTCCGGGTCCGGGGAGCTTACGCGTACCTTCCGAGTACGTTCCGCTCTGTCTTGCGGCGAGGGTTCCTCTCCGGGACCGGCACGACCGGAGCGAACCCTTCCGGGAGTTCGGAGCGGTTCTCGCCGAGCGCGGCCGGATCGTGACTTCGGGGCTTACCGCTAGCGGCTCTCGCGCGGCTCTCTCTCCGGGGCGTCGACGCGCACATCGTTGAGCTGTACGACGCGCAAGGCGTCGCGTACGGCATCGAGCTGTTCCGGAGTCATGCGGCCGAAGAACTCCACGAGAGCGGCGGCCGCGTTGTCACTGGAGGCCCAGGCCTCGTTCATGAGTGCGGCGGAGTACGCGGCACGCGTGGAGACCGGCTCATATCGATAGGCACGGCCTTCTTGGCGTCTGCGCAGCCAGCCCTTCTGATGGAGGTTGTCCATTACGGTCATGACCGTCGTGTAGGCGATGGACCGGTCGTCCCGCAGATCCTCCAGGACTTCCCGCACGGTGACCGGACGGTTCCACCGCCATACCCGCGTCATGACGGTGTCTTCCAACTCTCCCAATGGCCGAGGCACGCCGTGAATAATAGTCGGAGATGTCCCGAATACCGCAGGGGAGGGCGCGGATCAGCGCTCTTTCTTCTGCCGGACGCTCTCCGCGCGGGCGATGGCGGCGTCCACGGCGGCGTCTTCCTTGGCCTTGTTCGCGCCGCCCTGGCTCTTGACGATCGTCACGATGAGAGCGGTGAACGCCACCGCCATCACGATCGGCGGGGTCAGCGCCGCGATGTAGTCCATGCCTTTTCGCGCCTCCTTCAGAACCGGGCTCCAGCGTACGGCAGCGGCACGGGCCGCCCGCCGGGCGGGCGGCCGGCGGCGGCGCGGGCCGCAGAGCCCGGAGGAGGACGGCAGGGGACGGCAGGGGACAGCAGGAGGGCCCTCCCCGGTACCGGCAGCGGCTGAGGCGGACCGGGCCGGGTCAGCCCGTGGGCTACGTACGGCTGACGTTGCGCTCGTAGACGAGGCGGAGGCCGATCAGGGTCAGCCACGGCTCGTGCTCGTCGATGGCCGCGGCGTCGCCGAGCACCATCGGCGCGAGGCCGCCGGTGGCGATGACCGTCACCTCGTCCGGGTCGTCGGTGAGTTCGCGGGCGATGCGGTCGACGACGCCGTCGACCTGCCCGGCGAAGCCGTACAGGATGCCGGACTGCATGGCCTCGACGGTGTTCTTGCCGATGACGCTGCGGGGGCGGGCCAGTTCGATCTTGCGGAGCTGGGCGCCGCGCATGCCCAGCGCGTCCACGGAGATCTCGATGCCGGGGGCGATGACGCCGCCCACGTACTCGCCGCGCGCCGAGACCGCGTCGAACGTCGTGGCCGTGCCGAAGTCGACGACGACGCACGGGCCCCCGTACAGCTCGACGGCCGCGAGGGCGTTGATGATGCGGTCGGCGCCGACCTCCTTGGGGTTGTCCATGAGGATCGGCACGCCGGTCTTGACGCCCGGTTCGACGAGGACGGCGGGGATGTCGCCGTAGTAGCGGCGGGTCACCTCGCGCAGCTCGTGCAGGACGGACGGGACGGTCGAGCAGATGGCGATGCCCTCGACGTTGTCGCCCAGTTCCTCGCCGAGGAGCGGGTGCATGCCCATCAACCCCTGGAGCAGCACGGCGAGTTCGTCGGCGGTGCGGCGGGCGTCGGTCGAGATGCGCCAGTGCTCGATGATCTCCTCGCCGTCGAAGAGGCCGAGGACGGTGTGGGTGTTCCCGACGTCGATGGTCAGCAGCATCAGTAGTCCGTCTCTTCGTGGTGCCCGCCGGTGGCGCCGGTCGTCTCCGTCGCGTCCGTGGCATCGGCGTCGTCGGCGGCCCGGAGGTCCAGGCCGATGTCGAGTATCGGGGAGGAGTGGGTGAGCGCCCCGACGGCGAGGAAGTCGACGCCCGTCGCGGCGTATCGGGCGGCGTTCTCCAGCGACAGCCGCCCGGAGGACTCCAGTTGGGCGCGGCCCGCGACCAGCGCCACGGCCGCCGCCGTCTCGTCCGGTGTGAAGTTGTCGAGCAGGATCAGGTCGGCGCCCTCGGCGAGCACCGGCTCGATCTGGTCGAGCCGGTCGACCTCCACCTCGATGGGTACGCCGGGGAACTCGGCGCGTACGAGTCTGAAGGCCTCCGCGACGCCGCCCGCCGCGAGCACGTGGTTGTCCTTGATCAGCGCGGCGTCGGAGAGCGAGAAGCGGTGGTTGGTGCCGCCGCCGCAGCGCACCGCGTACTTCTCCAGGGCGCGCAGGCCGGGCGTCGTCTTACGGGTGTCGCGTACGAGCGTCCCGGCGTGGGTGCCGGAGTCGGCGGCGGAGGCGGCGCGCGAGAGCTCGTCCGCCCAGCGGCGGGTGACGGTCGCGATGCCGGAGAGCCGGCACAGCAGGTTGAGGGCGCTGCGCTCGGCGGTGAGCAGGTCGCGGGTGCGGGTGCGTACGGTCAGCAGGCGCTGCCCGGCGCTCACGCGCTCGCCGTCCTCGACGTGCCGTTCGACCTCGAACTCGTCGGTGCACACCACCGACAGGACGGCCTCGGCGATGTGCAGCCCGGCGGCGACACCGTCCTGGCGTGCGGTGAAGTCGCCCGTGGAGACGGCGTGTTCGGGGACGGTGGCGACGGTCGTGACATCCACGCCGTGGTCGAGGTCCTCCTCGATGGCCAGGTGCGCGATGTCCTCGACCTGTACCGGGTCCAGGCCCGCGTCCGCGAGCAGCCGGGCGAGGTCGGGGTCCAGTCCGCAGTCCAACGGGTCCAGGTCCCAGGCGTCATCGGCGGCGCCGTCCGCACCGCCGGCGCCGCAGCCGCAGGAGTCGCCGCAGCCGCCGCCGGACGGGGCCGACGGGGACGCCGACGGGGACGAGGCGGAGGCGCCGATCTGGAGCAGGGGCACGTCGACGGGCTGCGGGCGGCGTTCCTCCGGTGACTCCGGGAAGGAGCTGGTCACGGCTTCTCCGTGGGTGTGTGTGGTGGCGGGGCCGGTGCGGCCTGCGTACGGTCCGCCGTCCCCGGGTCCTCCGGGCGGTGGGCCGTCGTCGGCGGGAAGGCGGTCGTCCGGGTCGTACGGACGTCGAGACTACGGCCCCCGTCACGGAGGCCGACGACGAGGTGGCGGCGCCAGTTCCCGTCGTCCCGTACGGGGTGGTCCTCGCGCCAGTGGCAGCCGCGGGTCTCCTCGCGGCGCAGCGCGGCGGCGACCAGGACGCGGGCGACGAGGTGGAGGTTGGCCGTCTCCCAGGTCTCGACGCCCGGTTCGGCGGGCTTGTGCGCGGTCTCGGCGGGGAGCGCGTCCAGCCGGGCGGCGGCCTCGGCGAGGCTGGCGGCGGAGCGCAGGACTCCGGCGCCGCCGCTCATGACGCCCTGGATGACGGCGCGGGCCTCGGCGGGGAGCAACGAAGCGCTGCCGAGGGGCAGTTCGGCCGGCTCCGGTTCGGCTGCTGCGCCCGCTTCCGGTTCCGCGCCTGGCGCGGACTCCGCTTCGGCGTCCGGCTCCGCTTCCGTACGGACGGCTCCGGCGACCGTCCTGGCCGCCGCCTCCGCGATCCGTTCCGCGAACACCAGGCCCTCCAGCAGGCTGTTGGAGGCGAGCCGGTTCGCGCCGTGCACGCCGGTGCAGGCCACCTCGCCGCACGCGAAGAGCCCGGGGACCGTCGTACGGCCGTGCAGATCCGTGCGGACGCCGCCGCTGGCGTAGTGCGCGGCCGGTGCCACCGGGACGAGTCGCGTGACCGGGTCGATGCCGTGGCTGCGGCACGCCTCGAGGATCGTGGGGAAGCGCGTCTCCCACATGGCGGCGCCGAAGTGCCGGGCGTCCAGATACATGTGCTCGGTGCCGGGTGCCGCGCCCTGCTCGGCGGCCCGCCGCATGATCGCCTTGGCGACGACGTCGCGCGGTGCCAGTTCGGCCAGTTCGTGCTGTCCGGCCATGAAGCGGTGGCCGTCGGCGTCGACGAGGTGCGCGCCCTCGCCCCGTACGGCCTCGGAGATCAGCGGCTGCTGGCCCTCGGCACCGGAGCCGAGCCAGAGCACCGTCGGGTGGAACTGCACGAACTCCAGGTCGCTGACCTCCGCGCCCGCGCGCAGCGCCAGCGCAACGCCGTCGCCGGTGGAGACGGGCGGGTTGGTGGTGGCCGAGAAGACCTGGCCCATGCCGCCCGTGGCGAGGACGACGACGGGTGCGCGCACCGCGCCGACGCCGTCGTGCCGGCCCTCGCCCATGACGTGCAGGGTGACGCCGGCCGCGGCGCCGTCGGGCGTCTTGAGCAGGTCGAGTACGAGGGCGTTCTCGACGGTACGCAGGCCCTCTCCGGGCGGGCCCGCTCCGGCCGCGCCGTCACGGGCGCCGGTTCCGTTGCGTACGGCGCCGACCAGCGCCCGGGAGATCTCCGCGCCGGTCGCGTCGCCGCCGGCGTGTGCGATGCGCCGCCGGTGGTGGCCGCCCTCCCGGGTCAGTTCGATCTCGCCGGTGCCGGGGTCGGCGTCGAAGCGCGCCCCGGTCTCGATGAGGCGCCGTACGGCGGCGGGGCCCTCCGTGACGAGCGTGCGGACGGCCTCCTCNTGCGGACGGCCTCCTCGTCGCACAGGCCCGCGCCGGCGACGAGGGTGTCGTCGCGATGCTGCTCGGGGCTGTCGCCCTCGCCGAGCGCGGCGGCTATACCGCCCTGCGCCCAGCGCGTGGAGCCGTCGTCCAGGCGGGCCTTGGTGACGACGACCGTACGCAGACCGGCGGCGTCGCAGCGCAGCGCGGCGGTCAGCCCGGCGACGCCGGAGCCCACGACGACGACGTCCGCGTCGATGCGCCAGCCGGGGGCGGGGGCGGCGAGCGGGGCCGGCTGCCCAAACTGCTGCGGGGCCTGCTGCGGGGCCCGACGCCCCGTCATCGGAGCGCTCCGAGCGGGAGGGGGATGTTGTCGATGAGGCGGGTGGCGCCGACGCGGGCGGCAACGGCGA
>NZ_LJGW01000253.1:0-1793 GCF_001751255.1 Streptomyces nanshensis | reverse complement strand
GTCCGTACGGCCCGTCAGCTCCGTGAAGTCGGCCGGGTCGATCAGCGCCAAGTAGTCCACGTGCAGGGGCGGTTGGTGCTGTTCGGCGGCGTCCAGCACGGCGCGGGCCGCCGCCAGCGCGGCGTCCGCGCCGCCCGGCAGCGCGTCACGGGCGGCGAACAGGGCCCGGGAGAGGGCGAGCGCGCACTCCCGCTCCCCGGGCGAGAGATAGGCGTTGCGGCTGGAGAGCGCCAGGCCGTCGGATTCGCGGACGGTCGGTACGCCGACGATCTCCACGGGGAAGTTCAGATCCGTCACCATCCGCCGGATCAGGGCGAGTTGCTGGGCGTCCTTCTGGCCGAAGAGCGCCGTGTCCGGTGACGTGAGGTGCAGCAGCTTCGCGACGACGGTGAGCACGCCGTCGAAGTGGCCCGGCCTGTACGCCCCTTCGAAGCGGTCGCCCATGGGCCCGGCGGCGATACGTACCTGCGGCCCGTGCCGCCGCGTACCGGAGTCGGAGTCCGTACCTGAACCGGAGTCCGTGCCGGAGGCGGACGCGGCGCCCGCGGTCTCCGGGTAGACCTCCTCGACGTGCGGCGCGAACACCACGTCGGCGCCCGCCTGTTCGGCCACCTCCAGATCGGCGTCCAGCGTGCGCGGATAGCGGTCCAGGTCCTCCGACGGGCCGAACTGGAGCGGGTTGACGAAGACCGTGACGACGACCTGGCCGTGCGGTCCGACCCGCTCGCGCGCGGTGCGTACGAGCGCGGCGTGCCCCGCGTGCAGCGCGCCCATCGTCATCACGACGGCCCGGCGCCCGTCCGTACCGCCGCCGAACCCGGCGGCTGTGGCGCGCAGTTCGGCCGCCGTACGGACGAGACGTATGCGGTCCCGGCCGTGCCGCGCGGCGGTGCCGGACCGTGCCTCCGGCCCGGCGTCCGGCGGTGCGTCCGACAGCGCGTCCGGCAGTGCGTTCTGTGCGGCGGCGTTCACCGGCTACGGCCCCCTTCGGACAGGACGTCGAGGAGTTCCTCGGCGAGTTCGGGCTTGAGCAGGCCGTGGTCGAGGGCGCGGTCGGCGGTGGCGCGGGCCATCGCGAGATAGCTGGCGACCATCCGGGGCGCGTGCTCGGCGAGTTCGGCGAGGTGGGTGGAGACCGTGCCCGCGTCGCCGCGTGCGACCGGGCCCGTCAGCGCGGCGTCGCCGGAGCGCAGGCTGTTGTCGAGCGCGGCGCCGAGCAGCGGACCCAGCATCTTCTCGGGCGCCTCCACGCCGGAGGCGCGCAGCAGTTCCATGGACTGCCCGACGAGGGTGACGAGGTGGTTCGCGCCGATCGCCAGCGCCGCGTGGTAGAGCGGGCGGGCCTCCTCCGCGATCCACTCCGGCTCGCCGCCCATCTCGATGACGAGCGCCTGCGCCGCCAGCCGCAGCTCCTCGGGCGCGGTGACGCCGAACGAGCAGCCGGCCAGGCGCTGTACGTCGACGGGCGTACCCGTGAACGTCATCACCGGGTGCAGCGCGAGCGGCAACGCCCCTGCGCGCAGGGCCGGTTCGAGCACGCCCGTGCCGTACCGGCCCGAGGTGTGCACGATGAGCTGCCCCTGCCGTACGGCGCCGGTCCCGGCGAGCCCGGTGACCAGTTCGGGCAGTGCGTCGTCGGGGACCGTGAGCAGTACGAGGTCGGCGCGGGCCAGCACCTGCGGCGGTTCGAGCAGCGGTACGTCCGGCAGCAGTTCCGCGGCGCGGCGGCGCGAGCGGTCCGAGACGCCGGAGGCGGCGACCGGGCGGTGCCCGGCCCGGCGCAGCGCGGCGCC
>NZ_LJGW01000237.1:23768-28597 GCF_001751255.1 Streptomyces nanshensis | reverse complement strand
GAGGCCGCCCGCCGTGGCCACCCGGTGCAGCGACGCCGTCAGGGTGTCGCCGCCGACGTACGCCGCCGCGCGGCTGCGTGCGCCGCCCTGCCGGTAGTCGACGGCGACGGGACGTACGGGCGCCCCCGCGTCGAGGGCGGCCTGGAAGACCGCACGGCGGAACGGGCCGCCCGGCGCCGCGCACCACGTGGTGGCCTGCGGAAAGACCGCGAACGAGTGGCCCTCGCCCAGGAACTCCGCCAACTCCTCCACGACGCGGGAAAGTTCGCGTACGGCGTCGCGGTCGATGAAGCGGGTGCCGGCCCGTCGCGTCAGCGGCCCGACGAGCGGCCACTCGGCCACCTCCCGCTTGGCGAGCAGCACCACGGGCTCGACCGCCAGCAGGGCGACGACGTCGAGCCAGGAGACGTGGTTGGCGACGACCAGCGTCCCGGTGGCGGAACCCGGCACCCGCAGCGGACGGTTCGCGGGGAGGTCCAGGCCGACGCCGAGCGCGGCGAGCACGGCGCGGGCGTGCCGTCGCAGTCTCCGGGGATCGGCGATCCACGGACCGGCCGCCACCGCGCTGCCGACGGTGGCGGCAAGCCGCGCGTATCGCGGCAGGACCGCCGCGGGTACGCACCCGCCCGCCGCCGGGACCGCCCACACCCGTCGGCGGAAGGACGCAGCGCACGGTGCAAGGGGACGCCACAGCCCAGGAGTTCACCGTGTGCCGGCCCCCGTCCGGGACGGGTCGGGCGACGGAGCGGGCGCCAGGGCCGGCGCCGCAGACGCCGTCGTCGCGGGCGGGTGCGCCGCGTCGTCGCCGAGGAAGTGCCGCCGGTAGCGGTCGTTCATCCGCACCGTGTCGAGCAGGACGAAGAAGTCCGCGTCGCCGAAGTCCCGGTCGTGCGCGGGTGCTCCGCACATCCACGCGCCGATGCGCAGATAGCCGCGCAGCAGCGGCGGCAGCGCGGCGTAACCGGCCCTGGCGGTCAACGTCCGCTGCGGCAGCCACGGTTGGTACGGGTGGACCCGCAACTCGGGCGGCGAGGCGTGCCGGGTGGTGCCCATCAGCCAGGCGTCGGCCGCCGCCTGACCGCCGTCCGTCAGCGGTACGGAGGCGCAGCCCGCCAGATAGCGGTGTCCGGACAGCAGCACATAGCGGGCGAGCCCGCTCCACATGGCGTTGATGACGGCGCCGTTGCGGTGGCCGGGGTGTACGCATGCGCGTCCCGCCTCGACCATGGCCGGCCGGATCTCCGGCGGCAGGGCGCCGAGGTCGAACTCGCCCTCGGAGTAGAGCCGTTGGGTCCGCCCCGGGGGCAGCAGCCGGTAGGTTCCGACGACTTCGCCCGTCGAGCGTGCCGTGACGACGAGGTGGTCGGCGAGGTCGTCGAAGCCGTCCACGTCGTGTCCCGGCACGGACGAGCGCAGCAGCGCGCCCTTCTCCTCGGCGAAGACACGGTGACGCAGCCGCTGCGCGGCGCGGATCTCCGCCGGCGTCGAGGCGATGGACGGGGTGTAGGAGTCGGCGGCTGCCGATACGGTGGATGCGGTGGACATGGGTGATCTCCCTGTCTGGGGACGCGGCACCCGCGCGGACCGTTGCCAGCGATCTCCGCGAGGGTTCATCCGTAGTCAAGGGGTTGCTCGTGTTCCGCACGGGGCCGCCGAGTTACCGCTCGGCGGCCCCTCCGCGTCGGCTGGGTGCCGTGCGCCCGAGCGGGAACGGACATACCGGACAGCGACCGCGCCGCCGGACGCCCGGCCCGGCCGGATTCCTCCGCGTAGGGGAACCGTCCGCGCACCGACCGCGAACCGTCCTGCCCACGCGCGGCGATCCGGGCGGACACTGGGGGACATGGAGTGGCGAGCGGGCGGCGTCCCTGCGGTGCGGCAACGGCTGGGCAGTGCCCTCTTCGAGCGGGTGGCCGGTCCCGAACGGGCCGCGAACCGGGCCAGGATCCACGGGACGCCGGGGCCCAGATGGTTCCGCGAGGACAGTCCCGTGCGCACCGTGCACGGTGACGCGTCGATGTTCGTCGGCGGACTCAGCGCCCTGCTGCTCCAGTCGCTGCACCCGCTGGCCATGGCCGCGGTGGCGGCGCACTCCGGGTACCAGGGCGACCCGTGGGGACGGCTCCAGCGCACCAGCACCTTCCTCGCCATGACGACGTACGGTGCGGCGCACGACGCCCAACAGGCCGTCGACCACGTCAAGGACGTGCACCGGAAGGTCAGGGGCCGCACCCGCGAGGGGACCGAATACCACGCCGCCGACCCGCACTTGCTCACCTGGGTGCACGTCGCCGAGGTCGACAGCTTCTGGCGGGCCCACCGGCGTTACGGGGCACGGCCGTTGACGCTCCGCGAGTACGACGCGTACGTGGCGGAGACCGCGCGGGTCGCCACCGCCCTCGGCGCCTTCGAACCTCCGCGTGACCGCCGGGAGTTGGCCGAGCGCATCGACGGGTACCGGCACGAACTGCGCGCCACCCCCGAGGCCCGGGAAGCCTCCCGCTTTCTGCTGCTGCGTCCGCCGCTGCCCTGGGCCGCCCGCGCCCCGTACGCCGTCCTCGCCGCCAACGCGGTCGCGCTGCTGCCGCCGTGGGCCCGTGCGCCGCTGGGCCTGCCGCATCTGCCCGTGGTGGAGCGGACCGGTGTGCGCTGGGCCGGTCACGGGCTGACGCGGGCGATCCGCTGGGCCATGCACCCGTGACGGTACGTGCGCGCTCCCGGCCGCGGCGGGCGCGGACGCCACGGGGGCCGCGGTGGTCACACCGCCCGGTCAAGTCACCCCGGCCGCGGCCCGGTTGAGGACGCGGACGCTTCAGCACACTCCGCAGGACGCATCCCGTACGGCCGTCGATCGCCGCGTTGTGACCCACCTCACGAACCCTCTCCCGTACGGCCCGGAACCCCCTCGCCGCTGCGCCCGACTACCTCCACGTCCCGATGCCCCGGGGCCCGAGGGACGTACGGAGAGCCGGAGTTCCGGAGATCCGGAGAGGAGACGCCATGGTGAGCAGCACGGCCACCGCACCGCCGGCCGAGGAGTCGCCTCCGCGCGCCCCGGACGGCGGCGGCGCGGAGACCCGGGCGGGGATACGGGCGCTGCTGCTGCGCGTGCACTTCTACGCCGGAGTCCTCATCGCGCCGTTCCTGCTCGTCGCGGCCGTGACCGGGCTGTGCTACACGGCGATGCCGCAGGTCGAACGGACGCTGTACGCACACGAGTTGAGGGTGACGCCGCGCGGTGCGCCCGACCCGCTCGCCGAGCAGGTGGCCGCCGCGGAGAAGGCCGTACCGGACGGGACGCTCGTCTCCGTGACCACCGGTCCCGGCCCCCGCGACAGCACCCGGGTCGTCTTCGAGGAGCCCGGTCTGAAGGAGGGCTACACACGGACGGCCTTCGTCGACCCCTACGGCCACTCCGTGCTCGGCACGCTGGAGACGTTCGGGCAGTGGCTGCCGGTACGCGCCTGGTTCGACGATCTGCACCGCAATCTCCACCTGGGGGAGTTCGGGCGCAACTACAGCGAGATCGCCGCGAGTTGGCTATGGGTCGAGGTCGCGGGCGGACTGGTGCTGTGGACCGGGCTGCGCCGCTCGCGCCGGAGGCTGCGGCGCACGCTGCTGCCGGAGCGGTCGGCGCCCGCCGGGCGGCGCCGCGTACGGTCCTGGCACGGCGCGGTCGGACTGTGGGCGGCGGCGGGACTGCTGGGCCTGTCGGCGACCGGTCTGACGTGGTCCGCGTATGCGGGCGCCAACATCACCCAGCTCCGCGAGCAGTTGCACAGCCCCACCCCGGAGGTCGCCGCCACCCTTCCGCACACGCACGGCCGGGAGAAGACGGACGGCCGGGAGACCGCGGACGGAGGGAAGGGCCGCAAGGACATCGGGTTCGACGGCGCCGTCCGCAGCGCACGCGAGGCGGGACTCGGCGGCGTCCTGGACGTCACGCCGCCCGCGGACGGCGGCAGCGCGTACGTCGTGAAGGAGAACACCCGCTCCTGGCCGGAGCGTCAGGACTCCGTCGCCGTCGAGCCGCACACCGGGAAGGTCACCGCGACCCTCCGCTTCGACGACTACCCGCTGCTGGCGAAGCTCTCCCGCTGGGGCGTCGACGCGCACATGGGGCTGCTGTTCGGGCTCGTCAACCAGATCGTGCTGGCCCTGCTCGCCCTCGCCCTGATCGCCATGACCGTCTGGGGCTACCGGATGTGGTGGCTGCGCCGTCCCACCCGGGGCCCGGCCTCGGACGGGCGGCTGCCACGGCCGGGGCGCGCACCGGCACGGGGCACCTGGCGCCGCGTCCCGGGCCGGGTGCTGGCTCCGGCCGCCGTCGTGACGGCTCTGGTCGCGTACTGGCTTCCGTGGTTCGGTGTTCCCCTGCTGCTGTTCCTGGCCGTGGACCTGTCGGCGGGACGGATACGGCACGGCCGTGCGACGAAGGAGGCGGGCCTGTGATCTCCGCGCCCGGTCTGCGCTGGATACTCACCGCCGCGCTGGCGGCNCGGTGTGGCGGGCGCTGCGGTCGTCCCGCTCGTCCGTCAGCGGCGCGATCTCCCATCTGCTGCACGCCGTCATGGCGGTGGCGATGGCGGTGATGTGCTGGCCGTCGGGCATGGAGGTACCGGCGGCGCCGCAGGCCGTCTTCTTCGCCGCGGCGGCGCTGTGGTACCCGGCCGCGGCGGCGGGCTCGTCCGGCTCCGCCGGCCCCGTACGCTCGCGCAGGCTCCTCGCCGCGCTGCCGCACACGGCGGTCATGGCCGGGATGGCGTGGATGCTGTACGCGATGGACGCGTCGATGGCCGGCGGCCACCAGGCCGCCGGACCGGCGGGGC
>NZ_LJGW01000237.1:21862-23757 GCF_001751255.1 Streptomyces nanshensis | reverse complement strand
CGGGCGGCCACCACCACGGTGCCGCGCCCTCCGCCCTGTCGACGATGTCGTTGCAGGGCACCGCGCAGCAGACCACCGCCTGGCTGCTGGCCGCGGTCTTTCTGGCGCTGGCCGTGTGGTGGCTGGCCCGTGGGTTCGACGCGGCACGGGCGCCGGTGCCCGCGTCCGTACGTCCCGCGTCGGCGGATCCGACGTCCGCGGACCGGGCCGGGAACGCCGGAGGCGGACTCGGTCTGCTGTGCCACGGCGCGATGGCGCTGGTGATGGCCGTGATGTTCGCGCTCATGGCGTGACGGCCGCAGCCGTCTGAGGAGCAGCCGTCTGACGAGCGGCGGTCGGCCGCGCCCGTACGGACAACTGTCGCACGGGCAACTGCCGTACGGCCGCGGCCGGTCGGCGACGTCCGGTGCCCGCGACGCTCCCGCGGTCAGTCGGCGAGGCTTCCCGGACGTACGGCGAGCGCCCGCACCGTGACGGGCTCGCGGTCCTCGAAGTGGAGGGTGAAGCGGAGGCGTTCGCCCGGTCTGATCCGCGGTGCCGGGGTGACCATCACGTTCAGCGCGTACGGCGACATCCGCAGGGTGCTGTGCTCCGGCACGGAGATGTAGGGCACCGTCGTCATGCTCCGGGCGCCGCCCTCGGTGGTGACGTTGCGGTTGAGCATGGCGCTGCTGCCCCGCGCGGTCGTCACACCGGTCAGCTTCTCGCGCACCGCACCGGTGTTGCGGATGGTGAAGTACGCCGACGTGGCGCCTTCGCGCAGCGGCGTGAAGACACGGCCGTGGGAGACCTCCAGCCCGCGCGGCTGACCGGCGCCGCCCGTGGCCGTCCACGCCGTGAGGCCGCCCAGCGTCGCCAGGCAGGTCGCGACCGGCACGAGGGCGGACCACAGCGAGCGGGTCACGGTATGCGCGGCCCCGCTGCGGGCGTTCTGTCCCGCAGCCTGACCGGTATCGGTACCGGAAGGCGAACCGGAGCCGGGCGCGGGGGAGTTCACACCGTCTCCCGGAGGGCGGGCCGCCGGTGCGCGGACGGGCGGGAGGACGGCGGACGCGTACGGCCCGGCGGCGCGGGGCTCCACGTCCGCAGCCGGAGGCTGTTGCCGACGACGAGGAGCGAACTGGCGGACATGGCCGCGGCGGCGAACATCGGATTGAGCAGACCGACGGCGGCGAGCGGCACGGTCACCAGGTTGTAGCCGAAGGCCCACAGCAGATTGGCGCGTACGGTGCCCAGGGTGCGCCGCGCCAAGTGCACGGCGTCGGGCAGACATCGGATGTCCTCGCGGGTCAGGGTGATGTCGGC
Source organism: Streptomyces nanshensis (assembly GCF_001751255.1). Taxonomy (GTDB): domain Bacteria; phylum Actinomycetota; class Actinomycetes; order Streptomycetales; family Streptomycetaceae; genus Streptomyces; species Streptomyces nanshensis_A. The sequence goes on along the minus strand of NZ_LJGW01000237.1, from coordinate 22,452 downwards.
GGCGCCGATCGCGGCGTCCGCGCCGCCGCTCATGGCGATGCCGAGATCGGCCTCGGCGAGCGCGGCGGCGTCGTTGACGCCGTCCCCGACGACCGCGACACGGCCGCCCTCCTCCCGCAGGCGTCGTACCAGCGCCGCCTTCTCCTCCGGACTCACGCCCGCGTGCACCTCGGCGATGCCCAACTGCCCCGCGACGGCACGCGCTGCGGCCTCCGCGTCCCCCGTCGCCAGCACCGGGTCGAGCCCCAGCCGGCGCAGCCGGTCCACGGCACGGTAGGCGTCGCTGCGCAGCGCGTCCCCGAGCCGTACGACGCTGTCCGGGACGCCGTCCACGGTGACGAGGACCGCGGTCCGCCCCTCCTCCTCGGCCGTGCGTACGGCGTCGCGGAGCCGGGCGGGCAGCGCGGCGGGCAGCCCCTCCCCGCCGTCCGTACGGCCGACGCGCACCCGGTGTCCCTCGACGTCCGCCTCCACGCCCCGGCCCGGCAGCTCCCTGAACTCCGTGGCGCGGGCGAGGGGTTGAGCGGACGTCGCGGCCGCGTGCGCGGTGATCGCGGCCGCCACGGGATGCGCCGAGGACCGTTCCACCG
>NZ_LJGW01000237.1:0-21851 GCF_001751255.1 Streptomyces nanshensis | reverse complement strand
CCGCCAGCCGCAGCGACTCTGCGGGGTCCCCGTCCCGGCCGTCCACGGTCACGTCGAGGACGCTCATCCGTCCCGTCGTCAGCGTGCCGGTCTTGTCCAGTACGACGGTGTCGATACGGCGCAGGGACTCCAGGGCGCGCGGCCCGCTGACCAGGACGCCGAGCTGTGCGCCCCGTCCGGTGGCGGCCAGCAGCGCGGTGGGCGTGGCCAGACCGAGGGCGCACGGGCAGGCCACGACGAGCACGGCGACCGCCGCCGTCACGGCGGACTGCGCCGCGGCCCCGGCGCCCAGCCAGAAACCGAGCACGGTCACGGCGACCGTCAGCACCGCGGGAACGAAGACGGCCGCGACGGCGTCGGCCAGCCGCTGCGCCGCGGTCTTGCCGGTCTGGGCGTCCTCCACCAGCCGTGTGATACGCGCCAGTTGGGTGTCCGCGCCGACGGCGCCCGCCCGTACCACCAGCATCCCGCCGGAGTTGAGCGCACCGCCGACGACCCGGCTGCCCGGCCCCGACTCCACCGGGCGGCTCTCGCCGGTGACCAGGGAGAGATCGAGGGCCGAGTTGCCCTCGACGACGGTGCCGTCGGTGGCGACCCGTTCCCCGGGCCTGACCAGGAAGCGGTCGCCCACCCGGAGTTCTGCGATCGGGACGCGGCGCTCCTCGCCGTCCACGCGTACCAGGGCGTCCTTGGCGGCGAGTTGAGCGAGCGAGGTCAGCGCGGACCCCGTGCTGCGCCGCGCACGGCCCTCCAGCATCCGGCCGGTGAGGACGAACAGCGGTACGGCGACGGCCGCTTCGAGATAGACGTGCGCGGTCCCGCCTGCGGAGGGCAGCAGCGAGAACGGCATCGTCATGCCGGGCACCCCGGCCCCGCCCCAGAACAGCGCGAAGCAGGACCACGAGAACGAGGCGGCGACCCCGAGCGAGACCAGCGTGTCCATGGCGGCCTCGCCGTGCCGCAGCCCGCGCAGCGCCCGCAGATGGAACGGCCAGGCGCTCCAGACCGCGACGGGCGCCGCCAGCGTGAAGCACAGCCACTGCCAGTTGCGGAACTGCCAGGCGGGGACCATCGACAGCACGAGGACGGGCACGGCCAGGGCCAGCGTGACCGACAGCCGGTTCCACGCCTGCCGTTCCGTCTCCCGACCGCCGGTCCCGGTGGCGGCCGTGCCCGGCGGGGGCCCGGACTTCTGCGCGGACTCCGGTGCGGACTGCGGCGCGGGAGGCTCGGGGAGCCTCGCGGTGAAGCCCGCGCCCTCCACCGTGGCGATCAGCTTCTCGACGGGGAGGGCGGCGGGGTGCTCGACCTGGGCCCGGCCGGTGGCCAGATTGACCGTGGCGGAGACACCCTCCAGCCGGTTGAGCTTCTTCTCGATCCGGCCCACGCACGCCGCACAGCTCATGCCGCCGACGAGCAACACACTGCCGACGGGCGGCAGTCGGTCCGCCCCGGCGCTCCCGGAGGCGGCGGCGGTGTCCCCGGCGGAGACGCCCGGGTGCTCGCCGCCGGTCACCGTCCCGCCTCCTGCCGGGAGGGCGCCTTCAGCCCGTGCGTGCCGTTCATCCCGTCCATCCCGCCGTGTTCGCCGGTCCGCGGGGTGTCCTCGCCTCCGTGGACCGGCCGCATTCCGGGCGCCACGGGACCGGCGAACGACCCGGCCGCGTACGAGAGCGCGAACAGCACCGCCAGCAGCACGGCGAACCCGGCCACGGACGGCGCCGGCAGCATGCGCCGGATCGCGGACGGGACGGCCTGCCGCTCACCGTCGCTGGCGGGGTCGGTCATGGAAGCTCCAGTGGTCGGGGACGGCGCGGGGCACGGCGGCGCGTACCGGACCGGCGCAGATCCGGCGGCGTCCGGATGTCCGGGCGTTCCCTCAGCCAGTCGGACGCGGGGCCCGCCGGGTTCCCGGCGTTCCGTGTGGTCTGTGTCACGTACGAGGTGGAGGGGGCGCAAGTGCCGCCGCGGCACGGCGAGTTCGGCACGAGCGGGGCACAGGCCGAGGGGCGGTGCCGTCGTGGACACCGCCCCCGCGTCATCGCGCCCCCGTGCCGTCGCGCCCGCCGTCAGCGCGGCCGGCAGCAGCCCTGGTGTCGCCATTCGGACCGGTGCCAGTAGTGCTTCCCGTCCGGTTCGGCACCGGGCGCCGCCGACCGTACGCGGTTGACGGCCGCCCTCGCCCCGGCCCCCGACTCCTGCCGCTCCATGGCCTTCCGCGTGCCCGACGCACGGAACGGTGCGAGCAACTCCGGGACGGAGTGGTCGATTCCGCCGACCATGACCCGGCGTACGGCCGCCGCCGCCGTGATGTCGCGCAGCGGATCGCCCTCGACGCAGACGAGGTCCGCGAGATGCCCCGGAGCGACCGCCCCCAGCTCGCCCCGCCGGCCGAGGGCGCGGGCGGCGTTGCCCGTCGCCGTGGTCAGGGCCTCGCGCGGGGTGAAGCCGTACTTCACCATCGCCCGCAGGTTCTGGTGGATGCTGATGCCGATGTCGTCCAGCGCCGCGTCCGTGCCCGCGACGACGAGCCCGCCCGCACGGTGCACGCGCAGCAGCATGTCGACGTCGCCGACGGTCCAGGCGTGGTTGAGCTCCTTGTCCGGACCCGCCGCGTCCTCCGCCTTCTGCACCAGCCGGTCGTACTCCCACGGCGGGAACAGCACCTTCGTGCGCTCGTCCTCGATCAACGACCGGTCGTCCAGGAAGAGTTCGGAGGCGAAGAGGGTCGTCGTGGACATCCACATCCCGCTCGCGGCGAGCAGCTCCACCGAGTCGGAGAACGTCCGTCCCGCTGCGGCGCTGAGCGTACGGGAGTAGCCAAGCCGGTTGCCGCCGCCGGTGTGCTCCATCCCGTCCAGGCCGGTGTCGGCGGCCGGATAGAGATAGTGGGACGTCACCGGGATCCCGTGCGCGTGGGCCCGCTCCACGACGTGCCGCTCGTAGGCGACGGGCAGCCTCATGTACGACTTCACCACGTCGTATTCGAGCGCGAACGCCCGCTCCAGGTCCCGTTCGAGCTGCTCACGGCTGAAGACGGGCCGCATCACCTGGTGGTTGGAGCGCATCCCGTCCATGCCCTCGCCCGAACCGAGAAAGCGCGGCCCGACCTTGGCGCCCGCCTCCAGCGCCTCCCGGGTCTCGGCCATCTGGTACGCGGGGTCGCTGGGCGAGCGGCTGGTCGTGACGCCGTACGCGAGCCAGGCCCGGCCCTGCCGGTCGCCCCACTGCGGGCCGCGCCAGTGCCAGTGGTTGTGGGTGTCGATCAGCCCCGGCAGGACGCTCAGCCCGGACGCGTCGATCACCTTCGCGCCGCGCACCGATCCACGGGGCACGACCTGTGTGATCCGCCCGTCGCGGACGACGACGTCGGCGTCGTGGCGCATCTGGGCACCGCGGCCGTCCCAGACCGCACCGGCGCGCACGACCGTCTGCCGCGGAGGGGCCGGACGCCGGTAGGTCAGATGTGTCTCGACGGTGCGCGGCCGTCCGCCGCCGTCGGTGGAGACCGTCCGCAGCCTGCCGTTGGAGAGATAGAGCAGGGTGCCGCCGTCGGCGCTGACCGACAGCGAGTCGGTGACCTCGTCCGTCAGCTTCCGCGGCGCACCGGTGATGCGGCCCGTACGGTCCGCCGGCACCCGCCAGGCGAGGCTCTCCATGCCCACCACGTATGCGCCCGTACGCGTCCACACCGGCCCGTCGCCGCTGCGCGTGGAGAGCGAACGCTCGGAGGAGACCGCCTGGTAGCGGATGCCGCCGTCCTCCAGGTCCACGGTGAGGATCTGGTTGTGCCCGGTCGTCCCGCGCGCCGAGTACGGCTTGACCGCCGCCAGCGCCAGCGTCTTCCCGTCGGGGGACCAGGCCGGCCTGCCGGGCTGGTAGAGCTCGGTGAGCACCTTGGTGACGGAGGAGTCGGCGACCTTGAGGACCCAGGTCGCGCCGCTCTCGTCCTGGTAGGCGATGCGCGAGCCGTCCGGCGACCAGCGCGGTGCGAGCTGTGCGTCGGGCAGATCCGTCAGCCGCCGCGTGGTGCCCTCGGACACGTCGTACGTCCACAGGTTCGGGGTGCCGGCGCGGTCGCTGACGTAGACGAGGGAGCGGCCGTCGGGCGACCAGTCCGGCGCGGAGTTGAAGTAGCCGTCGCCGGCGATCTTCCGCGGACGTCCGCCGATGCGCAGCAGCCAGAGGGAGTTGAGCGCGCGGAAGGCGATCTGCCGTCCGTCCGGCGAGAGCACGGGGTCGGCGACGCCGAGGACCGTACGCGGCCGGCGGGAGGTCAGATCGCGGGTCCGGCGCCGGTAGGGGGTACGGGCGACGGTCACCGAGGCGGTGAAGGGCACGTCCTCGGGCTCGCCGTCGGGAAGGGTGCGCTGCCATATGCGCCCGTCGGCCGTGTACAGCAGTCTGCTGCCGGAGAGCCAGACCGGCGCGAAGGCGAAGACGTCCTCGTCGCCGGAGACCACGGCGCCGTCGACGACGAGTTCGGCGCGAGGTCCGGTGGTGCGGACGTAGCCGAGGCGCTTGCCGTCGGGGCCGAGGGAGGGGGCGGAGAGCACGGCGCCCTCCGGGGCCTCGACGAGGCGTTCCGTCGTGCCGGTGTGGATGTCGGCGGCCTCGATCGAGCCGTCCGCGGCGTAGAGGACACGGCGTCCGTCGGGGGACCAGGCCGGGGTGCCGCACTGCCGGTCGCCCTCGGTGAGGGGGCGCGTGGTGTCCGTCGCGGTGTCCAGCAGCCAGATGCGGCCGGCGTTGCCGCGGTCCGAAGTGAAGGCGATCCGGCGGCCGTCGGGGGAGAACGCCGGCTCCTGGTCGTGGCCGGGCCCGCCGGTGAGCTGCCGCAGCCCGGAGCCGTCGGGCCGGACGCTCCACAGGTCGTACGCGCCCGAACGGTACGACTGGAAGAGCACGCTCCGGCCGTCGGGCGACCAGTGCGGCCGGGTCGCGTCCTGGACGTCGTCGGTGAGACGGCGGGCCGTGCCGCCCGCCGCGGGCAGCAGCCAGATCACGTTGAGCGCGTCGAGGGCCAGGTGCCGGCCGTCGGGAGAGAGCGCGACGCAGAGATTGGCGCTCTCCCGTACGTCGATGCGCTGCGGGGCCCCGGCGCCGTCGTCCGCGGCACGTCCGCCGGGAGCAGCGGTGGCAGTGGCGTTGGCGGGGGCGGAGGCGGCCGCGGCCGGAACGGCGGTGCCCGGAAGGGCCGATAAGCCGAGCGCGCCGATCCCGGCGGCCCCGCCCCGGTGCAGCACGCTGCGGCGGGAGGGCCCCTGGGAACCGGATCCGCCGCCCGGAGGGGCGTCTTCTGTCGTCACGGTGAGCCTTCCTGAGAGGACGGTGTCGGAGATGCGGGCGCCGCAAGTCCCGTGGAGGCGGCCGGAGTTCGGCGCAGAGGGGGTCAGCCGGCGGGAGCGGTCCGCTGCCCGGCCCGGTCCCCTCCGGCCTCGGCGGCCCGGTCCGCCTGCTCCGCCTCACGCGCGAGCAGCGCGTAGACGTACTCGCTGCCCCAGTCCCCGTGCGTCCAGTCGTTCTCCAGCAGGTGGGCCTCGCGCCGCATGCCCAGCCGCTCGCAGAGGCGTTCCGAGGCGGTGTTGGCCGTGTCGATACGGGCGAAGAGGCGGTGCACGCCGAAGCGTTCGAAGGCCAGGCGCCGCATCTCCCGTGCCGCCTCGGTGGCATAGCCCCGGCCCTCCCAGGCGGGGTTGAGGACCCAGCCGATCTCGGCCTGCCGGGCGTAGTGGCTCTCCAGCTTCAGGACGACCTCGCCGATCACGCCCGGCTCCTCACGGCGGCAGACGGCGAGCGTCAGCGAGTCCCCGTCTTTCTCCCACGCGGGCGGTACGCCGATCTCCCCGATGACCTCGGCGCACCGCTCCCTGGTGCGCGGCGGCCGGTACAGATAGCGGGCGACCTCGTCGAGCCCCTGGTACGCGTACATGTCGTCCACGTCGTCCGGGGTGAAGAGACGCAATACCAGACGATCTGTCGTGATCGACAGGTCCTCAGTCACCATTTCTGCACAACTCCCGTCAAAATTCCCACACTTGACACGAAATCACCAGCTACCTAAGCTCATGGCGGCTGCGCGATCAAGGCAGTCGGCGCTCACACGGGGGAGAAGCGTGGCGTACAGCAGTGTGCACGGGGGCGACGACCTGCCCCTGAGAAGTCCCGGCGCGGGCGCGCCGGACACCGCAGAACCATACGGCAACCCACGGGGGTTAGCCGCCGCGCAGCAACCGTCCTGGGGCGACCATCCGGGGCTGCCCGAGATACGCGAACGCCTCGCGGAACTGCCCGCGTTGGTGACGCCGTCCGAGGTGAGCACCCTGCGGGAGCTGCTCGCCCGCGTGGAGTCCGGAGCGGCGTATCTGCTGCACGTCGGAGAGTGCGCGGAGACGTTCGCGATGGCGGACGGAGCGCACGTCGACGCACGGAGCGCCCTCTACCGCAAGCTGGCCGGAAGGCTCTCCGAGCGCACCGGCCGCCCGGTGGTGCTCGTGGCGCGGATGGCGGGCCAGCACGCCAAGCCGCGGAGCCGTCCGCTGGAATGTCTCGCGGACGGCACGGTCCTGCCCGTCTACCGGGGCGACGCGGTCAACGGGCTGGAGGCGACGGCCGTCGCGCGCGCCCCGGAGCCGTGCCGTCTGCTGACGAGCCACGCACGCTCGCAGGAGACCCTCGCCCGCCTCGCCCCGCAACGGCACGACGGACACCCGGTGTTCGTCTCCCACGAGGCCCTGCTGCGGGACTACGAGGAGCCGATGACGCGCGAGGCGGACCACCGGTACGCCGGCAGCGGCCATCTGGTGTGGATCGGCGAGCGCACCCGGAAGCTGACGGACTGGCACGTCCAGTGGGCGTCCCGGCTGCACAACCCGATCGGCGTGAAGCTCGGCCCGGGGACCACGGACCGCGACGTCGTCGACCTCGTACGGGCGCTCAACCCCCGCCATGAGACGGGCCGGTTGAGCCTCATCGCCCGGACGGGGGCCGCCGCGGCCGCCGCCGGGGGACTCGACCCGCTGGTGAGCGCCGTCGCCGGATCCGGTTCGCCGGTCCTGTGGCAGTGCGACCCCATGCACGGCAACACCCGTACGCACAACGGGGAGAAGCTGCGGCTGCTGCCCGATCTGCGGGCGGAGATCTCGTCGTTCGTGACGAGCGTGCGCCGCCACGGCGGCCACCCCGGCGGCCTCCATCTGGAGGTCACGCCGGAAGCGGTGCGCGAGTGCCATGAGTCGCTGCCGGGGCGCACCCCGGACTCCGGCACAGATGCGCCGCCGTGTGATCCGCGTCTGAACCCCGCTCAGGCGATGGAGATCGTCGAGCACTTCGCCGACGCCGTCGGCGTCTGAACGCAACTCACCGAACGCCGCTCCGGCACGGCCGCACGGCCGTGCCGGGCCGGCGCGACTTCCTTGCCTGAATGGAACCAGGAGAAACCATGTCATCAGGGCAGACGCCGGATGTGATCGTCGTCGGCAACGGGGCGGTCGGTGCTTCCATCGCCTTCGAACTCAGCCGCCGTGACATCCGTGTCACACGCATCGGCCGAGAGACCCGCCCGTACGCCGCCTCGACCGCGGCCGGCGCCATGCTCGGCTGCTTCGGCGAGGTGACGACGTCGCTCCTCGCCAGCGAACACGGCCGCGCCAAGCTCGACATGGACCACCGCGCCCGCCGCTACTGGCAGGAGTGGGACGAGCTGCTGAGCGAGCAGTCCGGGGACGCCGACTCCCTCTTCAGCGCGAAGGGCACCTTCGTCCTGCTCAACTCGATGGGCTCCGCCCCCGTCGACTCGGGCAACTTCCGCGCGATCGAGAGCACGCTCAAGGAGTACGACGAGCCGTATGAGACGGTCGACCCCGAAGAGCTCGACTGGATGGAGCCCAACGACCTCTCCCGCTCGCTGCGCGGGATGTACATCCCCGGTGAACACGCCGTGGACTCCCACCGGTTGCTCGTCAAGCTCGACCAGGCCCTCGTCAAGGCGGGCGGCCGGATCGTCGACGCCGAGGCCGCCGGTCTGCGCACCGAGAACGGCCGCGTCACCGGCGTCGAACTCGTCTCCGGCGAGGTGCTGCACGCCGACCACGTCGTCGTCGCCGCGGGCGCCCGGTCCCTCGACCTGCTGCACGGGGACGAACTGGCCGACGTACGCCGCCGGATGCCTCCCATGGTCAGCGGCTACGGCGTCTCCGCGCTGGTCGAGACCGAGGACCGGCAGCTTCCGTCGTCGGTGCTCCGCACCCCCAACCGCGCCTTCGCCTGCGGTCTGCACTGCGTACCGCGCACCGACGGAGTGCTCTACCTGGGCGCGACCAACATCATCTCCCCGCAGCCGCGCAAGCTCGCGGCCGTCGGCGATCTGCAGTTCCTGCTGGGCTGCGCCGTTGACCAACTGCACACCAACCTCTCCGAGGCCGCGCTGCTCTCCGTCCAGGTCGGCAACCGCCCGGTGCCCGCGGACGGCTTCCCGCTCGTGGGGTCCGGCGGCGTCGACGGCCTGTGGCTGGCCACCGGTACCTACCGCGACGGGCTGCACCAGTCGCCGCTGCTCGCCCAGCACATGGCGACCCTCATCGAGGGCGGCGAGGGCCGGTTCGACTTCCTCTCCTCCTTCACGCCCGTACGCGCCCCGCTCAGCGGCGCCACCCGCGAGCAGGTCGTGACCACGGCCGTCGAGCACATGATGGCCACCGGCTACGAGTACAAGTGGAACGTCACCCCCGAGTGGCCGCCGCGCATGGAGCGCCATCTGCGCCGCTTCTACAGCGCCCTCGTGGAGGAGCTGCACCCCGACTTCACCCCGCCCGCCGAACTGGTCGCGGCGATGACGGGCGAGATCCGCGAGACCCTCACCCGCTACTACGACGCATGGGCACGGTGACCGCCGCCGAGGAGGCACGGGCCGTCGAGCAGGCCCGTGCCCGGCTGACCGAGGCGGGAGTGTGGGACGTCGAGGGCGACGTGGCGGCCCTGGCCGACCGCTTCCTGGGCGGACGGCGGCCGGAGCGGTCCCTCGCCCGGTTCGAGGCGGCCGTCACCGAGCGGTGCGCCCGCATCCCGCTGGGGCACATCACCGGCTCCGTCACCTTCGACGGGCTCGAACTCCTCGTGGGCAGCGGGGTGTTCGTCCCCCGTGAGGAGAGCACTCCGCTCGTGGAGTGGGCCGCGGGCGAGAAGACGCTGCCGCACGGCGGGCGGGTGCTCGACCTGTGCTCCGGCGTCGGCGCGCTGGGGCTGGCGCTCTCGGCCCGCCGCGGCGACGCCGAGGTCGTCTGCGTCGAACGCGACGACACCGCCGTGCAGTATCTGCGCAGGAACGCCGCCCGCCACGCCGACGTACTCGGCAGCGTCCAGGTACGGGCCGCCGACCTCACCGAGCCGGACTGCCTGGCCGCACACCGCGGCGTCACCGATCTCGTGGTGGCCAACCCGCCGTACGTCGCCCCGCACATCCGGCTGCTGCCCGAGTGGGCCGACCACCAGCCGAGCGCCGCCCTCTACAGCGGCGAGGACGGGCTCGACCTCATCCGGCGCATCGCCGTGCTCGCGGCCGAGGTGCTGAGACCGGACGGCCGTCTCGCGCTGGAACACGACAGGGCGCAGCCCGACGCCGTCCAACAGACCCTGGCGGACGGCCCGTTCACGGACATCAGCACCTTCGCCGACACCGCCGGCGAACCGAGGATCACGGTGGCACGGTTCACCGGCCGAGGAGAGACCTCATGAGCGCCCCCACCACGGCACGCCCGAACTGGCTGGCCGCCCGCCGCGACCGTACGTCCACCGCCCTGGACCAGTGCTTCGCCGAGGGCCTGACCGGGCACACCGTGATCGCCCGCGAGGGCAAGCTGGTGAAGCTCCAGGACGGCTCCACCGCCACCGAGTTCGTCTCCTGCTCCTATCTGGGGCTGGAGTCGCACCCGGACCTGTCCGAGGCCGTGGTCTCCGCGACCCGGATGTTCGGCGTGCATCTCTCCTCGTCGCGGAACCGGATGCGCCCCTCGTATCTGCCGGAGCTGGAAGAGCTGCTGGCGCGGATCTACCCGGGCGCCGCGCCCTGCGTCTTCACCTCCACCAGCAACGTCCACCTCGGTGTGCTGCCGCTGCTGGCCTCGGGGTCGCTGCCGAGCTATCCGGTCGCGGGCGAGCCGCACTTCCTGGTGGACCGCACCGCGCACGCCTCCATGCAGGTACTGCGGGGAATCTTCGAGCAGTTCGGGCCGGTCAGCAGATTCCGCTCGGAGGATCCGGCCTCGGCGGACGCCGCGCTGGCCGAGGTCCGCGCCGCTGGCCGTACGCCGATCGTCCTGGTGGACGGCGTCGGTTCGATGAACGGACTGATCCCCGTCGCGGAACTGGCCGAACTGGCCGCCGCAGCCGGCGGCTATCTCTACGTCGACGACGCGCACGGCATCTCCATCGACGGCCGCTCGGGCTGCGGATACGCCTTCGACGCCCTCGGCGGAGCGCTGCCGGGCAACGTCGTCCTGGCCGGTTCGCTCTCCAAGGGCTTCGGCGGCTCGGGCGGTTTCCTGCTCGCCGCCTCGCCGGAGGACGTCGCCGTCGTACGGAAGCTCGCCAACCCTCTGGTCTTCGGGCACTCGGTGATGGTGCCGATGATGGCCGCGAACGTCGCCGCCGCCCGGATCCATCTCTCGCCGGAGATCGGCACGCTCCAGGACCGGCTGTGGGAGAACGCCGCCCGCCTCGACGCGCTCACCGGCGGCAAGCTCGCCAACTCCGGGCTCCGCTCGCCGATCCGCGGCGCGGTCTTCGGCACCGAGGAGGACGGGCTGCGCACCGTACGGCTGCTGAAGGAGCGCGGGATCATCATGCTGCCCGCGTTCTATCCGACCGTCCCGCAGGGCAGTTCGCTGCTCCGGTTCGCGCTGTCGTCGCTGCACACCGACGACGAACTCGCCCTGTTGGCCTCCACGTTGGAGGAGATCGGCGGCTACGGCAGCGGTACGGGCCCGCAGGACGGACCGGAGCGGCAGCGGGGCGAGAGTGACTGAGGCGCCACCGGCCGGACCGGCGGAGCAGCCTCCCGCCCCGCCGCGCGACGCGGAGAAGCTGGGGCGTGAGGTGCGGCCCATCGCCGTCTCCCACTTCGTCACCTACCTCGGCGACGGCCTCTTCTATGTGTGCGCGGCGCTGTACTTCACGCGCGTCGTGGGACTCACGCCGTTCGTCTACGGCGCCGCGCTCACCGCCTCCTGGCTGGTCGCGATGGCCGTCAGCGTCCCCGTCGGGCACCTCGCGGACCGCTTCGAGTCCCGCTCGGTGGCGATGTGGATGCTGGGCCTGGCCGGCGCCTCGATCGCCGTGTATCTGGTGACGTCCAACGTCGTGGTCTTCTTCGTCACCGCCAGCCTGCTGGCCGTGTGCACCCAGGGCGCCCAGTCCTCGCGGGCCGCGGTGGTGGCGCGTACGTTCCCGCCGGGTCAGGTCACGCGCGTCCGCGCCGTGCTGATCTCCACGGCCAACGCCGGGCTCGCGCTCGGCGCCGCGCTGGGCGGACTCGTGATCGCCGTCGACACGGCCGGCGCCTACCGCCTGGCGTTCGCCCTCGACGCGGCGACGTTCTTCCTGGCCGCCGCGCTGCTGCTGCGGGTGCCCGCGACGCGAGCCGCGGCGGGGTCCGCCGCCGCGGACGGCACGGCCGGCGAGAAGGCCGACGCCGCGACCGACGGGAAGACCGCGGGGAAGTCCGACGAGGGCGGCGTCCCCGGGGAGATCTCCGGCTCGCCGTTCCGCGTCTTCCGGGACGGCGGCTATGTCGCCGTCGGCGTCCTCAACATGCTGCTGACGCTGCACGTCCCGCTGATCGACGTGGCGCTGCCGCTGTGGATCACCAAGGGGACGCAGGCACCGGCGTGGACCGTCGCCGCCGTCTTCGTCGTCAACACGGCGCTGGTCGTCCTCCTCCAGTACCGCGTCTCCAAGCGGGTCACCGACATCGACGCGGGACTGCGCGTCCTGCGCACGGGCGGCGTGCTGCTCTTCCTGGGCATGGCGCTGTACTCGCTCTCCGGGCTGCCCTCGGGACCCTGGGCCGCGGCCGGGCTGCTGCTGTGCGCGGTCACCGTGCTCACCTTCGGCGAACTGCGGCAGACCTCCAGCATGAACGAGATCAGCTTCCGGCTGGTGCCGGACGGACGGTACGGGCAGTACCAGGGCTTCTTCGGCATGGGGACGACCGTGGCCGAGGCCGTCGGACCGCTGCTGCTGACCTGGCTGCTCCTCTACCACGGGATCTGGGGCTGGCTGATACTCGGCGGCGTCTTCCTGGCGGCGAGCCTCGCGATGCCGCTGTGCGTCGCCGTCGCCCGCCGCTCCCCGCTCGTACGGGAGAACGCGCTGTGAGCGCCGGGAGCGGAGCCGCAGCCGGGGACCGCCCGGTGCTTCTGCTGCTCAGCGCGAGCCGCAGGGTCATCGACAAGGCCAGGGCCCTCGGGCTCGACGTCGTCCATATCCAGGCGCCGACCATGACCGACCCGTCCCTGGCGGAGCTGTGTCTGCGCTCGGTTCAGGCCGAACTGCCGGACGTGCGCGGGCTGGTGGAGCTGGCCCGCGGACTGCACCGCGAGTTCGGCTTCGCCGGAGTGGTCAGCAACCACGAGCCGGCCTGCGCCGGTGCCGAGGCCATCGCGCTCGACCTGGGCCTGACGGCACCGGGCGACGGCGTCTCCGCGCTGCTGCGCGACAAGGCCCGTACGCACGAAGTCCTCGACGGCAGCGAGGAGTTGGCCTCGGCCTGGGCCCGGGCGCGGTCCGTCGAGGACATCCTCGCGGTCGCCGCACGCGCCGGATACCCCCTGATCCTCAAGCCCACCGACGGCTCGGCGAGCCTGGGCGTGGTCAAGGTCGACGGCCCGGAGCAGGTCGACGCCGCATGGGAGCGGGTGTGCGGCTCGCTGCGCAACGAGCACCGCTACCACGAGGTGCTGCCCGTCTCCGGCTATCTCGTCGAACCCTTCGCGGACGGCGAGGAGTTCAGCGTCGAGACCTTCTCCCACGCTGGGCGGCACGAGGTCCGTGCGGTCGTCCGCAAGGTCATCGACGGCGCGTTCGTCGAGACCGGACACATCGTGCCCGCCGCACTCGACGACGGGCTGCGCGCCGAACTCGTCTCCCGGGTGACCGCCTTCCTCGACCACGTCGGACTGCGCGAAGGCCCCGCGCACACTGAGCTGATCGCGGGCGAGAAGGGCATCCACCTCGTGGAGTCGCACGCCCGCACCGGCGGCGACGGCATTCCCGCGCTGGTCTGCCTCGTCACCGGCCGCGACGTCGAGACCGACATGCTCGCCCATTTCACGGGGCTGCCCCTGCCCGAGGCGGTGCCTGCGCGGGCCGCCGCGGCCGTCAAGTCCTACCTGGTGGCGGACTCGCCGGGCCGGATCGCCGCCGTCGAGGGCCTGGCCGAGGCGCGGGCCCTGCCCGGCGTGCACGCGGTGGAGACATGGGTGGGCGAGGGCGACGAGGTCCGTCCCGCCGCCGCGAGCTGGGAGCGGCTGGGCGAGATCGTCGCCCTCGGCCCCGACGTCCACGCGGCGCAGTCGGCCGCGGATGAAGCCCGGCGGCTCATCAGGCTCCGGATGGAGGAGAGTTGAGACTTCTCGACCAGCTCACGGGGGACCGGTCCGCCCTCCTCGCGGCACAGGCCGCGAACCTCGCCCTGATGCGGGAGGCCGTCGCCGCATCGCGGACCTGCACCGCCGTACGCCCGTACGCGGAGCACCTCACGCCGGACGGGCTCCAGGACGCGCCGCTGATGACGCGGGAGCACGTCGCGGAGTGGGGATCGCGCCCCGACGCGCCGCACCGCATCACCGTCGGCGACACCCGGCTGGTGCTGCGCTCCAGCGGCTCGTCGGGCCGGGTTCGGACGCTGCTGCACGACCGGGCGTTCAACGAACGGGTCGAGGCGCTCGGCGCCCGCGGCGTGTGCTGGGACGGACTGGGCGAGAACCCGTTCGTCGTCAACGCCCTTGCTCCCGGTGACCTCTTCGGCGGCTTCGGCTTCGCCGACGCGGTGCTCGCCCGGCGCGGCGCCGCGGTGCTGCCCGCCGGCACGACGCTGCCCGCGCACCATCTCGCGGAGTTGGTCGCCGACCTCGGCGTGCACGCCATGGTCAGCCTGCCCGGCTTCGTCGAACGGCTGTGGGCGCAGGCCCCCGAGGCCCTGTCCGGACTCCGTACGCTCTTCTACCTCGGCGACCGGATGACTCCTGCGACCGCCGAGCGGCTCGCTCAACACGGCGTGCGCATCCGCTCGTTCGCCTACAGCACCACCGAGACCGGCCCCGTGGGCCACCAGTGCGCGGAGCTGACCGGCACCGACCACCACGTCCACGAGGACCTCGTCCTCGCCGAGGTCGTCGACGAGGACGGACGGCGCCTGCCCGACGGCACTCCCGGCGCGCTGGCCGTGACCGTCCTCGCGGACACCGGCACCGCACTCGTCCGCTATCTCGTCGGCGACAACGCCACGCTCCGCCCGTCCGACTGCGCCTGCGGATCGGCCGCGCGGATCCTGCGGATCGGCGCCCGCGACGACGTCTCCGCGAACCTCGACGGGACGCTCGTGACGAGGTCGATGTTCGACGAGGCGCTGCGGCCGCTGGGCCTGCCCGCGGAAGCGGCGTACCAGGTGGCGTCCGAGACCCGCGACGGCCTCGTCCGGCTCACCCTGCGCGGCACCGCCCTGCGCGGCATCGCCGCCGACCGCGCCCTGGCCGCCCTCAGCGGCCATCAGACGCTGCGCAAAGTCACCTGCTCCGCACGGTTCTCCGGCATGGAGGTCGACGCCGAAGCGGCGCCGCGCATGACCACCCGGGCGAAAGCGCCCTTCTTCTGGAACGAGGGGGAACATCCATGACCGAACAGGAAGAGCCCGCCGCGAGCGGCGCGGAGGACGACGTACTGGCCCCGCTGCGCGACCGTCTCGACGCCGGCGACGAGCAGATCCTGGGCCTCATCGCGCAGCGGATGGAAACATGCCTGGAGATCGCACGGCTCAAGGCCGAGCACGGCATCCCGATGATGCAGCCGTCCCGGGTCGGTCTGGTCGTGGGCCGGGCCCGCCGATTTGCGGCGGACCACGGCCTTCCGGAGGAGTACCTCGGTGACCTCTTCGAACGGATCGTGGCGGAGACCTGTGTGCAGGAGGACGTTCTGATGGCGAAGCTCGGTGAGGGGAGCGACCGGTGAAGGTCCTGGTCATCGACAATTTCGACTCGTTCACCCGGAACATCGCGCAGTACCTGTACGAGGTGACCGGCACACAGCCCACCGTCGTGCCCAACACCGTGGCCTACGAGCATCTGCCGCTCGCCTCCTGTGAGGCGGTCGTGCTCTCGCCCGGCCCCGGACGCCCCTCCCGCGCGGCCGACTTCGGGGTCTGCCGCGAGGTCGTCGCCCGCAGCGCGCTGCCGATCCTCGGCGTCTGCCTGGGACACCAGGGCATCGCCGAGCACTTCGGCGCCCGTACGGTGCACGCGCCCGCCCCGGCGCACGGCATCGTCGACACGATCACCCACCGGGGCACCGGCCTGTTCGCGGGGCTGCCGCAGGACCTGCCCGTGGTGCGCTACCACTCGCTGGTCAGCACCGGCCTCCCCGACGAGCTGGAGTGCTCGGCGTGGACCGGCGACGGACTGGTGATGGCGGTCGCGCACCGCTCCCGTCCGCTGTGGGGCGTGCAGTTCCACCCGGAGTCCATCGAGTCCCAGGGCGGGCACGGCGTCCTCACCAACTTCCTCGCCCTCGCGCAGCGTCACCGCAGCGGGGCCCCGGCCACCCCGGAGGCCGCCGCCGACGGCGCCGCGGACGCGGAGTCCGCGCAGCCGCCGTCCGTACGCGCCTTCCAACGGGCGGGCGGCGCCCTCCGGATGCGGCTGGAGGCCCGCGCCGTACCGGACCCGGAGGCTCCGGCGGCGGTCTTCCGCGAGCGGTACGCGGACCGTCCGCACGCCTTCTGGCTCGACTCCGAGGGCAGCGAACAGCCCGGCTCCCGCTACTCGTTGATGGGCGCCTGGGGCGACTCCGGCGCGGTGGCGCTGCGTTACGACCTGACCGGCCGCCGTCTCACCCTGCTCGGGACGGAGGGCAGCGAGGAGGTCGCCGGCGACGTCTTCACGCTGCTCGAAGAGATCACGGAGGCCGTGGAGGTGGAGGCGCCGGCCGACTGGCCGCTGTCCTTCAAGGGCGGTCTCGTCGGCTGGTTCGGGTACGAACTCAAGGCGCTCACCGGCGCGGACGAGCGGCACCGCTCCGGCGAACCCGAGGCGTACTTCCTGCACACCCGTGAGTTCTCCGTCTTCGACCACCACAGCGGGACGCTTCTGGACTGCCGCCTGGTCGCCGTCGACGAGGAGGACGGACGGGCGGGCACGTCCGGTCAGGCCGGGCTGGCCGGTCAAGCCGGGAAGGGCGGCGCGGCGGCGGACGCCCCGCGCGGCACGGAGCCCGCCGGCCTCCCCGTCCCGACGGTGCCCACCGCTCCCGCCGTGCCCGCGGCGCCCCCGGCGTCCGAACTCGCCGCCCCCGTCACCACGACGGCCTTCGCCCCCGGCCCGGTAGAGGAGCATCTGCTCGATCTGCGCGACGGACGCGAGGACTACCTCACCAAGATCAAGGAGTCCCAGCGCCTCATCACCGACGGCGAGAGCTACGAGGTGTGCCTGACCAACCGGGCCCGTCTGCCCGGAGTCGGCGAGGGCCTGCCCGCGTACGAGCGGATGCGCTCGGTCAGTTCGGTCCCCGCCGGCGCCTATCTGCGCGCCGGTGACGTCGAGGTGCTCTGCTCCTCCCCGGAGACGTTCCTGCGCGTCGACGAGTCGCGCATCGTGGAGTCCCGTCCCATCAAGGGCACCAGACCCCGGGGCGCCACCACCGCCGAGGACGAGGAGTTGCAGCGCTCCCTGCTCGGCTCGGAGAAGGACCGCGCCGAGAACCTGATGATCGTGGACCTCGTGCGCCACGATCTGAACGCCGTCTGCGAACCGGGCAGCGTCCATGTCCCGCACGCCTTCGCGCTGGAGAGCTACTCCTCCGTCCACCAGCTCGTCTCCACGATCCGCGGCCGGCTCCGCTGGAGGCAGTCCGCGCTGTCGGCGGTACGGGCGTGCTTCCCCGGCGGATCGATGACGGGCGCGCCCAAGAAGCGCACGATGGAGATCATCGACGAACTGGAGGACGCCCCGCGGGGCATCTACTCCGGCGCCCTGGGCTGGCTGTCCTTCTCGGGCGCGCTGGACCTGAACATCGTGATACGTACGGCCGTCGTACGCGACGGCTCCGCGACCTTCGGGGTGGGCGGCGCGATCACCGCCAAGTCGGACCCGGAGGAGGAGTTCGAGGAGATCCTCGTCAAGGCGAGCGTGCCCCACTACGCGCTGCGCGGATGGCGGGGGGACGTGTGAGCGCGGAGCCGGGCGGTCCGCGCCGCGTCGTGGTCCTCGGCGCCGCGGGCGTCGTCGGCCGCTGGTACCGGGAGCGACTGCTGCGCGCCACCGACGAGGTGACCACCGCCGACCTGGACGGGGACGTGGACCACTGCGAGGACGTGCGCGCCCCCGGACCTGCGCTGCGCAAGGCGGTCGCCGCCGCCGACGCGGTGGTGCTCGCGCTGCCGGAGGAGGCCGCCGCGGACTGTCTGCCGTGGCTGGCCGGGTCGGCGGCGCGGGACGCCGTCGTCGTCACGACATGCTCGGTGCAGCGTCCCGTCTTCGAGCGGGCCGCGGCCGAGGCGGTGCCTCAGCAAGTCCTCGGCGTCAACCCGATGTTCTCGCCCGTGCTGCCCTCCGAGGGGCGTCCCGTCGTACTCGTCGCACCGGACGCGGATGCGGATGCGGATGCGGACGGGCACGGGAGTACGGGCGCGGGCGTGGGCGTCAGGGCGGAGGCGGAGCTGACGCTGCTGCGCGAACGGCTGGCGGAAGGGGGCATGGTGGTGACCGAACTGGCCCCGGACGCACACGACTCGGCGATGTCCTACCTCCAGGCGCTTCCGCACGCGGCCGTCCTCGGCTTCCTCGGCGCGCTCGCCGGCTCCCCGCTCGACCTGGGCACGCTGATGCGGATCGCCCCGCCTCCCGCACGCACCCTCGTGGCGCTGGCCTCCCGCATCCTGGCCGCACCGCCCGAGATCTACTGGGACATCCAGCGGGCCAACGCCGAAGGCGGCGCGCGCCGGGGCGAGTTGGCCGAGGCGCTGGCCCGTCTCGACACGACGGTGACCGAGGGCGACGCGGAGGCGTTCCGCGCAGACCTCGCCACCGCCGCCCGGCGCCTGGGGACGTACGCGCAGACGGGCGCCGAGGAGTGCCAGGCCGTGTTCGCCCGCCTTCAGGGCCCGTCCGAACGCCCGGGGCAGCCGGGGGAGTCACACCCGGAGAAGCCGGGGGAACGAGGAGAGAAGTGAAGCCGCTCCATCATCTCGCCGTCTTCGGCGACCTCTTCGACCTGCCGGCACGCGCGCGGGCGCTGCTCGGCGAGGACGTCCACATCACGGCCTTCGTCCAGCGGTCCCGGATGGCGGGCTGCGACGGCATCGAGCACGCCCGTGCCGTCGTCGCGCTCGCTGACGACGCCACCGCGCAGGAGTGGTCCCGCGCGGTCCACGCCGTGCACGCCACCCGGCCCTTCACCCACGCCGCCGCCCTCGTCGACCACCTCGCGTGCGAGGCCGCCGCCGCGTTCGAGGGGACGGGGGTGCACTTCCACCGCCCGGAGACGGTCGGCATGGTCCGGGACAAGCGGTCGATGCGGGAGGAGCTGGACCGGCGCGGGCTCTACCCCGTGCCGCACCGGCTGGTGCACGACGCGGACGCGGCCCGAACCACCGTGCGGGAACTGGGAGTTCCGTGTGTGGCGAAGCCCGTGGTGGGCACCGGCAGCGCGGGCGCCGTCGTGGTGCGCGCCGAGGAGGAGGCCGAGGCCGCCTACCGGGAGGCGTCGGCCGACGGGAGCGGAGTGCTGCTGGAGCACTTCGTGTCGGGGCCGCAGTACAGCGTCGAGGGGTTCTCGGAGGGCGGCGAGCACGTTGTCCTGGCCGTCACCCGCAAGTACTCCGACCCGCGCACGCTCGTGGAGCTGGGCCATGTGCTGCCCGCCCCGCTCCCGGACGAGGACCGGGAGGCCGTCGAGCGCTGCGCCGTGTCCGTACTGGACGCCGTGGGCCTCCAGTTCGGGCCCAGCCACACCGAGGTGGTGCTCGGCCCGGACGGCCCGATGCCCATCGAGACCCATGCACGGGTCGGCGGCGACGACATCTGGCTGATGGCGCACGAGGCGACCGGGGTCGACCTCGACGTGGTGCAGCCGGACCAGATCCTGGGCGCCCGGGTGATGAAGGACGTACGGGCCACGCTGGCGGGGGAGCGGCCCGAACGCCCGTACCGCGCCGTGTGGTTCGGGGGCGCCCGTACGGAGGGCAAGTTCGCCGGGCTGACGGTGCCCGCGTCCGTACGCGACCACGAGCATGTGGCGGTCACCGCTCTGCGCAAGGAGGGCGACCCGGTGCGGCCGCTGTCCTCCTCCGACGACCGGGTGTTCAAGGTGCGGGCGAGCGGCACGTCGGCTCAGGAGGCGCTGGAAGCGGCCCGGTCGGCCGCCGCCGCGGTGGCGGCGGCCTCGGACCTGGACACGGCCCTCACGGATCTCGGCGCGACGCTCTGACGGGACCGGGACTCAGGGAAGGATGGAGTCGACGTACCCGCCGTCCACCCGCAGCGCCCCGCCCGTCGTCGCCGACGCCAGGGGAGAGCTGAGGTAGACGACCATGTTCGCGATCTCCTCGGGCTCGATGAGCCGTTGCAGCAGCGACTGGGGCCGGTGCTCGATCATGAACCGGCGCTGGGCCTCGTCCCAGGGCAGGTCACGGTCGACGAGCTCGTACACGAAGTCCTCGACGCCACCG
This sequence comes from Streptomyces nanshensis, assembly GCF_001751255.1. Taxonomy (GTDB): domain Bacteria; phylum Actinomycetota; class Actinomycetes; order Streptomycetales; family Streptomycetaceae; genus Streptomyces; species Streptomyces nanshensis_A. The sequence continues at coordinate 1,918 of NZ_LJGW01000237.1, read as the reverse complement.
GTGTGCGTGGGCCCGGCGATCACCGAGTTGACGGTGACGCCGGTGCCCGCGGCGTCCTTGGCGAAGCCGCGGGAGACCCCGAGGAGCGCCGTCTTGGACATGCCGTAGTGGATCATCTCGGCGGGGATCACCACGGCCGAGTCGCTGGCGATGTTCAGGATCCGGCCCCAGGAGCGCTCCTTCATGCCGGGCAGATACGCGCGGATCATGCGGACGGCGGCCAGCACGTTCACCTCGAAGTAGCGGCGCCACTCGTCCTCGGTGATCTCCAGCGCCGGAGTCGGGCCGAAGACGCCCAGGTTGTTGACGAGGATGCCGGCCTCCGGGGCGGCCGCGGCGACCCGGCGGGCGCCCTCCTCGGTGGTGATGTCGCCGGGCGCGGCGACGAGGGAGCCGCTTCCCGTCTCCTCGCGCAGCCGCGCGACGGCGGCGTCGACGGACTCCTGTCGGCGCCCGTTGACCGCCACCCGGGCGCCCGCTCTGGCCAGTCCCGCGGCGATGGCGTAGCCGATGCCCTGGGTGGAACCGGTCACGAGTGCGGTGCGGCCGGAGAGGTCGATGAGCACGTGATGTCTCCTCATACGGGGTGGATGGGACGAATGGGGTGGAGGGGGTCGAGCGTACCGGTCGGCGGCCACCGGTGATCTTCCGTACAACTCCCCGGGCCGGACCCGGAGTTGGCGGTGCGCGCGCCGGAAGCCGTCAGTCCGTCAGCCGGTCGGTGCGGCGGCCCGTCGGTCCGTCACGGACTCTCCTCGATGTACTCGAAGAGGGCGCCGTCGGCGTGGCGCGCGATGAGTCGGCGCCCGTTCGGTGCCGGTGACGGACCTTCGACGACGTGGCCCCCGGTGCGCTCGACGTCGTCGATCACGGGGCGCAGATCGCGTACGAGCAGCGTGGCCACCCGGTCCCGGTACGCCTCCGTGTCACCGCTGAGCAGCAGGAACGGTCCGACCCGCGCCAACTCGACCGAGCGGAACCGGAATCGGACGGGCTCCGCCCCGCCGGCCAGGCTGCGGTAGAGCACGAGCGCGTCGTCGAGGTCGTCGACGAAGACCCGGGCGAGCACGCCGGTGATGTTGGACATGGCGGGGACAACGACATGGACGCGCGATCTATGCCCGGCCGCGGTCGCGGCCTGTGCGACTCCCGTCTCCGCCGCGGGCGTCCCGGTCTGCACCTGAAGGCCGGGGGCGCGGAGCCCGTCGACGTCGACAGGTGCGGACCGGTCGGGCCCTGTCCCGGTCACCGAGCGGTACGGGCCGCAGGGCGTGAAGTAGGCGCCGCCGGGCGCTACTTCGCCTTGGTCAGGTCGTACAGGGTGGTCCCGCCGATCGTCTCCTTCGTGTAGTGCTTCTTGACCCACTTCTGGATGTCGGACCCGGCGCCGTCCCGTCCGCCGCCCGGGCCGCCGCGGGAGTCCCCGCCGATGAAGTAGTGGATGCGTCCGTCCTTCACGTACTTCTTGAACTGCGCCACCGTCGGTGCGGGATCGGTGCCGTTGAAGCCGCCGATGGACATCACCGGCCGCTCGGCGGCGAGTTGGTAGCTCGCTCCGTTCATCGCGCCGACGGTGGCGGCGGCCCAGGTGAAGTCGTCCGCGTGGTCGGTCAGTTCGGCCTTGAGGGCCTTGCTGACACGGCTGCCGTTGAGCAGTCCGCCCATGGGGCCGCCGCCCCCGGGCATCCCTCCGCGTTCGCCGCCGGGAAAGCCCCCGCCGGGAAAGCCCCCGGGAAAGCCCTGTTGCGGTCGGCCCTTCCCGGTCTGGCCGTCCTGCTGTCCCTGACCGCCTTGACCGCCCTGTCCTGCCTGGCCGCCCTGCCCCGCCTGGCCGTTCTGCTTGCCCTGGCCACCGGGTGCGCCGGGCGCGCCGGGACCGCCGCCGGGTCCGCCCTGACCGCCTTGGGCGCCCGGCCCT
>NZ_LJGW01000219.1 GCF_001751255.1 Streptomyces nanshensis | reverse complement strand
CGCCCCGGCCCGGCCGGGGCGGCCCCCGCCCGTTCACCGACGTCAACACACGGAGATCACACATGGACTGGAGCGCCTACGTAGAGCTGGAGGCCCCGGACGTGGCCGAGGAGTCCGTCGACGCCCTGCACGATGCCCTGGCCGACAACTTCGCGTCGATCGGGCAGTCCCCCACGGGCCACCTCTTCGCGCAGCTGTCCGTCGACGCCGCCACGGCGCGGCAGGCGATCGACGCCGCGCTCAAGGCAGTGACCGGCGCCGCCCGCGTGCACAAGATCGCGACAGGCGTGCGGTGCGTGGAGCTGGTGACAGCCGAGGAGCTTGACCGCCGCAACGCCGCCCCCACTACGCCCGAACTCGCTGGCATCTCCGAGATCAAGGAGATCCTGGGAGTGGCCTCCCGGCAGCGGGCGCAGCAGATCACCAAGCACCCGGACTTCCCGCCCCCCGTCGCCCAGCTGCACTCCGGGCCCATCTACATCGCAGCTCAGGTACGGGACTACGCCGGCAGGCCACGCCCCTCCGGACGGCCGAGGAAGACCGCCCAGGCCGTGGCCTAGACCGCCCCGCCATCAACCTCATCGAGGAGGCAGTAGCCGTGAAGAACGTGGCCCAGATCCGTCGGGAGTCGGTCGAGAAGTATGGGCCCGAGCCGGTCACCGCCGAAGAGCGGCTGGCACATGTGCTGGCCGTCTACGCGGACGAGCCCGACACCTGGATGGTGGTGGAGGGCACCAACAACATGTACGGCGACGGGGTGCGCACGGGGCTGACCATGGGCGACCTGCGGGAACTGCACACCCGCCTCGCCGGTGAATGAGCTATTCCTCCGCCGTGTCTCTGGCCCATGGTCCGAGGGGCTGTGAAGGCCGTCCGGCGTCCGTTGGCCAGCGCTACGGTGGCGGCATGAGCGTCGAGGCCGTGACCGTCGGCCCGCGGCCCGTCCGCTGCTCGCCCGTTCGTGCCGGCTGCTCGTCGCCGCCGCGGTGTAGGAGGTCTCGTCCGGCCCCTGCCGTCTCGCGTACGTCGCGGGGCTCAGTCCCCGCTCGGCCTGGACGGCGCGTCCCGTCCCGCCGACGGGACGGGACGCGACACGGCGCCCGGGCCGTCGTCGGCCGTCGCGATCGCCCGGTTGCCGCTTCGCCGGCAGCGCTCTACGGCCCGCTCGCTCGCACGGCGCCATCCGGCTGCGGGTGAACTGCTGTCGTCCCGCCGGGTGTTCGGCTGCGGCTGCTCGCGCTGCTGCGGGTGAACTGCTGTCGTCCCGCCGGGTGTTCGGCTGCGGCTGCTCGCGCTGCTCCTCGATGCCGCGTCCGCCGCGGGTTCGTCGTTCGGCGGCCGGTGTGACGTCGCCCCGCCCGTCCCAGCGTGGCCTGTCGTCGGCTGGCGCCTCGCCGGTCGTTGTCGCGTTGCCGTTTCAGGTGGCAGCGCGCGCCCCGCTTCGCCAGCTTGTCGTGCTCGGTGTCGGCTCCGGGGCTGCGCCGTGCGCGGTCCGTGCTCGGCGAGTCGTCGGCGCCGTCGCTGTTCGGGCTGTTGCCACTTCAGGTGGCAACGCCGAGGCCCTGTTTCCTGTTTCCCGGGCGCGTTCGAGCGGGTACGGACCGCCGTCGCGCGGTCGGCTCCGGCCCGTACGGTCGCTGCTCCACCGGCCCGGCCATGCTGGCGGCGATCCTCGACCGCCCGCTGCTGTCCGCCGAGTTCGGCGCCGCACGTCTGCTGGTCGCCGAGGAGCACCAGGGGCCGGTCGTGGCCCTCGCGCATGCGCTGCCACCGGTGGAGTGGCTGATGTCGATGGACGACCAGCTCGGGCGGGAGCTGTGCGCGCTGCTGTCGCGGTCGCTCGTGGAGCTGGAGGCGGTCGCGGTGGCCCCCGGCGCCCGCGGCCGCGGTCTGGG
>NZ_LJGW01000216.1 GCF_001751255.1 Streptomyces nanshensis | reverse complement strand
CGGTATTCATACCGGGGGTACCCCTTCCCCCCTACCCCCCACACCGCAGCCCCGCCGCCGCCGCCGTCCACAACCGGCACGGCCGCGGCCCCGCCGCGGCGGCATCACTCCCACCGTCTGCCTGCGCTACGCCGCCGGACTCCTGGTCGCCGCGATCGGCCACCACATGGTCCTCAGCCGCATCCCCACCCGGGCCCGGACCCGTCTCCTCACCGACTTCGCCGCCGTCGGCTGGTCCGGCAGCGACGTCCTCTACGCCCTGGAACACCATCCGGACGGCACCCCGCACCGCCACACCCACCGCGTACGCCGCCCCTACGCCTGGGCCCGGCACCGCCTCACCCTGTGGCGGCGCCCCGACGGCGCCCCCGCCGCCTCCCACTGGGACCAGCTCTGCGCCGAACTGCCCTCCCCGCCGACCCGATCCACGCCCCTGAGCCGCGCCCTCGCAATCACCGGCGGCACCGGGGAGGAGGTGAGCGCGATATGACCACAGACCTCGCAGCCCTCCTCCTTGAGGAAGCGCCCACCGGCCGCTTCGGAGACCCGCAGCGAGGCGGGAGACCACCGGGCCCCCGTACACGAATCGCTCGCCGTCATCGCGCGCCCCGCGAAGCGACGTCGGCGACGCACACCCTCCCCCAACCGGCAACGCCGCCCCCGTCACCGTGTCTTCCCCCGCACCTCACGCCCACCTCCCCAGAAGAAGCCGCACGGCACGCCGCCATGGCCGCCGCCGAAATCGCCGCTTACCGGACCGGGAGAAACGCTCGCCAACTCATCCCCGCCCGCAAGACCACCACCGACGCGCCCGACGGGCTGGCCGCCCTCTGAGCGACCACCATCCACATCACGACAACTAGGGCTGTCATCAAGCAANGCGGTCGATGAGGTGCGGGCGGGCGTCGAGCCAGGGGCGGTAGCGACGTAGGGCTTCGGCGCGCGCTTCCTGCTTGCTGGTCGCGCCGCACGCCGCGGCACACCCGGGCGACAAGTGGGTGCGGCACATCATTGCCCAGCTCAACTCCATCGAATCCACCCTCGACCTGATCACCAGTTCCTGACCGGTCCTAGAGAGGTCCGCACGGTCGGGCCTCTCCAGGACCGGCCTGCCGGAGGCTGTCGTGCGCCGACGCCGCTACCCCTCGGACACCACGAACGCCGAGTGGGCCCTGATGGTGTATTGACTGAACTAAATTCTCTATTTTCGCA
>NZ_LJGW01000010.1:5775-13535 GCF_001751255.1 Streptomyces nanshensis | reverse complement strand
CGGATGGTTCCGCACACGGGCCCGTCCCGGCGTCGACTCCCCTCGCGTTGCCGGAGGTTGGGGCTTCAGACCCTGCGGCCGGCCCGCGAGGCGCCTCCGAAGAGACGTGCCAGCAGGCGGAAGGGCAGGGTCACTACGGTGGCGATGGCGCCTCCGATCATCCGGAGGCCGTCTGCGATAGCTCGGAACATGCGGGGCGGGTGACCCCCGTCGGCGTACGTAAACAGTCCGGCGTACGTCAACAGGCGGCCGTGGCCGCCCCGGTGCCGCCGTGGCCGTTCCGGCCGCCCGCGCCCGTCGTGCGCCCGCCGTGTCAGCCCTTGCCGAACAGGTCCTCGGGGAAGGCGCCCGCCTTCGCCGCCGACGCGGCGAATCCGCCCGCGAGTTCGGTGAGCCGTGCGACTCCGGCCTCGCCCAGGTGCTCGTACGGCGCGCCGTCCAGCCGGTCGGTGGCGTGCTCCAGCTCCTTGCGCAACTCGGCGCCCTCAGCGGTGAGTTCGCCCTCGGCGTCCAGCAACCCCCGCTCACGCAGCCGCTCCTGGGCCGCCGCCCAGTCCTGCTTGTTGTAACCCCGCGTCGACAGCACCCACTTGGGCGCCATGCCGCGTCCGCTGGCGGTGTGGCTGACCAGCGCCTCCAGCGGGTCCAGGCCCGCCGAGAGCAGAACGGCGATGTGCGCGTCGCCGCGGTGCTCGCGCAGCATCGTGGCCGCGTGCCAGTACGCCAGGTGCGGGGCGTCCGGTATCGGCAGGTCGGCGTTGGCAGCGTAGAGCGGGCGGCCGGGGCGGGTGCAGGCGTCCGCGGCCGTCATCGCGAGCTGTGCCGCCTCGGTCATCTCCGGCGAGGACAGGGTCTCTTCGCCGAGGAGTTCGCGCAGCATCGCGTCGACCGCGCGCAGCCGCGCGGCCAGCACGGTCGCCGGGGAGGCGGACTCCCACACGGCGGGCACGAAGCGCGCGACGAGCGAGTGGCTGAAGTTGTAGAAGGTGGCGGTGACCGTCCCGGCTCCGGCGGCGCCCAGCGGCGCGGCCCGTCCGGCGAAGTAGACGGCGCTGGGGTCCTCGATGCCGTACGGGGCAAGCTCCTTGCCCAGTGCGGGGGAGAAGTACACCGCCGAGTGGAGCGGGTTGACCGTGTTGTGGCAGCGCCGTCCGGCGCCCTGCGGGAGAGACGTCATGGCCACACGTTACCGAGAGGTAAACAGTGTGTCCCGGTGCTCTGCGCCACAGTCCCGGCGGGCGGTTCCGCGGGGCCGCCGGATGCCGTCCGTGCCCTCGGTACGCGGGAGCCGGGGCGTCCTCAGTCCCCAGCCCTCAGCCAGGGGCGCCGTGGCTGCGGTCCGCCGGGGCGGGCGTCCAGCGGAAGCGCGGTGCCCGCCGCTCCAGGAACGCCGCGGCGCCCTCCGCCGCCTCCCCGCTCTCGGCGGCCTCGCGGCGCCAGTGCTCCATGCGGGAGGCGTCCGGCTCCGGCCCGGCGAACTCCTTGGCCGCGGCCTGTGTGAGCTGTGAGCGCTCGACGAGCGTACGCGTGAACTCCCGTACCCGCGCCTCCAGTTCCTCCGGCGGGTGCACCTCGTCGACCAGCCCGGTCCGCAGCGCGCGGTCGGTGTCGATCAACTCCCCGGAGAACAGCAGGTACTTGGCCGTCGCGGGCCCGACCAGCCGCACCAGCCGCTGCGTCGAGGAGGCCGGGTAGACGATGCCGAGCTTCGCCGGGGTGACGCCGAACAGGGCGCCGTGCGCGGCGAATCGCAGATCGCAGGCCGCCGCGAGCTGGGCGCCGCCGCCCACGCAGTGCCCGCGCACCGCCGCCAGCGTCGGCTTGGGGAACGCGCTCAGCGCCTCCTCCGCCGCCACCGCGAGCGCCTGCGAGGACTCGGCGGACTCACGGAGCGTGGCGATGTCGGCGCCGGCGCAGAAGGTGTTCTCGGCTCCGGTGACGACGAGGACGCGTACGGAGGTGTCGTCCGCGAGCCCCGCCAGCAGACCGGGCAGCTCGCGCCACATCGCCTCCGTCATGGCGTTGCGCTTGGCGGGATTGTGCAGGACGATCCGCGCGACGCCGTCGCCGTGCTCGGTGAGCAGGGCCGGCTGTGCGGGCTGCGGGAACTGCGGCGGCCGCGGCGGCTGCGCGGGTCCCTCCGGCTGTGCGGGGCGTTCCGGTCCTGCGGAGTGCGCGTCTTCCATGTGTACGGATCGTAGCCGTGCCGGGTCCGTGGACCGACGCCGCGTGGAGCCAAGCTCTGTCAGAGAGCCGTCCCGGGCGTAAGTCTTCTGTCAATTGCCATCGATAAGTGCCGACTTGCGGTCAGTGGGCAGGAAGTGGCCTCCGGCATACCAACACTCAAGGTGCACGTACATCTGCAAGAACGCTCGGATGCAAGAACACTCGGAGGAGAGCGGGGTGCGGGAGATGGACAGCCGCGGGAGTCGTCCGCCGGGTCCGGGCGCTGCGTCCGGGGCCGCGCTGCCGGTCCAGGAGCGGGATCCTTCCCGTGCGTGCGAGGGCACATGGCGCTTCACCGCACCCGCGCTCGACGCGTCCGTGCCCCAACTGCGGCACGCCGTACGGGACCTCGTCCGCCGCCAGGGCGTCGTACCGGAGGAGATCCTCCAGAGCCTGCTGCTGATCCTCTCCGAGCTGGCCTCCAACGCCGTACGGCACGCGGCGCTCCTCTCGCCCGAGATCGGGGTCGAAGTACGCCTGCACGGCGGCTGGTTGCGCGTCGCCGTCGAGGACAGCCACCCCTACCGGCCCAAGGCCCTGGCCGCCGACCCCGATCAGGAGCACATCGGCGGCCGGGGCCTGCTGCTGGTGAAGGTGATCACGTCCGAGTCGGGCGGCGTCTGCGACGTCGAGCCGACCGCGACGGGCGGGAAGGTGGTCTGGGCGGCGCTGCCGCTGCCGCTGGGGGCGGGCCCGCCGCCGCCCGCGGCCGTCACCAGCCGGCCGCCGCTCCCGTGACCTCGGCGATCGCGGGCCGTGCCGCGTCCAGGACGGTCATGAACCAGCTCGAGAACGCCCCTTCGGCGTGCCGCCGCTTCAGCTCCTCCGGGGTCACGAAGGCGGTCTCGGCGATCTCCTCCGGATCCGCGCGCACCGTGTCCCGTACGAGCCCGGCGAAGAGATGGTTGAACTCCTGCTCCACGAGCCCCGATTCGGGGTCCGGGTGGTTGTAGCGGACTGTGCCCGCCTCCCGCAGCAGGAACGGCGCGACGCCCAGCTCCTCGCTCACCCTCCGCGCCGCGGCGGCGAACGGCGCCTCGCCCGGATAGGGATGACCGCAGCAGGTGTTGGACCACACACCGGGGGAGTGGTATTTGCCCAGCGCCCGGCGTTGCAGCAGCAGCCGTCCCGCGTCGTCGAAGAGGAAGACGGAGAACGCGCGGTGCAGCCGGCCGGGCGCCACATGTGCGGAGAGCTTCTCCGCGGTGCCGATGGTCGTACCGTCCTCATCGACCAGTTCGAGCATGATCGGTGCGACTGTGCTGTTCGCCATGGTGTTCCTTCTGTGGGGGCTGTCGGGGCTTGTCCGTCGTCCGCCGGCCGGCAATGCGCCCCAGTCTGCCGCAGATCAGTGGCACAACTTGGCTTCGTGGGCCGCATGTCCGCGCGGCTCGAGCTGGAACGTGCAGTGCTCCACGTCGAAATGGTCGCCGAGGCAGAGCTGAAGATCGTGCAGGACTCTCTCCTGCCCCACGGAGTCCAGCGTCTGCCGGGTGACCACCACATGTGCCGAGAGCACCGGCATGCCCGAAGTGATCGTCCACACATGGAGATCGTGCAGACCGACCACGCCCTCCACGGCGAGGATGTGCTCGCGCACCTCGGCCATGTCCACATCGCGCGGCGCCGACTCCAGCAGTACGTCGAGGGCTTCGCGCGCGAGCTTGACCGTACGCGGGACGATCATCGCGCCGATGGCGAGCGAGGCGACGGGGTCGGCCGCCTGCCAGCCCGTCAGCGCGACGACGGCGGCGGAGACCAGCACGGCCAGCGAGCCCAGCGCGTCCGCGAGGACCTCCAGGAAGGCGCCCCGCACATTGAGGCTCTCCCGCTGGCCGCGCAGCAGCAGCGAGAGCGAGACGACGTTCGCCACCAGACCGATGGCGCCGAAGAGGGCGGTGAGGGGGCCGTCGGTGGCGGCCGGTTCGATGAAGCGCTCGACGGACTCGTAGAGGATGAAGCCGCCGACTCCCAGCAGCAGAAGGCAGTTGAGGAGCGCGGCGAGGATCTCCGCGCGGGCGAAGCCGTACGTACGCCGTTCACTCGCGGGCCTGTTGGCGAAGTGGATCGCGAGCAGGGCCATCGCCAGGCCGAGCGCGTCGGTCGCCATGTGCCCCGCGTCGGCCAGCAGCGCGAGCGAATCGGCGAGCAGCCCGCCGACGATCTGGGTGACCAGCACGCCGAGCGTGATGAAGAGCGCCACACGCAGCCGCTTGCGGTAGCCCGCCGCCGCGGTGCCGCCCCCCGCCGGAGCGGGCCCTCCGTGAGAGTGCCCAGCGCCCATTGCTGCGAGCCTCCGCGTCCTCGGTCCCGTGCGCCACGCGCCTGTCGGTGGCAAGTGAACTACGCCGCGGGGGCAGGTGCAACGCGACGGTGAACACCGTTGTCATGTGCCGTGACCTGGGCGTTTGTGGACGGGGCCGGGGGCAGCGGGCGGGAGCGCGGAGGGCCGGCGGAAGCCGCCGGGCGGTGCGCGGTGAGGGGCGTGCGCCGCGGACGCGTCAGCGCGCGCCGGGGTGGCGCAGGCACCACCCCTCCCAGGCGGAGGTGATCATGTCGCGCACGCTGTGCCGTGCCCTCCAGCCCAGCTCCTTCTCCGCCAGCTCCGCCGAGGCGACCACCCGTGCCGGGTCGCCGGCCCGACGGGGCGCGGTCCGTGCCGCGGGCTCGCGCTTGCCGGTGATCTCGGCGACGAGGTCGGCCATCTCCCGTACCGAAAGGCCCCTGCCCGTACCGATGTTGAGGGTGAGGTCACCGCCGGGCTCGCTCACGCCATCGCCCGGCTCGCCGCCCCCGGATCCGCCGCTCGTGCCGCCGCCACGGCCCGAAAGCCGCCGCGCCGCGGCGAGATGGGCCTCGGCCAGGTCCTGCACATGGATGTAGTCGCGTACGCACGTGCCGTCCGGCGTCGGATAGTCGTCGCCGAAGATCAGCGGGGCCTCGCCGCGGGTGAGGGCGTCGAAGAACATCGGCACGATGTTGAAGACGCCGGTGTCCGCGAGCCGGGGCTCGGCCGCGCCCGCGACGTTGAAGTAGCGCAGGCAGGCCGTCGAGAGGCCCGTGGCACGCGCCGTGGCGCGCACCAGCCACTCGCCGGTGAGCTTCGTCTCACCGTAGGGATTCATCGGGACGCACGGCGTCTCCTCTGTGACGAGGTCGACATCCGGGGTGCCGTAGACCGCCGCGGAGGAGGAGAAGACGAAGCGCTCGACGCCGGCCGCGACGACCGCCTCCAGCAGCACCGTCAGCCCGCCCACGTTCTCCCGGTAGTAGCGCAGCGGCTGTTCGACCGATTCGCCGACCTGCTTGCGGGCGGCGAGATGCACCACACCCGTGATCCCGTGCTCCGTCAGCGTGCGTTCGACCAGTGCGCGGTCCAGGACCGAGCCGCGCACCAGGACCGCCTCCGGCCGCGGACCCGGCATCCCCTCCAGACGCTCCGGCAGCCCGGCCGAGAGATCGTCCAGGACGACCACGCGCTCCCCGGCCTCCGTCATCGTCCGCGCGACGTGCGCGCCGATGTAGCCTGCCCCACCTGTGATCAACCACGTCATGGCGGCAGCCTATCCGCCGCCGCTGAGGCCCGGCCGGGCCGCGAGAGGCCGCTCGCCCCGCGGTTGAGCGCCCCACGCGCTGCGGGCCCCGGCGGCCATCACCCGATCGTGGCCGCCGGGCCCGTACGTCCCGACGCCACCGCACACGCACCGCGCACACCTCGCACACACCCCGCGTACGACCGCCCGCCGAGGGCCGCGCCCAGGTGTCGAGCCGCACCGGCGCCCGCATTTGGCGCTCCGACCAAGATCGACCATGCTGTGTCGCGGCAGTGCAACACCAGTCCGGTGAACGCGCGATGAAAGCCCGCCTGTTCGATCCGATAGCCTCTGCCGACGCGCCGCCCGCAGCCGAACGGGCCCCGGCGCACCCTGCCCGCTGCCCGGCCGTCCCCGAGGCCGGATGTCGCGCCGTTCCGCGTCCAAGGAGTGAGTTCGACTGTCGACCGCCATCCTCACCGGTCCGCCGGTCGCGGGGTCGCCGCTGGAGGGCGACCTGCGGTCGCTGGGGTTCGACGTACGTGTCGCGGACGGCGCCGAGCAGGCCGCCGCCGAAGTGGCCGCCGCCCCGGCCGGTGCCAGGGTCGCGCTCGTCGACCCGCACTTCGTCGGCCACGTCCACAGCCTCCGGCTCGCGCTGACCGACCCCCGCTTCCCGGCGGGCGCGGTCACCGGCGCGCTCTCCGTCCAGCCGCAGGCGCGCGGAGCACTCTCACGCGCCCTGCACCGTAGGGACACCGCCGGCACGGTCACCGTCGGCACGGCCACCGAGGGAGCGGGCGCCGCGGGCAGGGAAGCCGCCGACGAGGGCGCCGTGACCGCACCGCCGCGCACCCTCCCCGACGCCGTGACCGCCGCCCTCGAAGCGGACGAAGTCGCCGTGCACCGCCCCGAGTTGGGCCCGCTGCACGCCTCCGTCCCCACCGACGAGGCGTCCCGCGCCGCCGCACGCGAGGCCGTCGCGGCGGTCGACGACGAGGCGGTGCGCCTGCGGAACGCGGTGAAGTCCCGGGACGGCTTCTTCACCACTTTCTGCATCAGCCCCTACTCCCGCTACATCGCCCGCTGGTGCGCCCGCCGCGGCCTCACCCCGAACCAGGTCACCACCGCCTCCCTCGTCACCGCGCTGATCGCCGCCGCCTGCGCGGCGACCGGCACCCGCGGCGGCTTCGTCGCCGCCGGCGTGCTGCTGATCGCCTCGTTCGTCCTGGACGCCACCGACGGCCAACTCGCCCGCTACGACCTCCAGTACTCCACCCTCGGCGCCTGGCTCGACGCCACCTTCGACCGCGCCAAGGAGTACGCCTACTACGCGGGTCTCGCCCTCGGCGCCGCCCGCGCCGGCGACGACGTCTGGGGACTGGCGCTCGGCGCGATGGTGCTCCAGACCGTCCGGCACGTCGTCGACTTCTCCTTCAACGAGGCGAACCACGACGCCACCGCCAACACCAGCCCCACCGCGGCGCTCTCCAGCCGGCTCGACAGCGTCGGCTGGACGGTGTGGCTGCGCCGCATGATCATCCTGCCGATCGGTGAACGCTGGGCCCTCATCGCGGTGTTGACCGCCTGCACCACACCCCGCATCACCTTCGTCGTGCTCATCGCCGGCTGCGCCCTGGCCGCCTGCTACACCACCGCGGGCCGCGTGCTGCGCTCCCTGACCAGGAAGGCCGGAGGCCCCCGCCCAGGCGGAGCGCTCCGGGGGAGCACCGACCGCGCCGCCCGGGCCCTGGCCGATCTCGCCGACAGCGGCCCGCTCGCCGAGGGCGTAGCCGCCCTGGTGCGCCGTACGGGCCTGCGTCTGCCGGGATATGGACCGCCCGCGCTCGCGCTGCTGGGCACCGCCGCGCTGCTCGGCACCGCGCTGTGGACGCCGCGGACGCCCGCGGGCGGTGTCTGGGTGTGCGTGGCCGCGCTCGCGTACGCGCTGACCTCGGGTCTCGCCGTCGCCGTACCGCTGCGGGGCGCGCTGGACTGGCT
>NZ_LJGW01000010.1:0-5762 GCF_001751255.1 Streptomyces nanshensis | reverse complement strand
TACGTGCTCGTCCTGGTCCTCGCGGTACGCGCGGCCGAATCGGGCGTGAACAGCGTGCTGCCCGCCGCTTTCGGGCTGGTGGCGGCGGTCGCCTACCATCACTACGACACGGTGTACCGCATCCGCGGCGGCACCGGCGCGCCTCCGCACTGGCTCGTCCGCGCGACCGGGGGTCACGAGGGACGGGCCCTGGCCGTCGCCCTCGCCTCCGCGCTGTGGGCGGCCGGCGCGGGCCACGGCCCCCAACTGGGCCCGGCTCCGGCAGGTTTGACCATCGCGCTGACCACGCTCGCCGTGGTCGTCGCGGCAGTGGTGCTCGTCGAGAGCATCCGCTTCTGGGTGTCCTCCAAAGCACCCGCCGTACACGACGAAACAGGAGAACCCGCATGATCGGCCTCGTGCTGGCAGCCGGCGCCGGACGGCGCCTGCGTCCCTACACCGACACCCTGCCCAAGGCCCTCGTGCCGGTGGGCCCCGAGGGTGACGAGGAGTCCCAGACCGTCCTCGACATCGCGCTCGCCAACTTCGCCGCCGTCGGCCTGACCGACGTCGCCGTCGTCGTCGGGTACCGCAAGGAGGCCGTGTACGAGCGCAAGGAGGCCCTGGAGAAGAAGCACGGGGTCACGCTCACCCTCGTCGACAACGACAAGGCCGAGGAGTGGAACAACGCCTACTCCCTCTGGTGCGCCCGTGACGTCATCAAGCAGGGCGCCCTGCTCGCCAACGGCGACACCGTCCACCCCGTCTCCGTCGAGAAGACGCTCCTCGACGCCCGCGGAAACGGTCAGAAGATCATCCTCGCCCTCGACACGGTCAAGCACCTGGACGAGGAGGAGATGAAGGTCGTCGTCGACCCGGAGAAGGGCGTCCAGCAGATCACCAAGCTGATGGACCCCTCGACCGCGAGTGGCGAGTACATCGGTCTCACCCTCATCGAGCCGGAAGCGGCCGAGGAGTTGGCCGACGCGCTGAAGGCCACGTTCGAGCGCGACCCGCAGCTCTACTACGAGGACGGCTACCAGGAGCTGGTCAACCGCGGCTTCAAGGTCGACGTCGCGCCGATCGGCGACGTGCAGTGGGTCGAGATCGACAACCACGACGACCTCGCCAAGGGCAGGGAGATCGCATGCCGGTACTGACCCGCCTCATCCCGTCGCCCGTCGTCGTCGACATCAGCCGCGGCGCCCTGGACGACCTGGCGGGCCTCCTGGCCGACCAGCGGATCTCCTCCAACGGCAGGCTCGCCTTCGCCATCAGCGGCGGTTCGGGCGCGGCGCTGCGCGAGCGCTTCGCCCCGGCCCTGCCCAGCGCGGACTGGTACGAGGTCGGCGGCGGCACCATCGACGACGCCATCAAGCTCGCCGACTCCATGAAGTCGGGGCGCTACGACGCCGTGGTCGGGCTCGGCGGCGGCAAGATCATCGACTGTGCGAAGTTCGCCGCCGCGCGCATCGGGCTGCCGCTGGTCGCGGTCGCCACCAACCTCAGCCACGACGGCCTGTGTTCACCGGTCGCCACCCTCGACAACGACGCGGGCCGCGGCTCGTACGGCGTGCCCAACCCGATCGCCGTGGTCATCGACCTCGACGTCATCCGGGAGGCCCCGGCCCGCTTCGTACGCTCCGGGATCGGCGACGCCATCTCCAACATCTCCGCCGTACGGGACTGGGAGCTGGCCCACACCGTGCGCGGCGAGGACATCGACGGACTCGCCGCCGCCATGGCCCGGCAGGCGGGCGAGGCGGTGCTGCGCCACCCCGGCGGCGTCGGCGACGACGCGTTCCTCCAAGTGCTCGCGGAGGGGTTGGTGATGACCGGCATCTCGATGTCGGTCGCCGGCGACAGCCGCCCGGCCTCGGGCGCCTGCCACGAGATCAACCACGCCTTCGACCTGCTCTACCCCAAGCGCGCGGCGAGCCACGGCGAACAGTGCGGCCTCGGGGCCGCGTTCGCCACGTTCCTGCGCGGCGACCGGGAGATGGCGATGCTGATGGTCGAGGTGCTCAAGCGCCACGGCCTTCCCGTACTGCCGCACCAAATCGGCTTCGACGAGGACGAGTTCGTGAAAGTCACGGAGTACGCCCCGGAGACCCGGCCCGGGCGGTACACCATTCTCGAACACCTCGACCTGTCCGCCGACCAGATCAGGGACGCATACCGCGAATATGCAGAAGCCATCGGTAGCTGAACTCCGCCCCGTCGTCCACCCGGAGGGCGTGAAGGACCGGCGCAGCGGTGAGCACTGGGCCGGGCGGCTCTACATGCGGGAGATCTCCCTGCGTGTGGACCGGCATCTGGTCAACACCCGGGTCACGCCGAACCAGTTGACTTATCTGATGACGCTCGCGGGCGTCCTCGCCGCCCCGGCACTGCTGGTGCCGGGGATCGGCGGGGCGGTGCTCGGCGTACTGATGGTGCAGCTCTATCTGCTGCTCGACTGCGTGGACGGCGAACTCGCCCGCTGGAAGCAGCAGTACTCACTGGGCGGGGTCTATCTCGACCGGGTGGGCGCCTACTTGTGCGACGCCGCCGTCCTCGTCGGCCTCGGTCTGCGCGCCGCCGACCTGTGGGGCGAGGGACGCATCGACTGGCTGTGGGCCTTCCTGGGCACCCTCGCCGCGCTCGGCGCCGTACTGATCAAGAGCGAGACCGACCTCGTCGGCGTGGCCCGGCACCAAAGCGGGCTGCCGCCGGTCAAGGAGGCCGCGAGCGAGCCGCGTGCGTCCGGTGTGGCCGTGGCGCGCAAGGCCGCCGCGGCGCTCAAGTTCCACCGGCTGATCCTCGGCATCGAGGCATCGCTGCTCATCCTGGCGCTGGCCGTGGTGGACCAGATCCGCGGAGACCTCTTCTTCACCAGGCTCGGTGCCGCCGTCCTCGCGGGCATCGCCGTCCTCCAGACGCTGCTGCACCTGGTGTCCATCCTCGCCTCCAGCAGGCTCAAGTGACGGAGGGAGCCGCCACCATGGCGCAGCAGAGCCCGGAGCGGTCCGCGCAGACCCCGAGGCTGGGAGCCGTCGTGCTGACGATGGGCAACCGCCCCGAGGAGCTGCGGGCGCTGCTCGACTCCGTCGCCAAGCAGGACGGCGATGCCGTCGAGGTCGTCGTCGTGGGTAACGGCGCGCCGCTGCCCGCGTTGCCGGAAGGTGTACGGACGGTCGAGCTTCCGGAAAATCTCGGCATCCCCGGAGGCCGCAACGTCGGCATCGATGCGTTCGGCCCGTCCGGCGCCGAGGTCGACGCGCTGCTCTTCCTCGACGACGACGGACTGCTGCCGGACACCGGCACCGCCGAACTGGTCCGCGAGGCGTTCGCCGCCGACCCGTCGCTGGGCATCATCAGCTTCCGCATCGCCGACCCCGACACCGGCGAGACCCAGCGCCGCCATGTGCCCAGGCTGCGCGCCGCGGACCCGATGCGCTCCTCGCGGGTCACCACGTTCCTGGGCGGCGCCAACGCCGTACGCACGAAGGTCCTCGCCGAAGTCGGCGGCCTCCCGGACGAGTTCTTCTACGCCCACGAGGAGACGGACCTGGCCTGGCGTGCCCTGGACGCGGGCTGGTCGATCGACTACCGCGCCGACATGGTGCTGCACCACCCCACCACCGCCCCCAGCAGGCACGCGGTCTACCACCGCATGGTCGCCCGCAACCGCGTCTGGCTCGCCCGCCGCAACCTGCCCCTCCCGCTCGTCCCCGTCTATCTCGGCGTGTGGCTCCTGCTCACCCTGGCCCGCCGTCCCTCGCGTCCGGCGCTGAGGGCGTGGCTCGGCGGATTCCGGGAGGGCTGGGCCAAGCCGTGCGGCGCCCGCAGGCCGATGCGGTGGCGTACGGTGTGGCGGCTGACCCGACTAGGGCGCCCGCCCGTGATCTGACAAGCTCGTCTCCAGTACCACCACTCCTTCCAGTTCACTGCGCGTGTGAGGACGAAAGTTTTAAACGTGACCGAGACAACGCACGGCGGTGCGGTGGGCGTGAAGCCGCCGCCCACACCGGACGACCGTCTGTCCCCGGCCGAGCTCGCGGCCAAGTACGGCCTGTCGGTGAGCGGGGCGCGCCCCTCGCTGACGGAGTACGTGAGGCAGTTGTGGGCGCGGCGCCACTTCATCCTCGCCTTCTCCCGGGCGAAGCTCACCGCGCAGTACACCCAGGCGAAACTGGGGCAGCTCTGGCAGGTCGTCACGCCTCTGCTCAACGCCGCTGTGTACTACCTCATCTTCGGGCTGATCATGGGCGGCCGTAAGGGCATCCCGGGCGGTCAGGACAACTACATTCCGTTCCTCGTGACGGGTGTGTTCGTCTTCACCTTCAGCCAGACCTCGGTGCTCAACGGCGTACGCGCGATCTCCGGCAACCTGGGCCTGGTCCGCGCGCTGCACTTCCCGCGGGCCTCGCTGCCGATCTCCATCTCGCTCCAGCAGCTCCAGCAGCTCCTGTACTCGATGATCGTGCTGGTGGTCATCCTCGTGAGCTTCGGGCACTTCCCGGGCTGGTCATGGATCCTGGTCCTGCCGGCGCTGGCCTGCCAGTTCCTCTTCAACACGGGCCTGGCCCTGATCATGGCGAGGCTGGGCAGCAAGACCCCGGACCTGGCGCAGCTCATGCCGTTCATCACGCGGACCTGGCTGTACGCGTCGGGCGTGATGTTCTTCCTGCCGTACCAGCTCGAGTCGAAGGCCCACGCCGAGCCGTGGCTCGTCGACCTGCTCCAGGCGAACCCGGCCGCCGTGTACATGGACCTGATCCGCTTCGCCTTCATCGACGGATACCCGGCCTCGACCCTGCCGCCGCACGTCTGGATGCTGGCCCTCGGCTGGGGCCTGATCTTCGGGATCGGCGGATTTGTTTTCTTCTGGAAGTCGGAGGAGCGTTATGGCCGTGGCTGAGGACACCCAGGAGGAGACGACGACGGTCCGGCAGCAGGCGGCTCCCGCTCACCAGGAGCCGTGGGTTCCCACCGTCATCGCCGAGGATCTGCACATCGTCTACCGCGTCTACGGCAGCTCGAAGGGCAAGGGCAGCGCGACGGCGGCGCTGAACCGCATCGTGCGCCGCAAGCCGGGCGGCGGCAGCGTCCGCGAGGTGCACGCGGTCAGGGGCGTCAGCTTCACCGCCTACCGCGGCCAGGCCGTCGGCCTCATCGGCTCCAACGGCTCGGGCAAGTCGACGCTGCTGCGCGCCATCGCGGGCCTGCTGCCCGCCGAGAGCGGCCGCGTCTACACCAACGGCCAGCCGTCGCTGCTGGGCGTCAACGCGGCGCTGATGAACGACCTCACCGGCGAACGGAACGTCGTTCTCGGCGGGCTCGCGATGGGCATGTCCCGCGACGAGGTCGCCGAGCGCTACCAGGGGATCGTCGACTTCTCCGGCATCAACGAGAAGGGCGACTTCATCACGCTCCCGATGCGCACGTACTCCTCCGGGATGTCGGCGCGGCTCCGCTTCTCCATCGCCGCCGCCAAGAACCACGACGTGCTGATGATCGACGAGGCGCTGGCGACGGGCGACAAGAAGTTCCAGCGCCGCTCGGAGCAGCGTGTCCGTGAGCTGCGCGAGGAGGCGGGCACCGTCTTCCTCGTCAGCCACAACAACAAGTCGATCCGCGACACGTGCGAGCGGACGCTGTGGCTGGAGAAGGGCGAGCTGGTCCACGACGGGCCGACGGACGAAGTGCTCAAGGAGTACGAGAAGTTCACGGGCAAGTAGCGCCCGGCTTCTCCCTCTGCGGACGGCGGCGGCCGGCCGGGACCTGGACGGGTCCCGGCC
>NZ_LJGW01000211.1 GCF_001751255.1 Streptomyces nanshensis | reverse complement strand
GTTCGCCGGGCAGCGCCGTACGCGGCCACAGCCGCGGGGGCAGCGGCTGGACGACGGCCACCGGCGAGGCCGCGGCCCAGCGGTGCAGCATCCGCTGGGCGCCGCCGTCCTGCCACAGCGGTCCGACGCAGTCGCTGACGACGAGGGTGAGCCGGCGCCCGCTGGTGTCGCGGTACTGGTCGGCGGGGCGTAGGCGGGTGGCGGCGCGGTCGGGGCCCGTACCGATGAGGGGCGCGCCGTCGGAGCCCCGGTGCAGATGGAGGGCCTGGACATCGCGGAAGGCGCCGAGCCGTTCGCAGGTCTGACGGAGCTTCTCGAAGGTGAGCTGCCAGACCGAGGAGGTGGCCGAGGCGTCCATGAGCAGCAGCAGTTCGGTCTCGGGGCGCCGCGCGGGGGTGAGCACGGCGCGTACGGCGCCGCTGCTCGCGCTCAGTTCGGCGGTCTGCGCCTCGTCCAGTACGCGCGGCACGGACGGCAGTCGGGGACGGTAGCCCGCGAGCGGACGCAGGGCGCGCTGGAACCCGAGCAGTCCGGGCAGTGTGCTGGCGGCGGGGGCGCGTACGGGGAAGGCGCCGCCGGGGGCGCCTCCGTGGCGTACGGGGGCGTAGAGGGAGACGGGCGGCGAACGCTTCTCGGGGACGTCACGCTCGCGCGGTGCGGGGTCCGTCCCCGCCGGGCCGGTGGAGCGCGGGGGCCGCCCGGCGGACTCGCCGGAGGCCGGGGCCTGCCGGGGGACGGACGCCTCGGCGGTCTCGGGCGGGCGGACGCCGATCCGGCGGGCCAGCCAGAGCGCCTCCGCGACCTCCTCGGCCGACGGCTCCCAGCCCGCCGCGCGCAGCCGCGAGACCAGCTCGGTCACCTGCGCCTCGGCGTCGGGCGGGAGCCCCCTCGCGTCCATCGGCCATCACCTCGGGCCGCGGTCCAGGGGACGCAGCAGGAGTTCGGCGAGGCGGCTGCGGGTCACGCGTTCCGCGCCGCTCGCGCGCTGCGTCAGGAACAGGGCGTTCAGCAACTGGTCCGTGGCGACGACCTGTCCGGGGTCGCGCTGAAGGAAGCGCTGGATGTACTCCTGTCCTTCGTCCAGGGCCTCCTCGCCCAGATGGGCCGTGACCATGGCGGTGAGCTGTTCGTCGGTGGGCGGCTTCAGTTCGAGCTGGATGCAGCGGCGCAGCAGCGCCGCGGGGAAGTCCCGCTCGCCGTTGGAGGTCAGCACGATGAAGGGGAACGTCGTGCAGCGGACGCGTCCGCCGGTCACCGTCGCCTTGCCGCCGTCGTCCGTGAGCACCTCGGTGACGGGCTCGCGGTCGGCGATGCGCTCCAGCTCGGGGATCGCGAACTCGCCCTCCTCCAGGACGTTCAGGAGGTCGTTGGGGAGGTCGATGTCGCTCTTGTCCAGCTCGTCGACGAGCAGCACGCGCGGCAGCGGTCCCCGCGCGCCGCCGTCCCCGTCCGCGTCCGCGTCACCGTCCGCGTCCGGGGCATCCGACGCGGCCCCTCCGTCCGCCCGGTCCGTCCCGGGCGCGGGCAGCAGCGCCGTGCCCAGCGGGCCGAGTCTGATGTACGAGCCGATGGGCGGGCGCTCGGCCTCCTCGCCCTCGACGGCCCGGTCGAGCTGTACGTCCTGGAGCCTGCCGATGGCGTCGTAGTGGTAGAGGCCGTCCTGAAGACCGGTGCGGCTGACGATGGGCCAGCGCAGCACCCGGCCGAGGCCCAACTCGTGGGCGACGGCGTGCGCGAGGGTCGACTTGCCGGTGCCCGGGTTCCCGGTGACCAGCAGCGGCCGGCGCAGATACAGGGCGGCGTTGACCGCCTCGACCTCCTCGGGGCGCGGATGCAGATTCTCGACCAACTGCCGCTGCACGCCCAGGCGCCGGGCCGCGTCGGAGCCGCCGGAGAGGGTGAAGTCCCGCCAGGGGGGCGGCTCCGGTAAGCGTCGCGCGCCGTCATGGGGGAGGCCCGCTCCCCGGTAGATCCGCCAGTCGCTCACTGTGGCTCCTCGGGCTGGTCCGTTTCGGGTCGTCGGTCGTGGTCTGGTCCGTGGGGCGCACTGGTGTGCCTGGTCAGGAGCGTTGTACCGGTTCGCGGAGCGGTCCGTCGGCGCGGCGGAGCCCCTGCGGCGGATCGTAGAGCAGAACGAGCTGTCCGGCCCAGGCCGTTGCCGAACCCGCGGCCTGTGCACCGGCGTTCCGGTTGCGCAGTTCGCGTACCTTCGCGCGGAGTCCGTCGGGTCCCGCCACCGGCCGTGCGGCGCGCAGCAGTTCGGCCGCGCCCTCGTGGAACTGGGCGCAGTCGCCGTGCTGTTCGTCGCAGCGCCGCCAGAGCGCCACCGGATATCCCGCGCCCATGGCCACGCTCATCGCGACGGCCGCGCCGCCGCTGCCGGTCCGCGCGCAGTGCACGGCGACCGCGTGCGGGGCGCCGAGACCGAGCCGGGTGTACGCGGCCTCGCCGCTCTCCGGTGGCCCCTGGCCGTGGCCCTCCTCCGCGGTGTCCGGGACGAGCGGCACGGCCTCCATCCGCCCCTGCCGGATGGCGCCCCAGCGTTTGTGCCACTCCGAGATGTGCCCGCCCATCCAGCGGTCGCGGTCGCGCAGCGCGACGGTGCGCCGGTAGCCCAGCGGCAGGGTGTGCGGGCTGAACGGCTCGCCGGGGGCGGCCTCCTGGGCCCGCCACATCTCCACCGGCTCGTCGAAGAGGGCACGCGGCAGCATGAAGTCGACGGCCGCGAGGTGCTCCCCGATGTCGCCCTTGTCCAGGGCGTGGGTGAGCGCGGCGCGGATGTCCCGTTCCAGCTCGTGCCGCGGGACGCCCGTCTCGCTCTGCCGTACGGGCGTGACCTGGCCGTCCTCCTGGACGAGCTTGATGCGCCAGGGATGGGTGCCGTACAGGTCGGGGTCGATCTCGACGAGCACGTCGGCGTACGCGGTGCCCTGCGCGGGGGCGTCGGTGCCCGCGAGAACGTCGCCGACCCGCTCCCGGATGATCCCGTTCGGCAGGTTCACCGCGGCGCCCCTGACCCAGGTCTCCAACTCGCCCACCGGGTCGGCCGGTTGGGCCGCCGTCCGCTCCTCCTCGGGCGTACGCGGACGCGGCACCGCGCGGCCCCGTACGGCCACCGTCCGGCAGACCATCGCCGCGTACAGCACCACGGCGGCCCGTTCACGGTCGCGGCTGCTCTCGCCGCCCGCCGGACGGCCGTCGTGCAGGTCGTAGAGCAGCCCGACGCCGTCCCGCCAGTTCCGCGGGGCGTGGACGTGCAGCCGGTGCGCCTCGCGCAGTACGCCGTGCAGCGCCTCCCGTACCAGCTCCAGCACCTCGCCGGAGCTGGCGGGGGCGGGCAACTCGGCGAAGCGGCCGAAGAGTTCGGCGCGGTCGTGGGCGTGGAAGCCGCTGACGTACGCGCCCGGGTCGCGCCGCTTCTCCAGGTCGTACTGCTCTCTGGGCCAGCTCCAGTCGAAGCCGAGGAAGCGCCTCAGATGGTGCCGGTCGTGGGCGCGCAGCACCTCCTGGAGCACCTCGCGCTCGTGCGCTCCCGCCTCGCTGAAGCGGCGCAGCGCGGTGACAGGGGTGGCACGGGCCGCCGGGCTCTCGCGCACGCGTCCCTTGTTGACGCCGATGACGCTGCCGCGTTCGCGGTCCACGACGGGACCGCCCGAGCAGCCCGCCGGAAGGTAGGCGTCCTCCAGCATCATCGGACCGCCCGCGCCGGCGCTGGCACGGCCCGAGACCTGGACGAAGTCCACGGCGGAGCCTCCGCGGAGCAACGGCGAGAACCCGTACATCTCGACGTGCGGCGAGCCCAGCGCCGAACGGTCGCTCAGCCACAGGCCGCCCGGCTGCGGAACGCCGGACGTCTCCGGAACCCGTACGAAGGCGAGGTCGGGCTCCTCCCACGGCGCGGCGCTCTCCTCGGCGGAGGGGCGGGGAAGGGCGCACGCCAGCTCCCCGGCGAGCGTGTCACCGCGCTCCGTGGTGACGCCTATGACGCGCTCACCCCTCCACACGGCACCCCTCCCCTTGGCCACGACGTGCGCGCTCGTCAGCACCCAGCCCGGCGCCACGAAGAAGCCGCTGCCCCAGAACTCCCCACGCGGGCCGCCGTCTTCGCCGTCATACCCGTCGCGGAGTGCACCAATCCGTACGACTGCCGAGCGCACGGCGCTCTCGACGGCGCTCACGGGACACGGGTGGCGCACGGCAGCAGACTGATTCGCGCACCCCTGGCCGGCCGCGCGTGAGCGGGCCCCGCGGCCCGGTCGCGGAACACCTCGGTCATCGCCACCCCCGTTCCCCCGGATTTCCCGTCTGCGGCGTATGCGGCACAAGATTACTGCGCCGACGGCCTTGATTCTGCGCTTGTTTCCGGCCCCGGGGCGCTGCGGCGACGGGCGTGATCACGGCCGCTCTCCCCCGGCGTGTGCGGTCACGGCTGCTCCTCCGCGGCGGGCGCGGGCCGCTTCCAGGTGAGGGTCACGGAGATCACGCCCTTCACCTCGCCGTCGGCGAGCATCGCGACGGCCTTGCCCGGTTTGGCCATCAGCTCGATGCCGAAGGTGGCGCTCACCTCGTCGGGCCGTGCCGACCGCGCGGCGTTCAGCACGGTCGAACCGACGCCGCCGATCAGCTCGTTGAGCTGATCGATGCGGGCGCTCAGCCGCTCCGGCGCCCCCGTGTCCTCCCACTCGGACTCCTCGTGCGCGCCCGCACCGCCGGGCAGCCGCCCGGAGTCCGGCAGGCGTACGGAGGCCAGCACCCGCTCGCCGCCCGGCAGTTCGATCTCCTGGATACCCCGTTCCACAGCTCTCCTCGCTTCCCGTACGGCTCTGCCGCTCACGTGCGTGCCCGCCCGCCGCCCGGTGCGGCGGGCACGGCCGCGCGCACTATCTTGGGACCGCACCGTCCGCCGTCCCCAAGGAGCCCTCCGTGTACTTCACCGACCGCGGCATCGAAGAGCTGAGCAGCCGGCGCGGCGAGGAGGAGTTCACCTTCGCGTGGCTGGCGGACCAGTTGCGGATCTTCGTGGATCTCAACCCGGACTTCGAGGTGCCCGTCGAGCGCTTGGCGACCTGGCTGGCGCGGCTCGACGACGAGGACGACGAGGACGACGCCGAGGGCTGATGCCCGGAAGGGGAGGCCCTCAACCGGCGGACCGCGAACGGGAGTTCGGGACGGTCCCTTCCCGACGCGCCCGTCCGTCAGCCCCCGGGCCCGTCCGTCCGTCACCCTGCCCTCGTCGTCACCCCGCCGCGTCCTCCCGCGCGCGCAGCGCGAGCGCCAGCAGCGCCGCGTCCTCGGGGCGGCGGATGTCGCGCCCGGTCAGCTCGTGGAAGCGCGCGAAGCGCTGCTGGACGGTGTTGCGGTGGCAGTAGAGCGCCCGCGCGGTCTCGGCGATGGAGCCGCTGCCCGCCAGATGCGCCCGCACCGTCTCCAGCAGCCGTTCCCGTTCCGCCGCGGGCACGCCCGCCGCGCGCAGCCCGCCCAGTACGTCGTCGGCGAGGTGCGACGCGAAGTGGCCCGCGCGGGCGGCCAGTACGTCGAGCCAGGCGTCGGACAGGCGCACCGGACCGGTGGCCTCCGCGCCCGTCGCCCGTACCGTCGCGACGGCCAGCTCGACCGCGCGGGGCACTCCGGCCAGACCGTCCACGGCGGCCGACACCCCGCACGGCACGCCCTCCAGCCTGCCGAGCACCGTCTCCTCGGTGACGCGCGGCCCGAGTTGTACGACGAGGAGCGACG
>NZ_LJGW01000217.1:754-6755 GCF_001751255.1 Streptomyces nanshensis | reverse complement strand
TGCCGGTGCCTCGGCGGCCGGCGGCGGTACGGGCGGCAGCGCGGCGGTCGGCGCCACGGCCGACAGGGCGCTCTGGCCCGGGAGTTGGGATTCGCCTTCGAGGACCGCCGGGCGCTGACCCTCTGCGGCGCCGGAGCGCTGCGGCGTCCCCGTGGCGGCGCCCTCGTCGAAGCGGATGATGTCGCCGAGCGGACGTGCCCAGCAGCGCACCCCGCGGAAGGGGTGGCCGGGCAGCGGGACACGGCCGGGGCTACCGGGTGCCCGCAGCGCCGTCCAGTCCAGGTCGACGCGCGCCTCGTAGAGGCTGCCCAGCGCCTCCAGCAGGCCGTCGGGACCGTCGCCGAGGGTGAGCACCGTGGCGTCGGCGCGCCCCCGGAGGTGTGCCGAGAGCTGATCGCTGATCTCTCCGCGTGCGGCCAGCTCGACGAACACCACCGGCCCGGCGGCGAGTTGCTCCTCCACCGCGGCCTGGAGCCGGTCGCCCCGCAGCGGCCCGCCGAAGACGCCGTCCGTGTCACTGCCGCGGTCGGCCGCCGTCTCTGCCACCTCCCGGAGGGCCCGGGTGTCGGCGGCCGTCAGCGTGCCCTGGAGATGCCGTACGGCATACCGCGAGACGCCGGAGCTGAAGAGCCCCTCCGCCCGTACTCCGGCCTTCTTCAGCCGTGTGTGCGCGGCGAGTTGGGCTCGTACGCGCGCCGCCTGCGCGGCCGGGAGCGGAAGCGAGGCGGGCAGCGGAGCGCCCTCGCCGGCCGGTGCGCCCGAGGCGTCGCCGGAGAGCAGCAGGACGACCCGGGGCACCGGGGTCTCGCCGCCGACGGGCAACGGCAGCGTCCCGCCCGCCGCATGCGGGGGCGTCTCCAGCCTGCGCCAGGTGACCTGCGCCGCCAGCTTCAGCGCCAGCTCCCCGGACGTGCGTGCCACGACGCCCATCCGGTGCTCGTGGTGGTCCCGGCCCTCGTTCAGCGTCCGGGCGACGTCGGCCAACGGCCAGGGCTCGTCGCGCAGTTCGAGGGAGAGCCGCTCGCAGAGCGTGACCAGGTCCTCCGCGGTGCGCGCCGAGACGCCGACGAGCTGCGGTCCCTGCGGGCCGCGCGCCGCGTCGCGTTCCGTACGGGGCGGCTGCTCGACCACGCAGTGCGCGTTGACGCCGCCGAGACTGAACGAGCTGACGCCCGCACGCCGTTCACCGTTCGCGGCCGTCCAGGGGCGATGGGAGGTCACCACGTCCAGCCGTGCGCCCCGCAGATCGACGTCCGCGGCGGGCCGGGTGAAGTGCAGCGTCGGGTACAGCTCGGCGTGCCGCACGCTCAGCACGGCCTTGACGAGGCCCGCGACGCCCGCCGCGTGGTCGAGGTGGCCGACGTTGGTCTTCACGGAGCCGACCGGCAGCGAACTCCCGTCACCCGCCCCGCCGTTGGCCGTCCCGGCGTCGGAGGGCCCGGAGCGTGCCAGGGCCAGGCCCTCCACCTCGACGGCGTCGCCCAGCCGGGTGCCGGAGCCGTGCGCCTCGATATAGCCGGCCGTCGCGATGTCCGCACCGGCTGTGCGCCACGCCTTGCGTATGACCTCGGCCTGGGACGCGGCGCTGGGCGTGGCGATCGTCGCCGAGTGGCGGCCGTTGTGCACAACGGCGCTGCCGCGGATGACGGCGTGGATGAACGCGCCCTCGTCCAGGGCCCGTTCGAGCGTCGTCAGCAGCAGTACGGCGCCGCCCTCGCCGGCCGCCGCGCCGTCGGCGCCCTCGTCGAAGGCGCGGCACTTGGCCGTCGGGGAGGCGATGCCGGGAAAGGCCGCGACGGTGGCCGCGGGCGGTACGACATGGCGTACGCTCACGCCGCCCGCGACGGCGAAGTCCGCGTCCCCGTCCCGCAGTTCACGCGACGCCTGGTGCACGGCGACGAGGGAGCCGTTGCAGCCGGTGTCCACGCCGTAGCAGGGGCCGGTGAGGCCGAAGATGTGCGAGACGCGGGCGGGCAGTCCGCAGGGGATGTTGCCGATCATGCTGAGCGTGCCGACCTCGCGTACGAGGGGCGCGTAGCCGTTGGTGGGCGAGCTGAAGACGACGGCCGTACGGGAGTCCCGCATCGCGGACGCGGCGTAGCCGGCGTTCTCCAGTGCCTCGCGGGTGAGTTGGAGCGCCAGCCGGTGCTGGGGGTCGGTGACCTCCGCCTCGCGCCGCGACAGTCCGAAGAACTCGTGGTCGAAGAGGTCGATGCGGTCCAGATAGCCCTGGTGCGGATACTCCGCGTCGGGGTCCTGGCAGCACGCCTCGATCCGCTCCCGCGGCATGGCGCGCACCGAGTCGCGTCCGGCGCGCAGATTGGCACGGAAGCCGGCGAGGCTGTCGGCCTGCGGGAACCGGGTGGAGATCCCGATCACCGCGATGCCGTTCCGTGCGCGTGCCGCGTCGAGATTCCCGCTCATCCCGGTCGTTCCGCCTTTCGGTCATTCATGGTCGGCTCGGCTCACCGGAGGTCACAACTCGTAGGCCGCGGGGGCGGATTCGTCGCCGCTCGCGCTCACGCCCAGCCGCGCCGCGATCGCCTCCGCCTGCGCCGAGACCGTCGTCAGGTCGAACAGCTCGCCCACGCGCAGCACTCCGGGCCACTGCCGCTCCAGCCGCTTGTGCAGATCGATGACGCGCAGCGAACTGCCGCCCACGGCGAAGAAGTTGTCGTGCGGTCCCGATGCGCCGTGGCCGAGCACCTCGGCCCAGATCAGGCCCACGGTGTGCGTCGGGTCGCCCGGGTCGGCGGGGCTGCCGGAGTCACCGTGCGGCGCGCCGGGCGGGGCGTCCGGGCTCGGGTCCGCGTGGGCGGTGTGCGCGGTGTGGGACGCCGCGGCCGCGGCCGCCTCGGGGACCAGCGCCGTCAGCGCCGTACGGTCGGCCTTGCCGCTGCTGCCCAGCGGCATCCGCTCCAGCGTGTGGAAGAGCACCGGCACGGCCTGCTCGACGAGGTGTCCGGCGCAGTGCTCGCGCAGCTCCGCCCACGACGGCGTGGCCCCGCCGGGCTCCGCGGGCGTGAGGAAGGCGACGAGCCGGTGCTCCGTCCCGGAGACGTCGCAGACCGCGACCGCCTGCCCGACGCCGGGG
This sequence comes from Streptomyces nanshensis, assembly GCF_001751255.1. Taxonomy (GTDB): domain Bacteria; phylum Actinomycetota; class Actinomycetes; order Streptomycetales; family Streptomycetaceae; genus Streptomyces; species Streptomyces nanshensis_A. The sequence continues at coordinate 3,661 of NZ_LJGW01000217.1, read as the reverse complement.
TGCGCCTCCAACACCGCCTCGGTCTCGCCGAGTTCGACACGTGTGCCGCGGATCTTCACCTGGTGGTCGGTCCGGCCGTGGCAGTGCAGCGCGCCCTCCTCGTCGACGTGCGCGATGTCGCCCGTGCGGTACAGCCGCGCCCCGGGCGGCCCGTACGGGTCGGCGACGAAGCGCTCCGCGGTCCTGCCGGGCTGTCCCGCGTAGCCCAGCGCGACGAACCCGCCGCCGATGTACAGCTCTCCGCGCTCCCCGGCGGGCACTTCCCGCAGCCGCTCGTCGAGCACATGCGCCACGGCGCCCGCCCACGGCCTGCCGATGGGGATCCGCTGCCGGGACGGGGCGAGCCACGGCTGCACGGTGCAGGAGATCGTCGTCTCCGTGGGGCCGTACTCGTTCACCAGCGACGCGCCCGGCAGCCGCTCGTGGTGGAGCCGGACGAGGTCCTGCGTGCAGGGCTCGCCGGCCACGACGACCAGCCGCAGAGACGGCGGCAGCAGCCGGCTCTCCTCCAGCAGCGCGCGGTAGTAGGAGGGGACGACGATCAGGTGCGTCGCCTCGAACTCCCCCGCCAGACGGGCGAGTTCGTGCACCTGCCGGAGCTGCTTGTCGTCCGGGAGCAGCAGCGTGTGGCCGCGTGTGAACGACCAGAACATGCCGCCGAGCATCCCGTCGAACGACAGGCGCATCGCCATGAGATACGTCGCGGGTCCGGAGCCGTAGACCCACTCACGGGGGGCGATCGAGGTGGCGAGCTGACGGCGGCTGACGACGACGCCCTTGGGCGCTCCGGTGGATCCCGAGGTGCAGACGATGTAGGCGGGCGCGTCCTCGGAGACGGCGGCCTCCGCCGGGTCCGGCCCGCCGGGCAACCGCTCGCCCTCGGCGGCGAGTTCGCGTACGTCGAGGCCCGTGACGTCGAGGAGGGCGGGCGCGCCCGGTGCGTCCTCCAGGGCCGGTTCGGGTCCGGAGCCGAGGACGACCGCGCAGTCGGTGTCGGCGAGCAGCGCCCGCAGTCGGGCGGGCGGCTGGTCCGGTTCCACGACGGCCCAGGCGGCGCCGGTGCGCAGGGCGGCGAGCATGGCGGTGACGGCGACGGCGTTCTGTTCGAGGCGTACGCACACCACACGGCCCGGACCGGCGCCGTGCGCGCGCAGCCGCCGCGCCAACGCCGCGCAGGCCAGGTCGAGTTCGCGGTAGGTCAGCTCCAGGCCGCCGACGACCAGGGCGGTGGCGGACGGCGCGCGGCGCACCTGCTGCCGGAACCCCTCCAGGACGGGCGTGGGTTCGGGGGCAGGCTCGGGGGTGGAGCCGGAGGCGGGTTCAGGTATCTGCCCGTCGCCCCGGCCGCGTTCCTGCGCCCGCGCCTGTGCCTGCCGTGCACCGCCCGGGAGGCCGTCGTACGAAAGGCCGTCGTACGAAAGGCCGTCGTACGAAAGGCCGCGGTCTCCGCGGGCGCCCGTCAACTCGGCCCGCCCGTCGGCCCGTTCATGCCCCTCGTGCCGCTCGGGCCACTCAGACCGCTCCGACCGGTCAGGCCGTTCCCGCGCGAAGTCGTGTGCCACTGCCGCCCCACCTCAGTCCGTTCCGCTGACGACGCGGACGTGGCTCTCGCGCTGCGGCGCAAGCCGCTCGGGATCGACGCCGAGGACGAGCGGCGCCCCCGCCGCTCCCCCGGCCCCGGCTCCGTCCGCGTCCCCCGCGCCCGTGCCGTCCTCGACCGGGGCGAAGCCCGCGAAGCGCAGGGTGACCAGCATGGAGCGGTTGGCCTCGGTCGGCACGAAGTGCGCGACGGGCCGCCGCCCTTCGGCGACCGCCTCCCGCACGAGACGGTCGAGCAGCACGGTGCCCACGCCCCGCGAGGCCACCCGGCAGGACATCAGCATCAGGCGCAACACGGCGTCGTCGTCGGTGAGTTCGGTGACGGCGAGGCCGATGATCCCGTACTCGCCGTAGTCGTCGCGGAGTTCGGCGACCTGTACGCGGTGACCCGGCGAGGCCGTCAGACGGCGCAGCTCCTCCGCCCCGTACGTCAGGCCCGAGGTGTTCAACTGATGGGTGCGCACGGTCAGTTCGCTGGCGCGGGAGAGATCGTCCTCGGTGGCCTCCCGTACGGTCATCACCAGTCCGAGGGAGGCGAGGAAGCCCTGCCGGTCCGCGCCGAACTCCTCCTGGGCGGCCTGGCGCCGGCGCTCGGTGCGGTAGAGCAGGCGGCGCCTGCCGGCCTCCTCGGTGACGAACTCCGGCTGGAACGCGGCCAGATCGGGCAGCCCGGCGGCCTGCTCTGCCGGATAGCAGCGCACCATGGGCAGCGCGGAAGCGACCTCGGCGCGCTCGACCGGGTCGTTGTCGACGAACGCAAAAGTGTCGAGGCCGATGTTGAGCGCTTCGGCGATGCGCCGTACCGCGTCGGACTTGGCGCCCCATCCGACCCGTACGTCGCAGAACCACTCCTCCAGGCCGTGCCGGTCGAGGTGGCGGGCGGTCACGGCGTGCTCGCCGCGGCTGGCGGCGGCGTGCAGGATGCCCCGCTCGTCCAGGGCGCGCAGCGTCTTCAGCGCGCCGGGGAAGGGCTCCGGCTCGTCGCCTTCGAGGACGACGCCGTCCCACAGGGTGTCGTCCAGGTCCCACACCAGGCACTTGACGACGGGGGCGGGTCCGGACGGGGCGTCGGAAGCGCGGCCGGAGGCGGCGTCCGGCTCGGGGGCGGCCGTCATGCCGGGGCCCCGGCGCCCGGGGCGGCCGCGTGGCGGCGCATCAGTTGCTCGGCGATGTGTTCCTCGGCCACCTGCTGCGCTCCTTCGATGATCTCCATGACCTTCGCGTCCCGGAAGTGCCGTCCGGCTCTGCTGCGCGGCTCGCAGCCCGCGGAGCCCAGGATCTGTACGGCGCTGCCGCTCGCGGAGGCGG